>JAGYKU010000012.1 GCA_018401455.1 Flavobacteriales bacterium
GGTTCGCCTTCACAAAAAGCAGGTCTTAAGGCAGGAGATATTATTCTTGAAGTAGACGACCAAGATGTGAAGGGAAAAAGTGTCAGTGATATGAGTCTTTTTTTGAAAGGCGGTCCTAACACTGAATTGAAAATCAAATATAAAAGAGGTGAAGAAATAAATGAAGTGACATTCAAAAGAGAAGAGATTAAAATTCCAGATGTTCCTTATTATGGAATGGTTGATGACAATACTGGTTACGTAAAACTGAATTCCTTTACCCAAACAGCAAGTCAAGAAGTTGGTGACGCTCTAAGAAAATTAAGAGACTCAAGTAATATGAGTCAGTTGGTATTTGATTTAAGAGGAAATGGAGGTGGATTACTCCATGAATCTGTTAATATTGTCAACTTTTTTGTGCCAAAAGGAGAGTTGGTCGTTTATACCAAAGGTCGTTTGACAGATGTTAATAGAGATTACAAAACAACCAATAGCCCTTTTGACTTGAATATGCCAGTGGTCGTTTTAATTGATGATTATTCAGCCTCTGCAAGTGAAATTGTAAGTGGAAGTTTACAAGATTTAGACAGAGCAGTTGTCATTGGGGAAACTAGTTTTGGAAAAGGGTTGGTGCAACAAACAAAAGAATTAGAGTTTGGAAGTATCGTAAAACTTACGGTAGCAAAATATTACACGCCAAGTGGAAGATGTATTCAAAAATTAGATTATTCACACAAAGATGAATATGGAAATGTGAGTGAAGTTCCTGATAGTTTATTAGCAAAATTCAAAACCAAAAACGGAAGAGAAGTAATGGACGGAAGAGGTGTAGAACCAGACATTAAAATTGAAGAAACATTTTATAGTGCCCTTACAAGAAAACTAATGATTGAACATCATATATTTAATTTTGCAACCAATTACCAAAGAACACACGCTACTATTCCTGATGTTAAAAACTTCAAACTTTCTGATGAAGAATACCAATCATTCATAGAAGAATTAAAAGAAAAGAAAATCGAATATACGACTTCTTCAATCGAACAACTTAAAGAATTGAAAAAAACTGCAAAAGATGAAAAATATCATGAAGATGCAGAAGTTGAATTTGATGCATTAATTGCCAAATTAACTCCGGTATTGGAAGATGATATGAAACGTTTTAAATCTGAAATTATTCAATTGCTTGAAAATGAAATTATTTCTAGATATTACTATTCAGAAGGTAGGGTAGTCCACGCGCTTAAAGATGATCCATATATGCTAAAAGCTTTAGAAGTTTTGAATGATTCGTCAAAATACAACAAAATATTATCAGGTAATTAACCGTTATCTATTTTGTGCTAGGCGAAAATTTTCCACATAGATTTTTCTACATCTTTTTGATGTCATTATTGGCTTTTGGATTATCCACAGGCGAAATTTTAATGAGTATTCCTTCCATAGGTCTTGCTATAAATTGGTTAGTAGAAGCAAAATTCAAAGCAAAATGGGAAAGAATCAAATCTTTAAGATATTCGCCATTGGCTTTTTTGCTTGTTTATGTAGTGCATATTTTCTGGCTTCTTTTCACCAATGATGTCAACAATGGAGTGAAAGATTTGGTTTTAAAATTACCTTTATTGTGTTTTCCTCTGGTATTAGGAAGTATTCCAATATTATCAAAAAAAGAATGGTGGACGATTGTCTTTGCTTTTATAGCGGGTGTTATTGTAAGCACATTAGCAGGATATTATGTTTACTTTTTAAAAGATATTACAGACTATCGTGAAATTTCTGTTTTTATTTCTCACATCAGATTGAGCATTTTGATTGGGATGAGTATTTTATTAATTCTTTTAGCATTATTTCATTTTGAGTCCAAACAAAAATATTGGTTATTGATTCCTTTAATACTGTTTGCTTATTTTATCAGAATTCTTGAATCTGGTACGGGATATATCTGTTTGGCAATGGCAATTTTTGTCTTTTTGGTATATCAAGCGTATATTTTTAAAAAGAAAATATATTTCATTTCACTTTTAGTTTTCACTTTAATATCCTTTGCTGGAGGAACGCTTTGGGTATATTTTGCTTATGAAAGTGTGGTTGAAGTAAAAGATTCTGCAGACATAAACAACTTAGAACAAACCACAGCTATTGGAGGTAAGTATATTCATCATCTAGAATCTAATTTATTAGAAAACGGTTATTACGTTTGGCTTTATGTCTGTCCGGAAGAAGTTGATTCGGCTTGGCAACAAAGAAGTGTTTTCAAAATGGATTCATTAGATATGAAAGGTCAGCCTATGTATGGCACTATATATAGATATCTTACTTCCAAAGGGCTCAGAAAAGATTACTTAGGCGTAATGGCATTGAAAGATGAAGATATCAAAGCGATTGAAAAAGGAAATGTATCTGCTATGCCAAGAAAATACGGAATTACTGCGAGAATTAAAGAAATCATTTATGAAGTGATTAGTTTTAGAGAAAACATAGATCCAAATAATCGTTCCATCATTCAAAGAATGTATTATTTGGATGCAGGATATCAAGTTTTTAAATCTAATATCTTATTGGGTGTTACAAAAGGTGACGAAATGGAAACTTACTACAAGTTTTATGAAGACAATAAATCCAGATTGAGGAAAGAATATCAATTAAGAGCACACAATCAGTTGTTATCTTTTTTTGTTTGTTTTGGATTAATTGGAGGTATCATAATTCTATTTGGAATTTTTTATCCAATATTTACTTTAAAAAAACATTTTTTGAGTTATGTGATTTTATTATTCCTTTTTATTGGTTGTATTACTGATGATATTCTTGACACTCAAGCAGGCGTCACATTATTTTCGTTCTTCTACTGTTGGGCTTTTTTTCAAACAAAAAGTAGTTTCTATCACAAATCAATCACTTCGTAACCAATTCCATCTACCAAAACTCTTACTTTGTTTCTAGAAATTACTAAAGGTGGTTTTCTGTATTTAAAACCTATTATCATATTGCCTTGAGTGTCTATCAAACCCCATCTACTGTTTTGTTTCACAGCTGCCATTCCATATCTATGCGGATGCGCTTCTTCAAAGATGGGCTTAAGCACTTGTTTTCCTTTAGAGGAAATATATCCCCAAGCACTATCTACATAATACGGAGCAATACCACTACCAAAGTTTCCTAATAAATCGTATTTGGGTTGTAAAATAACTTTGCCTTTGTAATCTATGGCACCATATTTTCCGTTTTGTCTAAATATTGCCTTTCCATCACTAAAACCAGAAATATAATCGTATTTACAAGGAATCACTACATCTCCATACCAATCTATAAATCCATATTTTACTTGAGGGTTTGAAAAGGTAATTTCCCCTAAATTATTTTCAATTATTTCTGTGTTTTTAATTTCCGAAATCATTGCCATTCCATCGTGATAATCTCCACCTTCAAAATGAATTGTATTTCCATCCATTTTAAGTTCTTGATAAAAAACATTTTCAAAAAAAGTTTCTTCAATATAATAGTTGCTTTTTGGTTGATGTAAAAAATGAAAAATACTGTCATTGTATTTCCTGTCTCCATTATTTTGCCAAATCATTTCGTGACAAGGGCGCCAATCGCTCAAAACTTCACCTGTAGAATCTACAATATAATTGTAAATTTTCTCCATATAGGCATTACCTCTTTCATCTCTTCTCAATCTTTCATCAATCACACGGTGATACCAATTAGATTTGGGGTAAATATTAATATACCATCCAGACTTTTGTTCTCCTTCATCAGTAAATAATGCTTTCTTGTACGTTTTTTTGCCTAGAAAATCTTCCATCGAATAGGCTACAATTCTTTCTTTGTTGAATAAATCAAAACCGTGAAATTCTTTACCAATCACACTTCCGTCTAGATTGAGTAGTAAAAACCCTTCATTCAAGGTTTGAGCTACATATCTTTTTTCATCAAAAACTCTAATTTCGAGATATTGAAAATCAACTAAAGTTTCGTATTGCTCATTGATAAAACCAAATCTATGATTTTTTTGTGCTGGGGCAATTCCGTTTTTAAAAGCTCTAATCTCATCAAACCAAGGAGAAATAACTTTAGCGTTTTCATCCAAAAAAGCATAAAGCAGTTTGGAACTGTTACTTTCTAATGTTTTTGCAGGAACTTGGTCATTTTCTAAACTCGCAGGAACAGCAACTTTTTGATTCGGTTTTCCCCATTCAAATCTATTGAGGTACCAGTCAGAAATATTATTTCCTTGAGCATCTACATAACAAAAAACACTGTCCTTATTTTCTTTTTGACTCACAATAAAAAAAACATTCGGTGTGATTTCAGTTCTAAACAAATGAGGAGGGGCAATTTGCTTACCCGTAGCATCTATCAAAATAGACTGTCTAGGAAGCATATTCGGTAAAATTACATTGGCAATACCATTTTTAAAAGCATACGTTTTTGAAAAAGCAAAAGGAATTTTTAATTCCCCAACAGGGTTGATAAAACCCCAAAGCCCATTTTGTTGAACACCAGCCATTCCATCACTGAAGTTGGAAGCCTCTTCATATATGGGTTTTACAGTCCATTTTCCTGCAGCGTTGATAAAACCCCATTTTCCTTTTTTCTTTGCAGGAGCAAATCCTTCTGTAAATTTTCTAATCTCCTCAAATTTAGGTTTGATTACCCAATTTTTTTGGTCGTCCATAGCGCCCCATTTTCCGTTTAAATTTTTGGGTGTGAGGTTTTGCGCAGTGAAGGAATGAATCCAACTGAATAAAATAATAGTTATGCCGATAATGAATCTCATTAGGGCAAAAATAAGGAATTAATTATGGTCAATAAGTTAACATTTACTTTTTTTATCAAATGATCGATATTAATTGTTTAATTTTGCACTACCAAACCGTTCTATCGCTGTTTGTCAATTTGGCAAAAAGAGGAAAGTCCGGGCAGCAAAGAGTAGCATACTTCCTAACAGGAAGGATTTTGATGCAAATCAAAAGACAGCAAGTGCAACAGAAAGTAAACAGCCCCGAGTAATCGGAGCGATAGGTGAAACGGTGGGGTAAGAGCCCACCAGCATAGTTGGTGACAATTGTGGCTAGGTAAACCTTATGTGCTGAAAGACCAAGTAAACCAATACGTCTGAGCTTCGGCAAAGACAAAGAGTGACTCGCTCTGTTGGAGGGTAGGTTGATGGATCCATACGGTGACGTATGGACTAGATAAATGGTAGAAACTCACAGGAAGTAATGAATGTAAGTACAGAATCCGGCTTATAGGTTTGGGACCCCTTTTGGGGTTTTTTATAGTGAAAATTAGTTGAAATGATTTTTAATAGTAAATTTGTGAAGCAATCACAAAAACAAAAAAATGAATAATGTCTCCGCTTCTGTAGCTCCTTTTTCAGCAAGATACTCACCACAAGTACCAGAATTATTAAACAAACTTAATTGTTCCATAGCATTATCCACTTATCAAGCAGGTAAGATAGTTTTAATAAGTCCTCATCCAGATAATGAGAGACTTGTTACTCTACCAAGGTCGTTTATTAAGCCTATGGGAATTGCAGTAAAAGAAGATAAAATGGTAGTTAGTTTGAAAGATGAAGTGATTGTTTTTCAAAATTCAAGACAACTAGCAACTCATTATCCCAACAAGCAAAATACGTATGATAGTTTATGGTTGCCGCGAACAACATATTATACAGGTTTAGTAGATATGCACGATATTGCTTTTGGCGATGATGGTATTTATGCTGTAAATACATCATTTTCTTGTATTTGTAAAATAGACGGAGAATATAACTTTACACCAATTTGGAAACCTTATTTCATCAAAGATATCACTCCAGGAGATTTGTGTCATTTGAATGGTATGGTAATATTAGATGGTAAACCCAAATATGTTACCGCTTTAGGAACCACAAATACTCCTCAAGGTTGGAAGGAAAATATTATAAGTGGAGGTGTTTTGATGGATGTCGATAAAAACGAAATTATATTAAACAATCTTGCTATGCCTCATTCTCCTAAGATGTATAACAACGATTTGTATTTGTTGACATCTGCCTCAGGCGAATTTATAAAAGTAGATTTAGAAAATAAATCTTATCAAACATTAAAAAAGTTTGATGGCTTTTGTAGAGGATTGTCTTTTCACGGAGATTTTGCATTTATAGGGTTTTCTAAATTAAGAAAAAACTCTAGTACTTTTGCAAAACTGTCTTTTTCTGATAAGGCAAATTTTTCAGGAATCAAAATCATTCATATGCCAACTAACGCAGAAGTGGGTGAAATTATATACGAAACAAGTGTAGATGAAATTTACGAAGTAATTGTTTTGGAAAATATGATTCGCCCCAATATTCTTAATACAAAAGATGATATTCATAAATATTCGTTGGCTACTCCTGATACTACTTATTGGGCAAGAAAGGAAGAATCTCAGTAGAAGAATCCAAATTTCACCTTTTTCTATGTAATATATCATATAGTTAAAGTAATTTTAATTTGTAGTGTTAAATATTTTCATATTTTTAGCACCTAATTTAAATCTTTATTTATGAAAAGAAACATTTACCATTACAACAATTTGTTGCGTATTTATAACAAATACCGTAGAAAGTTAGTGAATTTACGTTTGGCAAACAAGAATGTCAGACGTCAGCATATTTTGCAAAAAAACATTGCAAAGCTGCACGAAAAGTTAACGGTGTTGAATACCACTTTGAGACTCTCTACTGCTGCGGCAAGTGTAGTGGTTGGATCTTTTGCTTTTGTTCAATCGGCAAACGCCCAAGTAGGGTTTGTTGATAAACAAGTCAATCCTTTTAATATTGTTGGTTTGGGGGGTAATTATAATTCAACTCCAACCTTTGCAGATATTGATGGCGATGGGGATTTGGATATGCTTACTGGTGATTATTATTATGATTATTATACATATACTTACACAGGAGAAAATCGCTTTAAGTATTATGAAAATATAGGCACTGCAGCAAATCCAATTTTTGCTGCTCCAGTTATTAACCCTTTTGGCATCACTGGAAATAATAATTATAGTGAATATTTTTCTCCAACCTTTGTGGATATAGATGGAGATGGAGATATGGATATTGTTTATGGGGATTTTAATGGGAATATTAATTATTTAGAAAATATAGGCTCTCCAACTGCCCCTGCATTTGCTGCTCCAGTATCTAACCCTTTTAATATTGCTCCAATAACTGGTGGTTATTATAGTGGGAGAAGCAATCCCTCATTTGTGGACATTGATGGAGATGGTGATTTAGATTTAATAACTGGTGATTTAACTGGTGATTTCTATTACTTTGAAAACATTGGTTCGGCTTCTGCCCCCTCATTCGCTGCTCTTACTACTAATCCTTTCAATCTATCGAGTGTTGGCTATTTCGGTAATTCCGCTCCTTCTTTTATTGATATAGATGGAGATGGAGATTTTGATTTAATATCTGGGCATTATGATGGTAATTTTTACTACTATGAGAATATAGGGTCTTCTATCGCTGCTGATTTCGCTGCTTCTCAAATGAATCCTTTTAACTTAACTTTTGCGGGGAATTACTCTTATTCAGGACCTTCTAGACCTACATTTGCTGATTTAGACAATGATGGAGATTTAGATTTAATTTCTGGAGATGGAGATGGAGATTTTACTTATTTCAGACAATGTGCTGCTTCTACATCTACTTTAAATGTTTCCACTGCTTGTTCTTATACAGCTCCAGATGGAATGTTTTATAATTCTAGCGGAACGTTTACAAGTATTATCGAAAATGCTGATGGATGTGACAGTATAATTACCATTAACTTAACTATTAATTCCCTTTTTGATCAGTCTTTAATCGCTTCGAATCCTGTTTTATGTGGTTCAGGTGCTACAACAATTGATTTAGGAAGTTCTCAAGATGGAGTAAGTTATTATTTAAGAGATGATGCAGACAATTCTGTAATAGCAGGACCTATAGTTGGAGACGGATCTGGTATTTCTTTTAACACAGGAACTATTTCTTCTGACATAACTTATAATGTCTATGCCGAGAACACTTTAACCCGTTCACTAGGAATAGAAATGCAGGGAGATATTGATAATAGAATAACAATTCCAGGTGTCAATTTAAATGGGAATTCATTTAGTATTGAATTTTGGGCAAAAAGAAGTTCAACAAATTCTCAAGACCACATTATTTCTCAGGGTTCTAATAACACAAACCAAGGATTGCATATAGGTTTTAGAGGTAACAATAGGTTTACTTTTGCGTTTTTTGGAAACGATCTTGATACAGATAATTCATACACAGATAATAATTGGCACCATTTTGCAGTAACCTACGATGTAGGTTCTGGAGAGAGAATCATTTATGTGGATGGAGCTTTTGAAAAATCAGATGTAACTGCTTCTACATATAATGGAACTGGAAATGTTTTATTAGGTGATACACCTTGGGGTTCTGACGAATTTGCAGGAAGAATGGATGAGGTTAGAATTTGGAATGGAGTTAGAACTGTAACTGAAATTCAAGACAATATGAGTGAATGTTTAACTGGCTCAGAATCTGGATTAGTTGCATATTATCAGTTTGAAGATGGACCAGGAAGTACTGTTCTTACTGATGCTACTGTTAATGGTTATGACGGAACTTTAAGTTCAAACATAGATGAAAATGTGGCTTGGCAAGAAGGAGTAAGTAATTGTAGTTCTACTTGTACGCTCACTATGACTCAAACAGCAACAGTATCTATTGTACCTGAATTAGTAGGCACAAACAATACTACTATTTGTAATAATGAAAGTATTGAGATTAACGGAACAACTTATGATGCTTCTAATTCAACTGGAACAGAAGTATATTCAAATGTTGGAGTGAATGGATGTGACTCTACAGTTATGGTGAATTTAAATGTACTTCCTGCATTAAATACTATGACTTCAGTTGTTAATGAAACTATTACTGCAACGCTTTCTGGAGTAACTTACCAATGGGTAGATTGCGACAATGGAAATGCGCCAATTTCGGGAGCTACTGGTCAAAGTTTTACAGCAACTAGCAATGGAAATTACGCTGTAGAAATTACTGATAACGGTTGTACAGAAATTTCAAGTTGCGTGACCATTTCAAGTGCTTCTATAGCAAATGTTGATGTAAATGCACTTTTAAGTGTTTATCCAAATCCAACAAATGGATTGGTTCAGGTTACGCTTCCAGAGACTTTGTTTGGACAAACAATTATTTTGACCAATACAATGGGACAAGTTTTGGAAACAAAAATCATCAATAGCACAATGCTAGATTACAATTTACAAAATTTATCAAATGGAATTTATTTCATTCAAGTGCAAACTGAAAATGGGCTAATTTCTAAGAAAATTGTTAAAAAATAGAATTGTATAATTCAACTATAATTTAATCAAATCCCTACTTTTCATTTTGAGAAGTAGGGATTTTTATTTATACAAAGAACTAATAAAAGTGTATAATATAGCTGTTTAAAAACTAGAACAAAAAAAAGTCTTAAAATCTTGAATCTTTATGTCTTGTATCTAGTTATAATGCAACAAAAGATTCAAAACCTTAAACCACCAAAATTTCCATTGCTCCAAAAAGAACAACATCCCCCTTCTGAATTTTTTTTCGAATAACTTGGCAAACTTCTTCGTTTACCACAACTTCACCTTCTAAAATTCTGATTTTGGCTTCACCTCCTGTCCCAACAAGATGTAGTGTTTTTAGTAAATTATTCAATTGAATATAAGGCTGGTCTTTAAGTTCGAATTCCATAAGTTAGTATTGGTTGATTAAGTGAATCTTTGACCACAAACGTACTGATATTTGAGTTGTTATTTTAAAAAACTTGACCGAAATGTTTATATTTTCAAAAATTGTTTTATATTTGCACTATCTAACATATAGATTTAATGAATGAGAGGGGACGCAAGTCCCCTCTTTTTGTACCAATAAAATGATAAAAAAAGAAACTGTAAGAGCTTTAGCGCAAGAAAGAATTGACGAATTGGATTGCGGAATTTTCATTGTGGAAATTTCAATTTCACCAGCCAATGATATCCTTGTGGAATTAGATAAAATGGGAAGTGGCGTAGCAATTAATGAATGTGTAAGCGTGAGCAGAAATATCGAACATAACCTCGATAGAGAAGTACAAGATTTTTCACTTTCTGTTTCTTCAGCGGGGATGGACAAGCCGCTCAGAGTAAAAGAGCAGTTTGAAAAAAATAAAGGAAGAACCGTTAGAGCCATCTTGGAGCACGGAAGTATAGAGGGTGTTCTTTTGTCTTTTGATGATCATCAATTGGTAATAGAATCCGAACACAAAGAGAAAGAAGAAGGTAAAAAGAAAAAAATATTGGTAAAGAAAGAAAACGTATTGCTTTGGGATGATATCAAAGAAGTGAAGCGCGTAATAGACTTTGGGAAAATAAAGAATTTAAAATAATCATATAGTTTAATTAAATAAGTAACAATGAATGCAATAGAACTAATAGAATCATTCTCTGAGTTCAAAGAAATGAGAAACATCGACCGTGTGACGATGATGAGTATGCTAGAAGATGTTTTTAGAGCGACTCTTAAAAAACGTTTTGGAACAGATGAGAATGTAGATATTATTATCAATCCTGATAAAGGCGATTTGGAAATTTGGCTCAACAGAACCATTGTAGAAGATGGAATGGTAGAAGATGATGCTTTAGAAATCGAATACAGTCAAGCGATAAAAATCGAACCAGATTTTGAAATTGGAGAAGAAGTTTCTGAGGAAATTAAAATGGAAAACTTTGGAAGAAGAAACATCTTGTCTTTAAGACAAAATTTGGCTGCCAAATTGATGGAGCTTGAAAAAGAAAACATCATTTCTGTTTATAAAGATAGAGTAGGAGAAATCGTAACTGGTGAGGTTTACCAAATTTGGAAAAGAGAGATTTTAGTTTTAGATGATGAAGGAAACGAATTGGTTTTACCAAAACACGAACAAATTCCTTCAGATTTTTTCAAAAAAGGAGATACTATTAGAGCAGTCGTTTCTGATGTAGTAGTAAAAAATGGTTCACCGGTGATTGTGCTTTCAAGAACAAATCCTGCATTCTTAGAAAGATTGTTTGAATTAGAAGTTCCTGAAGTTTTTGATGGTTTGATTACGATTAAGAAAATTGTTAGAGAACCAGGTGAAAGAGCTAAAGTTGCTGTGGAATCTTATGATGATAGAATAGATCCAGTTGGTGCTTGTGTGGGAATGAAAGGTTCTAGAATTCATGGAATCGTTAGAGAGTTGAGAAATGAAAATATTGACGTTATCAACTGGACATCAAATCCACAATTATTAATTCAAAGAGCTTTGAGCCCTGCAAAAATAGTTTCTATGGAATTGTTTGAGGAAGAAAGCAGAGTGAATGTTTATTTAAAACCAGATCAAGTTTCTTTGGCAATTGGTAAAGGTGGTCACAATATCAAATTGGCTTCAAAATTATGTGGCTACGAAATAGACGTGTATAGAGAAGGAGCCGAAGATATCGATGATGTAGATTTGGATGAATTTACTGATGAAATCGATGATTGGATCATTGATGAATTGAAAGCAGTAGGTTGCGATACGGCAAAATCTGTATTGGAATTAACTCCAGAAGAATTGGTGAAAAGAACTGATTTAGAAGAAGAAACCATTGCTGAAATTTACAGAGTATTAAGAGAAGAATTCGAATAATATAATAAATATTTAACCTTAGAGCTCTATATTCTAGAGCTCTAAAAAGGTTAAAAGTATTATTTTTGAGAAGTCAATTTCAAGAATAATGCTCATCCACTTTTTGATATTTACATCATATCGTAAATATCTTTTTTAGAAGAGATTTCCCTATTAAAAAGGGATTTCGTAATATTGCAAATTATAAAGAACAATTAATGTCTATAGTAAGAAGATTAAGTAAGGTAGCTAGAGAGTTTAACGTTGGTACTTCAACCATCGTTGATTACTTGAGTTCCAAAGGAAAAGAGATTGAATCGAGCCCAAATACAAAGATTGAGCAAGATATGTATGATCTACTTCTTCAGGAATTTTCAAGTGAAAAATCTGTCAAAGAAAAAATTGACGAAGTAAGAATTGAGAAAAAAGAGAAGAAAGAAGAAGCTGCTTTGCCTAAAGTTGAAGAAGTAAAGGAAGAAGTAGTTGAGAAAAAGGAAGAACCTGTCGTTGAAACTCCAGTTCCTGCTAAGAAAGACATAGTTGTTGAAAAAACAAAAGAAGAACCAAAGGTTGAGGTGAAAAAAGAAGAAGTTCCTAAAGCACCCGAGCCTAAGGAAGTTATTATAGAAGAAGCGTCTGATAAAGATGAAACAATAAAAGCGAAAGCAGGTAAACTGACTGGCCCATCAGTTGTTGGTAAAATAGAATTAACCAACGAAAGAAGAGGTAAAAGTAAAACAACTGCCAAGCAAGATGCTGAAAAAGCAAGACAAGAGATTAAAGACAAGGCAAAAGAAGAGGCTAAAAAAGTTGAGCCAAAAGTTGCCGAAAAACCTGTCGAAAAAGTAGTCGAAAAACCAAAAGAGGAAGAGAAAGAACAAAAAATTCCGCCTTTAGAAATTCAAACAATCAAAGCCAAAGCAGATAAGCTTTCTGGTGTGACAGTTTTGAGAACAATTGAATTGCCTGTAGATAAAGCAAAAGAAAAGAAAAATAAAGAAAGAGCTGAAAATGCAGAACGTAAAAAACGTAAACGTATCAAAAAAGTTAACGTTAATGAAGTAGGGAATAAAGCGACTCAAGATTTCAAAAAAGCCAAAAAAGAAGCCGCTCCAAAACCGGAGATTTCTGATGAAGCTATCAAAAAAGAAATTCAAGAAACACTTGCTAGATTAAGTAATAAAACAAAAAACAAAGGAGTTAAACTTCGAAAAGATAAAAGACAGAACAGAGCGAATCAAAGGGAAGCTGAGGCTATGCAAGCCGAAATGGAGCAAGGTACACTTAAGTTGACCGAGTTTGTAACAGTTTCGGAATTAGCAACGATGATGGGACAATCCCCAACAGCAATTATCGGTACTTTGATGTCTATTGGAATTTTTGCGTCTATCAACCAAAGGCTAGATGCAGAAACACTAGCAATGGTAGCCGAAGAATATGGATTTGAAGTAGAGTGGGTGAGTGCTGATGTCACTGAATCTATACACGAAGAAGAAGACAACGCAGAAGATTTAATTGAAAGATCTCCAATTGTGACTGTAATGGGTCACGTAGATCACGGAAAAACATCTTTACTGGATTTTATTAGAAAATCAGATGTTACAACAGGTGAAGCAGGGGGAATTACCCAACATATTGGAGCTTATAGTGTAACTGGAGAAAGCGGTAGAAAAATCACATTCTTAGATACACCAGGTCACGAAGCGTTTACTGCGATGAGAGCCAGAGGTGCTCAAGTTACTGATATTGCAATTATTATTATTGCTGCCGATGATGACGTGATGCCTCAAACAAAAGAAGCAATCAATCACGCTCAAGCGGCTGGTGTTCCAATGGTTTTCGCTTTCAATAAAATTGACAAACCAGGAGCAAATGCTGATAAATTAAGAGAACAACTTTCAGGAATGAACATTCTTGTTGAAGAGTGGGGAGGAAAATTCCAAACTCAAGAAATTTCTGCAAAAACAGGAGTAGGTGTAGAAGAATTACTTGAAAAAGTACTTTTAGAAGCCGAAATACTTGAACTTAAAGCAAATCCTAATAGAAGTGCTGTAGGTACAGTTATAGAATCTACACTTGATAAAGGTAGAGGTTATGTTACTACTTTATTGGTTGAAAAAGGAACGTTAAAAGTAGGAGATGTAATTATTGCTGGTACTCAATATGGTCGTGTGAAAGTGATGCATGACGAACATGGAGTAGTTGTAAAAGAGGCAGGTCCAGCAAAACCAGTTTCTATTTTAGGGATGCAAGGTTCTTCTAATGCTGGTGACAGATTCAATGTAATGTTGGATGAAAGAGAAGCAAAATCTATTGTTAACAAAAGACAACAACTTCAAAGAGAGCAAGGACTTAGAACTACTAAACACATTACTCTTGAAGAAATCGGAAGAAGACTTGCGCTTGGAGATTTCAAAGAATTGAACTTAATTATTAAAGGAGATGTGGATGGTTCTGTTGAAGCATTAGCAGATTCTATGTTGAAATTATCAACGGATGAAATTCAAATCAATGTAATTCACAAAGGTGTAGGACAAATTACTGAATCTGACGTACTTCTTGCTACTGCTTCTGATGCGATTATCATTGGATTCCAAGTAAGACCTTCAGTAGGCGCTAGAAAACTTGCAGAAAAAGAAGAAATTGATATCAGAATGTATTCTATTATCTATAAGGCGATTGAGGAAATCAAAGAAGCGATGGAAGGAATGCTTTCTCCAGATGTGAAAGAAGAAATCACGGGTACTTGTGAAGTAAGAGATGTATTTACAATTACCAAAGTGGGGACGATTGCTGGTGGATTCGTTACTGAAGGTAAGATTACTAGAAATAGCCAAATCCGTGTTATTAGAGATGGAATTGTAATTCATACTGGTAAACTAGGTTCATTGAAACGATTCAAAGATGATGTGAAAGAGGTTACGCACAACTACGAATGTGGATTGAATGTAGATAAATTCAATGATATGCAAGTAGGCGATGTAATTGAAGCGTTTGAAGAGGTAGAAGTTGCAAGAAAACTGAAATAATCACTTGACAGATGCGTCAAGTAATAAGAGGAATTTATCTTGGTCATATCAACTACTCCGAAAGTAGTGTCATTGGAAGGTTTTATACGCTTGAATATGGAAAGCAAAGTTTTGTTCTTAAAGGCGTAAAAACTAAAAAGAGTAAAATGATTGGCTTGCTTCAGCCGTTGAATGAGATAGAAATCATTTCAAATTTTCAACCACAAAAGAACCTTAATACCTGTTATAATGTTGCGCCTATTCAGTTGAGAAATCAAATATATTCTGATATTCGCAAAACGACTATAGCCTTATTCTTGAGTGAAATTCTCAATAAATCCATTATAGAGGAAGAACCCAATTTTCCTTTGTATCATTTTATTTTGAGCAATATCAAAACTTTGGATGAAAATAGATTTGATTCCAATTTTCACATCTCATTTCTACTAGAGCTCTCATTATTTTTAGGGTTTTATCCACTAAAATCAATTCATAAAAGTGACGTACTTTTTAATTTGGAAGAAGGTGTGTTTGAAAATGAAAATTCAGGATCGCCTTTACACTTAAATAAAATAACTTCAGAAAGTTTATCCAATGCTTTGACTAATGGCTTTGAAAACAATCTTTTAAACAAAAAATCTAGATTTGAATTGTTAGATGGATTGGTAACTTATTATGAAGTACAATTGGGCCTAAAAACCAACACTTTTCAGTCTCACGAAATTCTTAAAACAGTTTTTGAGTGAGCATTAAAAAATATTTAAGGAATAATCTCTTTTAAATCTACTTGGAGTGCTTTACAAATTTTTAGTAATGTTTTTATCGTAGGATTAGTTCTACCTTTTTCAATTCTTATTAAATTAGGTTTTTCCATTTCGCATAAAAAAGAAAGTTCCAAAGACGAAAGATTCTTTTCTTTTCGAATTGAGACAATTTTGTCACCTATTTCTTTTATATATTCTAAATCTGACAATCATTGCAATTAATTTAAATTAATTACCACAAAAGGTATCATAAATGATATTTTTATATATTTACATAAACTTTAAAACTATTATTATGAAAAAACTGATGTATTTATTACTGTGTTCATTGATATTGAACACAAATTTTACCCAACAAAACTGTGGGGTTTTGGAGGATTTTAAGGTAAGCCCCATCCATAATGAAGCTTCACCGATATTAAATGTGAGATTAAAGTTTCATATTTTACAAAAATCCACGACAGATCCACAGAATTTTATTGATGACGCTACAACAAGACAGGCTTTGAAAGATATGGTTGCAAATATAAACTCATTTTATAGGTTTTTGGACGACCCTACACTTCCGGTATTACCTCCAGAACAAGAAGTGAAAGATAGTCGAATACAATTTATTTTAGATGATGAAGATATTGTTTATGTTGTAGATTACAACGGCTGGAATAGACGTTTTGATGAATCATTTAATTATTCTATTATTGCGGCAATTGACCATATTACAGGAACTACGCCACAAAGTCAGTTAGTGGAAATAGAGTTTCAATTTTTAGGACAAGTTAATCCAAATCAAAATGAAAGAATAAGAGCGGTAAATGTAACAGATGCAAACGGTGTTGTTCATAGTTTAGATTATATTGACGGTAGTGTTAGTTACAATGGCACTACAAATATTTCTTCGATACGTGTAGCAAATTATTCTAATATTGATTTCGATAATTCAACAAATATTAATCTTTTGATAGAAAAGGATTTAAATACATCAAATGATAATTATCTAACTTATGGACAATCAGACCCGACACATATACATGTTTTCTGGACAGGAGGAGAATCCTTAAATCAAACTGAAGGTGGTGCAGGGCCACCAAATAATTGGGTAAACATGATGTTTTCATACACTTATACTGGTCTACCCGAATGGGCAACAACACAACTATTGGCTCATGAAATAGGACATAACCTCTCGCTTAGTCACACACATGAAGGAGGAGGTTCTCCACAGTTTCCAGATTTATCTAGCGTTGATATTGGTGGTTTTATTCCATGTAGTGTAAGTACTCCTACAAGCAACAATATCATGGGTTATAATATGTGTAGAAGATATTTTTCGCCTCTTCAAATTGCTGCAATGAGACAATATTTGTCAAATGGTAATGGAAGGGTTTTGATAGAGCAATGTACAGATTTTGAAAATCAAGAAACCATAATCTCTGAGAACACCATTTGGAACCAAACTCAAATAGTCCCAGATAATGTTATTATTAGTAATAATTCTAGATTAACAATAAACTGTACTGTTTATATGTCCCCAAGTGCTAGGTTTATTGTAGAGCCAGGTTCTGAATTGATAGTTATGAATGGATATATCACTTCGCTATGTGAAAATGAACTTTGGGGAGGTATAGATGTTCATGGAAATAGATACGCTAATCAAAACAGCACCAATCAAGGGTTTGTACACCTCAACAACTCCAGTATAGAAAGAGCCTATAGAGGGGTGAGGACTATTGCTGTTGACAATAATGGTAATCAAGATTGGTCCAAAACAGGAGGTATCGTTTGGGTAAATAACGCTACTTTTTTGAATTGTAAAAAAGGAATAGAATTTTTATCTTATCACAATTTTTACGTACAAAATCAACCTAATGAAGTAGCTAACAAAAGTTTTATCATCAATTCTACATTTACTTCTAATTCACCACACAATAGTCCAGTTGGGATTGATCTAGATGCATTTATTTCAATGTTTGATGTAAATGGAATTGTTATTAGAAACAATACTTTTGAAAATACTAGACATATTAATCCTCAAGCTGTACCAATGAATAAAAAAGGTAGAGGAATTGTAAGTTTAGATGCCAATTACAAATTGGATGGATTTATCTCTGTCCATACTGGACAACCTGTTCCTAATACAGGAAATAAGTTTATACATTTGGCAGATGCTGTTAGAGTAGGTTCTGGTTCTGGTAGAGCAGATGTAGTAATAAGGTATAATGATTTCTTTGAAAATGTAAATGGAATTGTTTTAGAAGCTGGTAATTATGCTGAAATTCACAATAATGAAATAAGAACTAGACCCAAAAACTCTATAGATTTTACTTTTGGTATTCACACAGTAGGTGCTTACGGTTACAAAATTCAAGAAAATAATTTTACAAACTTTAGCGTTACTAAGTCAATAAATATTTTTACCAGTAATTCTTCTTCTGTAACTAGTGGTCAAATCTATAATAACGATATGGAAAATAAATTCTACGGAGTGCAAACAGCCTTTAACAACAGTGCACTTAGATTTGATTGCAACGATATCAATAAACTTGTTTCTGGAAGAATTGATTTTAACCATTATAGTGGGGAGATAAATCGAATAGGAACAGCAGGAACACCCGCCAACAATGTCTTTACAGGAACTACGTGCGATGCGCTTAATAAATCACAAATATACTCTGTCACAACAGATATTTCTTCGCCTCTTAATCCTTCTGATCCTTTTAACTTAAACTATGTGGCTAAAACGGGTTCGGTTAATCCATCTTGTCATAATTTAGGAGGATATATGAGTTTTTCAGGTAATGATAACTTTTGTATTTCTGAAATCATTCCTATAGGTGGAGGAGTGGGACCCAAAGTAAATGATCTTAAAAAGAAAGTAGGCGACACCAAAACCGAAATCGCACAATTGAAAACTATTCTTGCAAGTGGAGAGGACCAAACTTTGATAGATGCTATTGCTACGCAGAGTACAGGCGTATTAAAAAATACATTGATGCAAGCATCTCCTTATTTGAGCGATAGAGTTCTGAATGATTACTTGAACAAAGGGAATGTGCCTCATGGACATGTAAAAGAAGTAGTAATTGCCAATTCGCCTGTGAGTGCTGATGTAAAAAATACGATAGACAATATGAACTTGCCTAATGGCATCAGAAATCAAATCAATGCCGCACAAACCGGAATTTCTGAAAGAACTATACTCGAATTAGAGATAAGAGCTAAAAATACAGAACGATTGAATACGATAGATGATGTAGTAAGAATCTATCTAGACACCAATTGGGTGGATAGTGCAGTAGTTTTTCTTGAGCAAGAAGGCTCCATGGAAGCCATTTGTGCCTTAGTGCCATTGGAAATAAATAGAGATACTGTAAAAGCTAAAGGACATATTTCTGTTTTGAGAACCCAAGCCGATGCAATTGAATCTATAGATCCTTATTCTGAAAAAGCGATAAACATCAAAGGGTTTTGTGATTTTCATGAAATGATGCTTCAAATTAAAAATAGACCCGGATCTTATTTTGATATGAGTCAGCGAGAATTATTGCAATTGTCAGAGATATCTAGGTCAAACCTTACCGTAGCGCCCAATGCGCAAGCCATACTTGGGTTTGTAAGTGGCAATTACAGAGAGTTGATAGGATATGAAGTATTTTTTCCAAAAAACATGACCCCAGATGAGGTGGAGTCTATTTTGTTGGAAGAAAACCCATCTACACTTTTGATGATGCCTAATCCTACTGCTGGTTTGGTAAACTTCGAATTGAAAAACATAGATATTGCCAATGATTATTATGAATTATTTATAACGGATATGCAAGGTAAACTCATAAAAATCATACCTTTGAGCAACCTTTCTGCGTATTATGAGTTTCTTACAGAAGACCAAGGTGTGTATTTAGTGCATTTACTTAAAAACGGAGAACGCATAGAAACTCAAAAATTGGTATTAACAAAATAACATCCATGTTCAAAATAATCAAACATATACTTACACAGGTGGCAATTGCCACCTGTGTTTTTATGTCTGGATATGGACAGTATTTGAATAAATTGGATGTGATTCCCAATAGTGAGGAGTTTGCTACTGTATTTCATTGGAAAGGAGATACATTATATGGAGGCATGTTAGTGCAAGACACACTTTGGACAAATCATGGTTATGGAACTTATCATTTAAAAAGATATGATAACAATTTTGAAACAGAAGAAAGTCATATTATTATAGATACAGGGAGAATTTATGGTCCAGGAAAATCCATTGTTCTTAAGGATGATGCTTTTTATATTGGAGGTTTTAAAGATACTGCCTATTATGACAGCGACACTACTTATGGTTATGTTTTAAAATTAGATACTTTAGGCATTAAAAAATGGGAAAAAAGATTATACCCATCGGAAGAAAAAGTAAGCATTTCGCATGTGATAGAACATGATTCTTTGTTAATTCTTGCAGGACGTTGTTACAACCCAATTTCAGGAGTATCGCCAAATTTGTCGTATGTTTTTGTCTTTGCCATAGATACCAGTGGTGCAGAAATTTGGAGTAAAACATTTCCCAATTTAAACTTACAAACCCTTTCTTTTAGTAGCACCCAAGATGGTGGATTTTTACTATCCACCTTTTCACAATTAAATGGTTCCATAAACCAAACACGAGTTTATAAATTGGATCATTTAGGGGATACAGAATGGAGCAGAACCATTGGAGATGGACTAACTAATCCAGTCTATCTATCTGCATCTGAAATGCCCAATGGTGAAGTGCTTTGTTATGGAAGTCAAGTAGTAAATAACATTGATCAATCTTATTTGGTTAAATTGTCTTCTGGTGGTGTCATCCTAAAAGATACTTTGAATGATTTGAGCCCTAATAATAAAACTGATTATTTTTCTTTAAGCGCCAAACCTTATTATAATACCTCAGGAAAAATTTATTTGGTTGGGGAATGGGACATTCCTTACAATTGTTCATTCTTATGCGAAATAAATTCAGATTTAGATATTCTTTGGATAAATAAACATGAAAAAAGGTTATTTCGTGATATCATTTACCACGTATCAGCATATCCTCCTAATCCAGATTTTATCTTTATGGCAGGTTTGTCTTACCCCACGCCAGGCGTTCCTACGGAAAGTGTAGATGCATGGTTTGTAGTGGTAGATAGTTTGGGTTGCGAAGTTGCCAATTGTACCAGTGGTATTTCGGAGTGGAAAAAAGAAGAAACCCACAATATGAAACTTTATCCTAATCCAAGTAATGGAAAAGTCACCATAGATTTATCTTCCTTAGTTGAAATCAGCAACACCTACAGTATCTATATCACCGACATACAAGGTAAGCAAATAGAAATACTAACTATAAACAATATTGTTTTAGAATATGAAATGTCTAATATTGACCAAGGTATATACCTAGTGCATTTGCTTAAAAACGGAGAACGCATAGAAACTCAAAAATTGGTATTGACAAAATAAATCTATATTATAAAAATCAAAACTACACCGTTATGAAATTCCTTTTTTTAATCATTACATTCCTGTTTATTAAGAATATTTACTCACAAAACAATTATATCTGGTCTGAGCAAGTTGCTATTTGGACATATTTAACAGAAGGTCAAAAAACAGTAACATTAGGTACTTCACCTTCATATTTAAAAAGAATAGTTGCTAAATCTGTCAACGCTACTAATATCTCTTCCAATGGGCAGTTTTATTATGACTCCTATAGTTTTAGTCATTCTCCAATGGAAAATGGAGCTACCTTTTTTCCTTCGTATGACCTATTGGATGATTATGAATTTGCTTTCTATGACGATGTCATATACTTTAAACAACCTGAGTTTTCTAAAGATTCAATAAACTGGATTCCAGCTGATGATACAATTGTTAACTTTAACGCATCTATAGGTGATACTTGGGAATTTCATGATCCATTTGCCGATCCATACTTTGTTTATCAAAACCATACATCAGGTATATCCACTGTCCTTGATACTGGAAGTAGAATTATCAATGGAGAAACATTGAAATGGATATTAGTAGAATACTCGAAAACAGACGAAAACCTCACAATAATTTCTAATTCTTATTCAGACACTATTTTTGAAAAAATGGGACCAAAACGAAATATGATTCCATCAGAATATTTTTATGGCTTTGACTCAAATTTTGATGGTGGATCATGGTTAGCTTGCTACTCAGATGATAGTTTTTTAGAACACACCATAATTCAAAATGTATGCGATTATTTCCTTAATGTAGATGAGTTATCTCCTGTAAGTTTTAAAATTTACCCCAATCCCACAACAGGAACAACCGCATTTACTCTCTTTAATTCTAATCAATTTAGTAATGGACAGAAAGAGGTTTACGAAGTCCACATAGCAGACCTACAAGGCAAACTTATAAAAACCTTCCCTTTGAACAACCTTTCTGCTTATTCTGAGTTTTTTACAGAAGACCAAGGCGTGTATTTAATCCACTTGCTCAAAAATGGTGAGCGTATAGAAACACAAAAATTGGTATTTACAAAATAATACCGATGTTTGGATATGGACAATATTTGAATGAATTATTGGTAACACCCAATAAGAACGAATATCCAAGTAGTTTTCATGTTAAAGAACTAGATGAAGATTTGAACTATTAGATGGATTGGTCACCTATTATGAAGTTCAATTGGGGTTCAAAACCAATACTTTTCAGTCTCATGAGGTGCTCAAAACCATTTTTGAATAGCATTTCAATTAATATCCACTTCCTGCAGCAGAAATAGATTCAATAGGATGCCAAGTAGTTTTTACTTCCATAAAATTCAAAATTTCGTAAGGATTTTCAACTTTTTCATCATCCCAGTTCACATTATCTTTTATGGTGATTCTTTTAAGATTATCAACCGCTAATAATCTCAATTGATTTATTTCGTCTTTATTGTTTCTGCAATATACCACTGCATTTACATCCATGTGAGAAGCAAAATGTTCTAAAAGTTCTTTTGTATTTCCTGTTAGGATATTTACTACGCCACCTGGAACATCACTAGTCGCCAAAACCTCAGAGAAAGTTACAGCACATAATGGTTTGCTCTCAGAAGCAAGAACGACACAAGTATTTCCTCCAGCAATTACAGGAGCAATCATAGAAATAAGTCCCAAAAGAGAACTTTCTTCAGAAGCTATAATGCCAACTACACCCGTGGGTTCATATGTAGAAAAATTAAAGTGACTACTTGCAACAGGATTTATAGATCCGAATACTTGAGTATATTTATCACACCAACCCGCATAATAAATTAGTCGATCAATAGAAGCATCAATTTCTTTTTCAGCGGTAACTTTTGTGATGCCTTGAAGTTCTAATTCACTTTGAAATTGTGACCTTCTGCCTTCAAGAATTTCTGCAATTCTATACAAAATTTGACTTCTATTGTATGCAGATTTTTCTGCCCATCCAGTTTGCGCACCTCTAGCGGCAACAACAGCATTTCTAACATCTTTTCTTGACGATAAACAAATATTACCCAAAGGTTTTTTATTTGCTAATGGCTGGTAATATCTTCCCGATTCTGTTCTCGGAAAAGCGCCACCGATATATATTTTGTAAGTTTTCAATATTTCTATTCTTTTCATTTTATTTCAATTAGATAATTCTTTTAAATTATTATTTTTAATATTATAATTAAAATTTTGCTCTTACTTTTTTACTGCTTCCTCCAATAAAACTATAGTTTTGGCTGTAAAAATTGGACTTATTACTAGATCCAAAAAGCGAACTTCTGTAGTTTTTTTCATATTCTACTTCAAAACCCAAAGTTTTAGATTGTTCTTTATTTTTAGTCAATTCATCAATTTGCCATACTAAAATTCCATTTTCATCATTGTAAACCGCATTTGATTTTTCTAATAAGGAAACTTTTGCTCGGTTGGATTGACTTACTGGAATTTGATCAAATATTTTAACTTTTACGCTCTCGTTTCTATTACTTTTAATAACATAATCGTAATAAATAGTTTCTTTAACTTTATTATTAGACTCCTTGGTAAAAGTCTTATTGCCAATTGGATTTCTTTGAACAATTACTTCTTTATTTTGCCCAATTGGAATATCCAAAGTATCAGGCAATCCTTCTATTGAGATATAGGAATCTCCTATATTATTGCCTTGGTAATAAATTTTAGCATCTCCATCAGCTATGGGAAGTTTGTTCCAATTAATTACTCTTGCAACTAAATAAGGATTTTCTTCTATTGAAGGGAAAGAATACCACATATAAATAGTTTCAAGAGTCTTCGAAAAGACATCATATTTATAAATTCCACCATTAGAAGGTATAGAGTTTATTCCTTCAATTTGTAATAATTCTGTAGTTGAAGGAGCATTGAATTCTTCATATTCTACTCCGCTAATTTTTAAAATATCTAAATCATTTGATTCATAAGGAAAGGGAAGAAATGAGTTTTCTTGACCGTAATCTTGACTTTTACCTCCTAAATAAAAAGGTTCTACTTTAGGGATTGAACTAGTTTTGTCAAAAGGAGAATTAAAAGAAAGTTCAACCTCAACATCATTCCAATCTTCTCCTGTTTTATTCATTATTTTAGCAATATATTTTAATTTAATATCTTTAGATAAATCATCTACAAAAACTTCATATTCAGGAACCCATGCTGCTGAACCAGTTACATACTTTAATCGCAACTTCTTTTTGATGCTGTTATTTGTTGAAACTATAAAAATGAAATAAGGCTCTAAGGTGTTGAGAGAGTCTTTTTCTAAATCACTTTCAATTTTTCTAATTCTTGATTTAAAGGAAGTTACTTTAGTATCATAGTAAGATAATAATTCTTTAAAATCATTTACAACTTTAAATTGATTGGAATTTAAAAGCAATTTCTCTGTTGCTTCTAATTGAAAAAGATAAGAGTCTTTCTCGTCTTTAAGCCTTTGAACTTCTTCCTTAGAAAACTTTTTAATCAGTTTTACATTAATTAGTGTAATATCTTCATCTAATAATTGAATTGAGTTTTCTATTGCATAAGAAGACACGTTTTTTAGAATGATATTACTTTGTCCCTCAGGTAATGACACATCTATTTCATGAGTAACTGTTGCTCCTAAAGAAAAAACAGTAACCTTTTTTATATTAGATTTGGCTTCAAAATCTAAACCTAGCACTTTATTTGAAAAATGAATACTTAATAGTAGGATCATTAAGTTTTTGTAATTGATATATTTCATTTTATTTTTTTTAGTGATTAGTATTTTTTGTCAAAAAAGTAAACCTTCAACGTTTAACGTTTAACTTTCAACAAATGTTAACCTCAAACTCCAAACCCCGAACTTCAAACATTATGCATTAAACTTCAAATAAGCCTCCAAACCTTGAAGCCCGCCTTCTCTTCCGTGTCCACTTTCTTTATATCCACCAAAAGGAGAAGTAGGATCAAATTTGTTATAAGTATTTCCCCATACAACTCCTGCTCTCATTTGAGAAGTTAGGTTAAAAACTTTTGACCCTTTGTCACTCCAAACTCCTGCTGATAAACCATAAGGGGTGTTGTTGGCTTTAGAAATAACTTCATCTACAGTTCTAAAAGTTTGAATCGCCAATACTGGTCCAAAAATTTCTTCTTTTACAATTGTACTCGATTGCGCTACATTGGTAAAAAGTGTTGGAGGAATCCAGTATCCTTTTTTGGGTAGCGTACAATTAGGTTGATATATTTCTGCACCTTCTTCTTTCCCTATTTTGATGTATTTTTTTATCGTGTCTAGTTGCTTTTTTGAGTTGATGGCTCCAATGTCAGTGTTTTTATCTAATGGATTTCCAACAACTAAAGCTTGCATTCTATCTTTCAATTTACGCATTACAATATCATAAACAGATTCTTGAATAAACAATCGACTTCCAGCGCAACAAACATGTCCTTGATTGAAGAAAATACCGTTGATTACTCCTTCAACTGCTTGGTCTAATGGAGCATCTTCCATGATAATGTTTGCCGCTTTTCCACCTAGTTCCATAGTGGATTTTTTGTTTGTGTTGGCAATCGACTTCATAATCAATTTTCCTACACCAGTCGAACCTGTAAAAGCAATTTTATCTACATCTGGATGGTTCACAATGTGCGAACCAGTTTGTCCATAACCTGTTACGATATTTACCACACCATCAGGTAAACCTGCATCTTGAAAAAGTTCTGCCAATTTCAAAGCGGTAAGCGAAGTTGTTTCAGCAGGTTTTAAAACTACAGTGTTACCAGTTGCTAAAGCAGGAGCAATTTTCCAAGCAATCATCAACATTGGAAAGTTCCAAGGTGTAATTTGACCCGCCACACCAATTGATTGTGGGTTTCTGTTGGGAAATGCATAATCTAATTTATCTGCCCATCCTGCATAATAGAAAAAATGTGCAGCCGCCAATGGAATGTCAATGTCTCTTGATTCTCTAATGGTTTTTCCACCGTCAAGTGATTCAATTACCGAGAACTCTCTTGCTCTTTCTTGAATTAATCTTGCAATTCTATAAATGTATTTACCCCTTTCTTTTCCAGATAATTTACTCCAAACCGTATCATATGCCTTTCTTGCGGCTTTAACAGCGGCATCTACATCTGCCTCGTTGGCTTCAGCAACCTGTGCCAAGACTTCTTCAGTGGCAGGGTTTATGGTGTCGAAATACACTCCTGATTTTGGTTTCACAAATTTACCACCAATGAAAAGGTCGTATTTCTTTTTAAGTTGAATGTGGCCTGTACTTTCCATCGAAGGAGCGTAATCCCAATTGGAAGAAAGGTCTAATTCTATTTCTTTTGCTTTTTTCTTTGCCATTTTCTTAAATTAATCTATTGAAAAATAATCTTTTGACTGGTAATTTCCTTGGGTTTGCTTAGCAATTTGCATCAACACATCATTGGCAAGTGAACTCGCTCCAAAACGAAACCATTCGTTGGAAAGCCATTTTCCTCCTAGTGTTTCTTTCACCATAACTAAATACTGTAAAGCCAATTTTGAATTGGATATTCCACCAGCAGGTTTCATCCCAACCATTCTTCCAGTTTTGTAATAATGGTCTTTTATGGCTTCGAGCATTACCAAAGTAACTGGTAAAGTTGCCGCTGGTTTTATTTTTCCTGTTGAAGTTTTGATAAAATCTGCACCTGCATCCATAGCAATATCACTCGCCCTTCTTACTTTGTCAAAAGTGCCTAATTCTCCAGTTTCAAGTATTACTTTCAATCTTGCATTTCCACAAGCTTCTTTAATTGCTGCTATTTCATCAAATACAAAGTTGTATTCTCCCGAATGAAATTTTCCTCTGCTGATGACCATATCTATTTCATCTGCGCCAGCATCTACAGCAATTTTAGTGTCCATCAATTTTATTTCTCTTGATGAGTGTCCGCTAGGAAATGCTGTTGCTACTGAAGCTACTTTTACACCTGATCCTTTTAGCGCTTTTACCGCTACATTTACAAAGTTAGGATACACACATATAGCCGCTGTTGTTGGTAAGTTAGGAATTTCATCGTGAAGATGCATTGCCTTATAGCACAATTGCTTCACTTTTGCTTCTGTGTCTGCTCCTTCTAAAGTAGTAAGGTCAATCATATTCAAAACCATACGCAAACCTTGCATTTTGGCTTCGTTTTTTATACTTCTTGCCGTAACTCTTGCCACTCTATCTAGTATTCCTACTTGATCAACCTTGGGAGTTTGACTATAATCTTTTATTGCCATTATAATTATTTATTACAAAAACCAAATGTAGTATTTTTTTATGAAATAAGTTTAATTTTTGAGTTACTAAAAGTTTTAGCAAAAAAAAAGCCACGCAATTTGCGTGGCTTTTTGTAAATATTTAATTAGAATTACTTTTGTGTTAAAGTCATCGAACTAGTCAAAGTATATGTATTACTAGGATTTGTTGTTGTTGTACCTCCATTGTCAACACTACTACTAGAACTTACTTGAGTTCCATCAGCAGATAATTGTAATTCTTTCTTTTTAGATTCTACAATAGTATAAATCTCAGACACTTGACCGTCTGTAAAAGTTTCAGTCGAATTTGTTGAAGAATTACCTGTTGAAGTTGAAGTAACTCCATTTATGGTAGTTGTAGTTGAATTTGCAACAGATCTTTTTTCATTACAATTAGTTGCATTAAATGTAACTCTTTCATTCTTTTTAAATTCACCAACTCCTCCTAGGAAATCCCATTGACCAGAAATTGTTGTTTCACTAGAAATATTATCAGTACTGATAACTAACATTCCTCCTCCATTAATTAATGTATCAATTTCAATCCAATTCATATTTTTAGAAGAAGACCACGAACCATCCTTGTTGATAGTGTACAAGTTTTCTGTAATGTTTTTAACTTTTGTTTCGCTTGAGCTTCCTGTTGTAGTTACAGTTGTTTCACTAGTTTCAGTTCCTGTCGTTGTTTCTTTAGTAGAAATAGATCCAGCAGTAGAACTACTTGATGTAGAATTATAACTATAACTTGTTACTGTCCATTCATTAGCCATTTTACCTTTAGAAGTTTTTTTACATGAAGCAGCACCTGCTATTAAAGCGATACTTAATCCATAAACAAATAATTTTTTCATTTTTAATTATATTTTTAAATTTATGATGAAAAGGTATTTTTTTATTTCAATCGTAGTTGCATATTCATATAAATTAACAAATTTTGTATATGAGTAATCGTTTTTTCACCATAAACAACATCTTTTGTTGTTTTTATACAAAAATTAAAAGAGGGCATTCAAATAAATGAATAACCCTCTTTCCTTTTTTCATTACTACTACATATGAAAAAAACAAACTTTAATACTTGAATATAAATTATTTCTTGATAACTCTAATTGAAGCATTACTTTCGTTAAAGTTGATGAATATATATCATTTATTTGGAGTCTTCAGCAGATATTGGAATTATTTAAAACATTTCCATTTTTTACAACTTTTCCATCTAGAGAAACAATAATGTATGACTCACCTGAAATAATTCCATCAACAAATAATTTGTCTGAAGTTGGGTTAGGATATGCAGAAATATTGGTGTTGTTTTCCAATATACTCAAACCATAATCTAAAGATAATACATAATCCAATACATGCACCACTCCATTGTCCGCTTCAATATCTGCACCGATTACTTCTGCATCATTAATCATAACTCCAGATGTTAAATCAACAAATATATCAGTAGTATTTAATGTAGTTACCGGACCATTGTGATCTGTTGACAAAACAGCACCACCAACTACATGGTGTAATAGAATGTTAGATAAGTTCGGAGCACTTAATAATTCAGCAGGAGTTAAATTGTTGTCAGCTAAAAATTGAGTGAAAGCAGCATCATTAGGAGCAAAAACTGTGAATTCTTCATTCAAATCTTGAAGCGTTGTAACCAAATTTGCTGTAGTCAATGCTTGTAAAAGAATAGTATGATCTGGGCTGAAAGAAACCACTTCAGTTACATCATCGTAAGTAGGAAGTAAAACATAATCCAAAACGTGAACTACTCCATTGTCTGCTTCAATATCAGCACCAATTACTTCAGCATCATCTATCATCACACCCATTGAAAGGTCATGACAACGTCAGTACAAAGTGTAACTACTTCACCATTTGTTAAGTCGGTAGATAAACACCACCTACAACGTGTTTGTAAAATATCACTAAGTTCAGACCTTTAGTATTCCTTGGGAATTTGGTGTTGTCATTTAGGGGTGAGTGGCATCATTAGGGCAGCGTGAATTCTTCATTCAAGTCCCAGAGCGTTGCAACCAAATTTGCTGCTAGTGTGCTGTAAAAGAATAGTATGATCTGGGCTGAAAGAAACCACTTCAGTTACATCATCGTAAGTTGGAAGTAAAACGTAATCGATGGTATGAACTACACCATTTGGAGCAGTTGCATCAAAAGGAGTTATAACATTTGCATCATCAATCATCACTCCCATTGAAAGGTCAACGGTAACGTCAAGTCCGTAAGCAGTTACTAATTCACCACTAACTAAGTTTCCTGAAGTTAAATTTCCGATAACAACGTGTTGTAAAAGAATGTTTGATAAATCAGGATTTGATAATAATTCAGCAGCAGTCAAGTTGTTGTCAGTTAAGAATTGAGTGAATGCATCATCATTAGGAGCAAATACCGTGTAATCAGTGTTTAGGTCACTTAATGTTACGTCTAATCCCTCTTGAATTAATGCTTGTAAAAGAATAGTATGATCTGGGCTAGTTGCAATAACATCAAATACCGATGACTGTGCGATTGTTGCCAAAGATAAAAAAGAGGCAATTAATGTAAATGTTTTTTTCATTTTTAAAAGATTTTAATTTGTTTAATGTTTTAAGATAAAAGTTAAACAAAAAGTATTTTGTTTTGTTAATTATTTTCAATAAAAATTAAAAACTATTGACTGAGGTTTGTAACCCCTTAATTTTATTAGGTTTTGTTGGTTTTAAAAATAATGTTAAAAAATTTAAAAAAAATGATTCGAATAAAAAA
Source organism: Flavobacteriales bacterium (assembly GCA_018401455.1). Taxonomy (GTDB): domain Bacteria; phylum Bacteroidota; class Bacteroidia; order Flavobacteriales_D; family Parvicellaceae; genus Parvicella. Next base: position 29,971 of record JAGYKU010000012.1, read on the forward strand.
TTAGTCGACTCAATTACAGAACTTAAGGTTTATAACTTTAAAAATTTAAACAAATAAGTATGGTTTTAGAAAATCCATTTTTCAATGCCAGTTAAAAAGTAGTATATTCGTGACTTTAAAAATCAAAGTAACAAGACTAGATTAAAAAGAGAGATGGAAATAAAAGAAGCAAAATTTTTAATGAGCAATACAGACTGGCAAAAATGTCCAAAACCCAATTTGCCTGAATATGCTTTTATAGGAAGAAGTAATGTAGGGAAGTCATCTTTGATTAATATGTTGACTGGCAGAAAAACGTTAGCTAAAGTTTCTGGAACCCCAGGTAAAACCTTATTGATAAATCATTTTGGCATTGATGATAAATGGTATTTGGCAGATTTACCCGGTTATGGATATGCTAAAGTTTCCAAAAAAACAAGAACACAATTTCATAATTTTACTTTACAATACTTGCACCATAGACCCAATTTAATGTGTACATTTGTATTAATAGATAGTAGAATAAAACCACAAAAAATAGATCTTTCCTTTATGGAATACTGTGGTGAGAAAAAGATTCCTTTTGTGATGATTTTCACTAAAATGGACAAATTAAACCAAAGAGAGAAGAAAGAAAATATAGAAGCCTACCAAGAGTCATTAGCTGAGCAATGGGCAACTTTGCCTCCAATGTTTTACAGTTCTGCAGAAACCGCTTTTGGTAGAGATGAAATTTTGGATTTTATAGAAGAAACGAATTCGCTTTTTTAAACCCTTACAATAAAGTGACAAAAGTCATTTGCCGAATTTTCAAATCATTATTATATTTACAAAAAAAATAAGAATAGTTTCATTTGCTTTCAAAAACTAAAAATATTATCATCTCTCCATTAGATTGGGGGCTAGGGCATACCACAAGATGTATCCCTTTAATTTCTTGCCTAGTAGAGAGGGGGCATAAAATTACTGCGGCTGTCAATAAACAGCAAAAAGCAGTTTTGGAAGTTTATTTCCCAAATATTACATACGCAGAATTGCCAGGTTACAATATTGAATATCCAATTAATGGTTCAATGACTTGGAATATTGCAAAGCAAACAGGAAAAATATTATCAGCAATTAAAGCCGAAAATATTTGGCTAAGTGAATATGTTGGAGAACATCCACAAGACATCATTGTATCTGATAATCGATTTGGTTTTTATCATCCAAGAATAGAAAGTATTTATATTACGCATCAAATCAATATACAAGGGCCTTCTATCTTGAAATCATTATTGTATTCGATTCATAAAAACTACATAGACAATTTCCATCATTGTATGATTCCAGATACGGAAGACAATTTATTGGCTGGTGATTTGTCCAAAACGCCAATTGAAAGATTCAAATTTATTGGTCCGATTTCTAGGTTTGATAAGATGTCTTCAAATGACGATATTGAATTTGAATACCTCGGAATTTTATCAGGACCAGAACCGCAAAGAAGTGTTTTTTGTAAATTGCTCGAGGAGTCATTTTATGCTTCAGGAAAAAAATGCGCAATTATCGGAGGAAAACCTTTAGATTCCAATCGCTATGTAAAAGAAAACCTCACTTATTATCCACACCTTGATAAAGACGAATTTTATAATGTGGTTTCTAAAAGTAAAGGAATAATATCAAGGTCTGGCTATAGTACGATTATGGATTTTTCAATTTTACAAAAGCCATTATTTTTTATACCCACACCAGGACAAACAGAACAAGAATATTTGGCAGAATTTCATCACAAAAATTCAGGAATAGGATTTTGCAAACAAGAAGATTTTTCGCTTGATAAAGTGTTTTTTAAAAATACCCTTCCTAAAGTAAATGAAGCACATAATAGCCTCGGCTATTTTTTAGAATTGATTTAAAGTGTTGAAATAGTTTTGAGATAAACTATTGAATCTTTTTTCCAATTAAGATAAGTCTATCAGAATCTTTTTATGAAAGGGATTAAGGTGATAATCTCCAAAAACTTGGTTGATTTCCATATTCGTATAGGAAAACATTTCTTCGAAATCATCAAGTGTTAATGCCTGAACTTTTTCTTCAAATTTTAAAACTTTTCCTTTTTCTTCAAATTGTATGGTCTTGATGATTTGTTTGTTTTCTAGTTTTTTTAAAATTTCAAAGTCTATATTTTCTTTAGTTATTTTTTCAAAAGGAATGATGTTTTCAAACACTTTTGAAGAATTCATAAAATCAATGACAAAAATTCCATTGGGTTTTAGCATTTCCTCAATACAATGAAGTACTTTAATGTTTTCGGTCATCGAATTGAAGTATCCAAAACTAGTGAACAGATTAAGAACACCATCAAAATGATTTTGAGCAATTGCACACCTCATATCACCAACTTCAAAAGATAGATTTTTGGTTGCTTTTTTCTTTGCCTCTTTTATGCTGTTTTCAGACAAATCTATGCCTTTTACAGTATATCCCAGTTCGCTTAATTGCAATGCGTGTCTGCCTTTACCACAAGCCAAATCCAACAAGGTAGAAGATTTGGGTAATTGTAGATGAAGCATTAAATTATTGATAAACAATTCTGCTTCTGAAAAGTCTCTGTCTTTATATAAAATGTGATAATAGTGGGTGTCGAACCAAGATTCAAACCAATCTTTGGAACATTTATCTGATATATCTGTAATGTTTTTGCTTTTCATTAGCGTGCAAAGATACAGAAATTATGAAGAGATTATATAAATATAAAACTGTTTTTGAACTTAGTAAATAAGTTTAAAAACATTAAATTTTAAGAGGGAAAAAGATAAAGGTGACTAAACCTGTTCGTCAAAACCTTTTTTTGCAAATTTTGCTTTTGCCATTTCAACACCACCCCAAGTAGCCCAAAATCCTACAAATCCCATAACAAATAATAGCATCCAAAATGCCATAAAGAAGAAAGCGAAAAATATGATGAATCCGAAAAACATATTATTTAAATTTTAAATTCAATACGAAGGTATAAATTATTTTATTTTAAGAACTATTTTTTTCAAAAAAATGACTAGTTTAGACGCTCACAAAAAAAAATCATAGATGAAAAAACTATTAGTACTTCCATTTTCAATTTTCCTTCTACTCTCCTGTGAAACAAAAACAGAAGATTCAAGTCCAAAAGACAAGACCGAAAATAAAGATACTACTCAAGTAGAAACAGAAGAAATGACCGAAATGATGAGTGAAGCGGCTATTGAAGAATCAGAAGCGCCCAACTTAATGTTGGATCAGTATATTTCCTTTTTGATGCCTAATGAATATGGAATTTATGTTGAAGATAAAAGTCAATTGGAAGGAAAACAATTAGCACTTTATTTCAATCAAAATGGTTTGGATTTTAAGGAAGTCGAATTAAAAACTATGCCTATGAAAGACAATATGCACGATGGAGAAGGAGAAATGAGTTTGACACAAATAAAAAATAAAGAAGACAATTCCATTCCCAATATGTTGCTTTATGGATTTTACAATTTTGAAGGTTTAACTGTTCCTTATTATGAAGGTTTTAAATCACAATTGTTGCCAGGAGCATCTATGATGTTGGGTGAATATGTGATTTCTGCGGATGGTGATGTAGTTGAAAATGAATATGGTAATTCAATAGAGAATTATAAACTTAAAATAGAAGGGTATAGAAATCAAGAGTTTGTAGTTCAAACCTTTGCTGAAATTGATTATTTTGATGATGCAATGGTTACATTTATTTGGGCTGGAGATATTGATCAAGATGGAATACCTGATTTTCTTGTAGATTTATCACATAAATACAGTTATAGTTTGCCTACTTTGTTTTTATCTTCAAATGCTGGATTTGGACAATTGATAAAAGATGTGGCTGAAGAAGCTGTATATGGTTGTTGAGAATGAAGGTATTATTTAATATCAGATCTTTATTTTTCGTTATAATTATATTGGGACAAGGCAATTTGTCTAAAGTTCAAGAATACTTCTACAATGGTAATTTTGAAACTGCTTAATTTTGTTTTTAATAGAAATTGATTAATCAAATACATTTTTAATTCTAAGTTAAAAATGAAGACCATTTCACTACTTTTATATTGTCTGAAGTTTCAAATTCCATATCTCCGTTATAGATAATTACAGCATCTTTTATTCCGGAATAACTCTTAATTTTGTATAAGTTTTTTGCAAAATTTTTAGAAAATGTTTGTGCTGATTTTATTTCAACAGGTAAAAATGTTGTGCCATTGTCAATAATCAAATCAACTTCTACACCTTTGTTGTCTCGCCAGTAGTAGAATGATTGTTCAGTGTTTTGATTAGCATTGTTTTTTACACATTCCATTATGATGTAATTTTCGACTAAAGCTCCACGAAAATGAGAAAGTTCTAACTCTTCTGTTTTACGAATACCCAACAGAGAGCAGGCTAGTCCTGTGTCAATAAAGTACATTTTGGGTGTTTTAAGAATACGTTTGTTAAAATTATTATAAAAAGGTTGAATTAATCTAATAACATACGTTTGTTCTAATACGGATAGCCAAGAATTTACAGTTTTAAGGTCTATTCCACAATCGTTGCTTATTGCAGATATGTTTAATTGCTGTCCTATGCGACCTGCGCAAATTTTTAAAAACTTTATAAAAAGCGATGTGTTTTCAATGTTTTTCAACTGGCGCACATCTCTTTCTATGTAGGTACGTATGTATGAATTATACCACAATTCTGGTTTTCTATTTTTGTTGTATATTTCGGGATATGAGCCTTTGTAAACAAGCTGAATTAGCGAATATTCACTACCTGTACTTAAAATTTCACGGTAACTTAGTGGATATAAATCTAAAATACCGAGTCTTCCAGCCAATGTTTGACTAATATTTTCTTGTAATAAAATATTATTACTTCCTGTCAATATAAATAGCCCGTCTTGTTGGGTTAGGTCTAGAATCTCTTGCAAATAACTCATCAATACGGGAGCACGTTGCACTTCGTCTAAAATAGCTCCTTTAGGAAAGCGATTTAAGAAAGCTCTGCTATCTGTTTCTGCTAATAGTCTTTCGTCTGGATTTTCTAGAGAAACATAAGGTTTTTCAGGAAAAGTTTCCTTTACTAAAGTAGTTTTCCCTGATTGACGAGGTCCAACAACCATTATAGAACGAAATTCTCTAGCGTATTCTTCTAATAATATTTTTATTTCACGATTTATCATTATTTAATTATAAGTACAAATATAGTAATTGATTCCCTAATCTGTACTGTTTTGTTGAGAATTTTATTTAGAGGTATATAATTTTTTCAAAATTTCTTTAAAAACTAATAAACTGTTTTTAATTTTTAATTTTCCAATTAACTTCATCATTGAAAAATGGATTAAAACTTATTATATTTCTGAAAATTACTAAATTTGTCACTTAATAGAATTAAAATAAATTAAACTTAAAAAAAAATATAATATTTAAAATTATGAGTTTTAGAATCGAAAAAGATACCATCGGAGAAATTAATGTTCCCGCAGATAAATACTGGGGTGCACAAACAGAACGTTCAAGAAACAATTTTAAAATTGGACCAACTGCATCTATGCCGTTAGAAATTGTTTATGCTTTTGCTTATCTAAAGAAAGCAGCAGCACATGCCAACCATGAATTGGGTTTTTTGCCTTTAGAAAAAAGAGATTTGATTTCGCAAGTGTGTGATGAAATTTTGGCAGGCAAACTGGATGATCAGTTTCCTCTAGTAGTGTGGCAAACTGGTTCTGGTACACAAAGCAATATGAATGTCAACGAAGTTGTAGCCAACAGAGCACAAGAATTGGCTGGAAAAAAAGTTGGAGAAGGCGAACAAGTCATCAAAGCAAATGACGATGTGAACAAGTCTCAATCTTCTAATGATACTTTCCCTACAGGAATGCACATTGCTTGTTATAAAATGCTGATTGACAATACCATTCCAGGTATTGAACAACTGAGGGATACTTTGGACAAAAAAGCAAAAGAATTTGCTGATGTGGTGAAAATTGGTAGAACTCACCTTATGGATGCAACACCACTTACATTAGGACAAGAATTTTCTGGCTATGTTTCTCAATTAAATCACGGTTTGAAAGCTTTGAGAAATACATTGGCACATTTGTCTCAATTGGCTTTGGGTGGAACTGCTGTAGGAACAGGTTTGAATGCTCCCAAAGGATATGATGTATTGGTTGCAAAGAAAATTGCAGAATTCACTGGACTTCCTTTTATCACTGCCGAAAACAAATTCGAAGCACTAGCCGCTCACGATGCCATAGTAGAATCTCATGGTGCATTGAAACAAATTGCAGTTTCTTTAAATAAAATTGGTAACGATATCAGAATGATGGCATCTGGTCCACGCTCTGGAATTGGAGAGTTGATTATTCCTGCCAATGAGCCTGGTTCTTCAATTATGCCAGGGAAAGTAAATCCAACACAATCGGAAGCGATTACTATGGTTTGTGCTCAAGTGATGGGAAATGATGTGGCTATAACAGTTGGTGGAACACAAGGTCATTACGAGTTGAATGTTTTCAAACCTTTGTTGGCAGTAAATTTCCTTCAATCTGCTAGATTGATTGGTGATGCTTGTCGTTCTTTTGAAGAACATTGTGCATCTGGTATTGAACCCAACCAAAAAAGAATTGATGAATTGCTCAACAGTTCTTTGATGTTGGTTACTGCATTGAATACCAAAATTGGTTACTATAAAGCTGCCGAAATTGCAAACACTGCTCACGAAAATGGCACTACTTTGAAAGAAGAAGCGTTGAGATTGGGCTATGTTACGGAAGCAGAATACAACGAATGGGTAGATCCTAAAAAAATGATTGGAACGCTTTAAAATAGCCTTAATGTTATATTCCATCCCAAAGAGAATTAAGTTTTTCTTTGGGATTTTTTGTTTGTGGGTTTAAAAAACGAAAGCCCCGAACAACCAGGGCTTTCAACAAACAAACAAAAACAAACCACACTTATCTACCCGCACATCTTAAATAAATTTACTGATTTTTGAATAATTTTCGAACTTTAAAATAATAAAACGTATTGCTACTTTAGTTTTATTATGGTTCCTGGAACAAGATTCGTTCCAATGGTTAAGTCGTTAATTTTATATAACTTTTTGAGTTTAACACCATACTTTTGAGAAATACTTCTCATAGTTTCTCCATTTTTTATGGTGTGATTTTCCACTTTTTTAGACTTATTTTTCTTAGGTTGCAAGTATATGATGTCACCTGCTTTAAGAATATCGTCATTTGCCAAATCATTGTATTTGTATAGTTGCCATAGACCCAATTCAAATTCTTTGGCAATTTTGTAAAATGTATCCCCTTCTTTTACTTGTACAAACTTTATTTTGTTGTCAGATACATTCACAGTGTGCGTATTTACCATTGCCGAAGTGAATGGCGCAACTGTAATAGGTTTTTTGGCATTGTTCGTTAACTCAATAGATGGGTTTTTTGAAGTTGCTGCCTCCAACATTTGGTCATATTGATACAGTTGATGTTTTTCAATCAAGTCAATTAGAAGTTCTGGATATTTTGGGTTGGTAGCATATCCTGCTTTTTTGAGTCCTTTTGCCCAAGATTTATAATCCGTTACTTCATACTGAAAAAGAAAAGCATATCTATCTCTGCCTGTTAAGAATTTTGCATGGTCTTCAAAAGACTCATGAGCGGTTTGGTATTTTCTAAAACAATCATCTTTGTGGTCATCATCTTTATAGATTTTTTCACCATCCCAATTGTGACATTTAATACCAAAGTGATTGTTGGCATATCTAGCCAATTCAGAATTTCCACTTGCACTTTCAAGAATTCCTTGTGCTAAAGTAATACTAGCAGGAATATTATGAGCCACCATTTTGTTTATCGCTTCGTCCTTCCACATTTCTATATACTGATCTCTAGAAATGTTTTTTTCTGAAGGTTGCGCAAATACATTTGTAGAAAATAATAATGCTGAAAAAGCGAAAACTAAGTTGTTTTTTAATTTTGAAGTAAGCATTTTAAAAAGTTTGTTTGTTGTTTGTGGGGGGTATTACGGCAGGTTATTAACAATGGTTACAAAAATTGTTGAAAACTTTTATTTTTTTGAATTCTATCATAGCAAAGCTTGTAGTTTTAATTGTCAAGATTGTTGCAAAGTGTTTATTATTAATCGTTTGACGAAAGGTTTAAGAGATTGTTAAGTGAATCATATTTTTTATGCGATGTAGGATTATTTTTTTGGATGGTATAATAACTTGTTGTAAATTAGTTGCAAAATTTAAATGACTACCACAATGAAAACATCATTTGATGTACTACATATAATTAAAGATTTAGCATTAATTTATAATAACAACAATTTGATATTTACAGCAAATGTATTTGCAGGTACATATCAAGACCCCAATCCACTAGATTTTCCTATGCCTTTGGCGCAGCCACAGGATTACTATTGGAACACCAATTTCCAAAATACTACAGGAAGGGGCGATGATGGGGTAATATTTGCCGTAGATCAAGACAAAAAACTTATTTGGAGTACCTTTTGGGGCGGACAGCATGAAGACATCATTAGAGGTGCAGCGTTAAATTATAATGGTAATGGTCTTTTTATTGCAGGTGAAACTGCAAACCTCAACTATTATTATCCGAATGCACAATATCCTTATGAGTTGAATAAGTTAACTAATGACCCAAACATAGACGACTACTTTAATAATAACGGTTATTCTCAGGCATTTGGTGCTTTATTTTCATTGCAAGCGATTAATACTCCACTTACCAATGTAGGAATAGAAGACCCCATCAACAACGACAATGTTGCTGTTTACCCCAATCCTTCTGACAATATTGTAAATATATCTTCAACAGCACCTTTGCAACGCTTACAATTATTTGATACCAAAGGAGCTTTGATTTATGATAAAAATAACATGAATACAAATGATGCTACGCTAGATATTTGCCAATTATCTTCAGGGATGTATCTCATCCACATCACTACACAAGAAGGCGTTTATACTCAAAAAATTCAAAAAAGATGAAAGCCTTTATTGTTGCCATATTATTAATAATTGTTTCAAATTTTTACTGTCAGTTTGAATTGGTGAAATCTGATAGCACAAAACATTATTATGCGCTACAATATGCTGGTGCAGACTCAGTAATAGTGGGTGGAATATTAGACTCTATTGATGGTGTAGAAAAGTATAACATACTCAATCACCAATACCGTACTTACAAAACACAAAATGTACCTAGTGCCATATTTTCTTCCAATTCCTTAGATGGATGGATTTTATGCCAAGATGGACATACATATACTTCTGATGATAATTTTTCGTCTATAGATGAAGTAGTTTCTAATTTAAATATTTTATCCATAACATCAGATATTTTATTTGTCAATGATACTGTTGGGTTTGTGTGTCAAAACTCAAATGGAAATAAAGAAATGTTTAAAACCACAAACAAAGGTGGTTTATGGAGTCAATATTTACCGAATAATGCTGGTGGAGATAATTTTGTTTATGAATCTGATTCGATATTCTGTGTTACTTCAGGAGGTGCTTTTGTTTCTGATGATATTGGAAACACATGGTATGCAGATTACTACCATAACATTAGTAATAGATGGTTTTCTGATTTATATAAAAATCAAGAAAAAATGATATTTGTAGGTCAAGGATTCAGTGGTTCAATCAATTTTGGAGCAATAGTGGTCTCTAATGATTACGGACAAACATTTCAAGAAATAGACATCCTAGGGTTGAATAGAATAATGGATATAGAAATGGTTAATGACACCTTGGGCTATGTAGTAGGGCAACCTCAAGGGCAGATAGAAGCGATTTATAAAACCATAGACGGAGGCTATACTTGGCATCCTGTAGGCTATGTCAACGACCCTACGCATTTTATAAGACTCCATAAAATTAAATGTTTGGATGAAAACAATTGCTACGCATGTGGACTTTATGGAACCATAATGAAAACCACCAACGGTGGAGGACCAATGTTGGGGATAAGCGAAATTAACCCCATCAACAACGACAATGTTGCTGTTTACCCCAATCCTTCTGACAATATTGTAAATATTTCTTCAACAGCACCTTTGCAACGCTTACAATTATTTGATACTAGAGGAGCATTGATTCAAGTAATAAACAATATGAATACACAAGATGCTACTATAGATGTTGGACACCTTTCATCAGGAATCTATCTGCTCCACATCAAGACACAAGAAGGTGTATATACTCAAAAAATTCAGAAAAGATGAATTCAACGGTATCATTACGATAATGTTATTAGACTTCTCCACAAGCAAAGACGCTCGGGTCTTCACAGGTTCGAAGTGACCAACCAAAAGTAATTTAGTCTTCCATCAATACAATTTCACAACGACTCTTCTGTTTTTGGCTTTGTTTTCTTCATTGGAATTGGGAAAAAGTGGTTTTGAATCGCCAAAGCCTTTGGTATAGATAATATTTTTGATGGATTGAGATTCAAAATAGGATTTTACAAATAGTGCTCTATCCTTAGAAAGTTGTAAGTTATCATTTACTTTACCCACATTGTCTGTATGCCCTTCGATGATAATTTTTTGACTTGGGTTTTCTTTGAGATGCTGAATTAATTTTTCAAATTGCTTAAAATTCAATGCATCACTGGAGGATGAACCTGTTTCAAATTTAATGTCGTTAAAAACATAAGTTTCTTTGGGCGTTGTTTTTAATAATGCTTCAATAATCAAGGTGTCATTCACAGAAGTGTTTGTTTTTTCAATGAGTGAAATGTCATCTATTAAATAATAAGCATCTTGATAACCTGTTTTTTTTGAAAAATTAAAACGGTCGCTATAGGTTCGATACAACAATTTTTCGTCAGTGAGAAAACATCCCAAATGCAAAAACTTTTCTCCACCTAATGCTTTGTATTCAATAGTATAAGTAGTCCAAGAATTTCTACATTCCAAAAATCCATCCACCTGAATGTTGATGTCTGCTTTTACAATCAAAACAGGAGGAAGCGGTTTGCTTCTGTCAAAGTCGGAAGTGAAAATCACGCCAATGTTATTGATATAGTAGTATGCCATTTCGGGTTGTGAAAGCGTAATTTTGAAAATATAAGTTACATCTTTTTGAAGTGCGTTTTTCAATTCAGTGGTTATATATTCTCTATAGTTGGTTGAAGGATTGAATGCCACAAGTCCAACATAACTTTCTCCTTCAAAAGGTGGAACGTTGATGATAAAGTTTTTGGGATGACTATATTGATTGCTATCAGCACAAAGTGAAAAATAATCTGGAGTTGTATTAAGCGGAAGTGTTTTTTCCCAATTTTCAATTTCAAAATCGCCAAGAGTTAAAGGGCAAGTAACCATTTTTTCAAAACCTCCATTTTCTATTAAATTTTGCGTCCAACCATTTTGACAGATTACAAGCAAAGCAAAAATGAAAAAGAATAGATGGTTCATGCAACAGTTTTTAATAAGACAAAACAAATTCTTCTTGTGCTTCGGTTTCAATAGCATCTTCACCTCTCGTGTTTCTAACGTATTGAATTGGATCAGTTTCGTTTAAATATTTACTCGCAAAACAACCCATTATGGTGCCGCTTCTTCCATATCCTCCCATACAATGAATCAAAACATTTTTTTTGTTGTCGATACAAGTTTGAATGAAATTCAAAATGCTATCAGTTTGTTCTATGCTTGGTGTGCTATAATCTTCAATAGGCGAGTGGAAAACTTCAAGATTGTTTTTTTCTAAAGTTTCAAAAAAGTGAGGCAAGTTTTTTTGCTGTAATTCTTCATTAGAAACAAGTGTCACCACTACCGAGATATTCATCGATTTCATCAATTCGATATCTTCTTCCAAATTGACTTTACCAGGAAGTGGAGACATTGCAACAAATTGTTCGCCTATTTGAAAAGGAAATATTTGATAAATGTTTTTCACGGAATCTTTCTCATTTAAGGTGGAATCTTGCTCAGTCGTATCTTCAGAGGTTTTAGCATCTGGAGAATTATCTGTTGCACAAGCATAATTCAAAAATATACTTAAAGAAACAATCAAGTGGTAAATTTTCATTTTTTTATGTTGTTTTCGTATATACTAATCCATTCATCAGAAGTCATTTTTTGCATCAATTCACCTATCAAATCAAACGGGATATCTTCCATTTTTTTGAATCTAATACAGGATTTTCCCATATCTAATTTGTATTTACACTTTTCTGAATATACCTTTACAAACCAATCAAGCAATTCTTTTTTGGCGTAAAGCCCCATATGATAGAATGCAATAAAGTTTTTTTGATTGGCTATGCTCGCAAAAGGAAGTGGCAATTTAGGGTCACAATGATAACCAGCAGGATAAATAGAATGCGGAATAATGTAACCAATCATTCCATAACTCATTTCTTCTTTGAAACCTTTAGGTAAGTTTAGCAAAATGACTTTCCTTAATTGATCAAATGATGCTTTTCTTTCTGGTTGAATTTGGTCTATGTAATTTTGAATATTGAGTGCGTTACTTTTCATTAAAAATGTTGAAGCCGGAGCAATTTTTATGCTATAAAATTATAATATTTTTATGATACTTTTCAATAATTTAATTATTTCTTAACGAAAAATTTGGTTTGTAAAACTAAATATATACTTTTATCGAAACATTTGATGTTTTGGTCGAAAAAACTACCATACAAGAAAAAAATCTACACTAGCATTATTGTTAGGAGAAATAGTACATTTTAGAAGTTTTTCTAAGATGCATTTGACTATTTATGATAGTGGAATTTTACACTTTTTATCAAAGATGGAGAGATTCTTAACGAAGGTGATTACAAACAAATGTCGGATTGGTTGAAATCTATTGGCAATAAAAAATACTTATTTTTAATTGAAGCAGGTTTAAAATCTGAAGTAAATGACGATTTTATAAAATCTTCTGCAGAAGATAATGTACATACAATAGCAGATGCCATCATCATCAAAAGTATGGCGCAAAGAATGATAGCCAACTTTTATATTAAATTCAACAAGCCAGTTAATCCCACACAAATATTCCCAGATGCTGAAAGCGCAGCTTTTTGGTTGATGTCAAATTTCGCAAGATTCAATTAATCAATGGATAGTTCTGTTGAAATAGAGAAGGATTTTGAGAAAATTAGGATGACTTTGTATGAAAATGGAATTATGAATGTGCTCTTCAAAGAAAATTTCACTGTAGGATTACAAGATGTAGAAGAAGTGGTAAATTGGGTCTCCCAAATTGCAAACGGAAGAAAGTTTTTAAACCTTATGGAAGGTGAAAACAATTCTGAAGTAGATGCTGAAGTTAGGTCATTCGCAGCAAGTAAAAATCAAAATAAATTCACCATCGCAGATGCTATGGTAGTGAATAACATCTCTCATAAATTATTGACTAATTTCTATATGAGATTCAACAAACCTGTAAAACCTACTCGACTTTTCACTGATAAAGATAAAGCCATGCAATGGTTGTTGAGTCAAAAGGAATCATAATTTTATTTTTTAGACTTCTCTTCCTTGACTTCAGAGGTCGAAGTGACTGAGCAATTTTTTTTGTCATGTCGACCGGAGTGGAGACATCTAGTACCATTATTTAGTTCTGGAATTTTAGACTTCTCCACAAGGTCGAAGTGACAGAGTAATTTTTTTTGTCATGTCGACCTCCGCAGCTGCGGAGGAGATATCTCATGTTGTAATTTATGTTTTAGACTTGGTTTTTTAAGAATATAGTTCTTGTCAAGTGTTATGAATGGTTATACTCAATTAATTTTTTTAAATTCTTAAAACAAACTCGCATTAATTATTTTTTCATTGAGTATCTTCGCCTACTTTTTGGTTGAGTATGGCAATTGATTTTTCAAATACTGAAATAGCTTTTAAGAGCAAAGACAATTCTGCATTGAGAAAAGCATATTGGCTTTTTAGAATGGTGGGGAGTCCAAGATTGGTGAATTTTGGAAAATGGGCGATAAACTTTTCTTTTAAATTGAGACTTCCTATTAAATGGTTGGTAAAAAAAACCATATTTTCACAATTTTGCGGAGGAGAAACCATCGAAGAATGTTCAGATGCGATTGCTAAATTGAAAAAAAGTAGTGTAGGAACCATCTTAGATTATTCTCTAGAAGGCAAAGAATCCAATGAAGATTTGGATGCAACCACAAATGAATTAATTCAAACCATAGAAAGAGCAAAAACGGACCCATTTATTCCTTTTTCTGTTTTTAAACCTTCAGGAATTTGTAAGTTTTCGGTGCTTGAAAAAGCAAATACTTCCACAGATCATCTCAACGAAAGTGAGATGAAAGATTATGGGATGTTTGTAGAACGTATGAATAAAATCTGTAAAAAAGCACATGAATCAAATGTTCCTGTTTTTGTAGATGCCGAAGACAGTTGGATTCAGGATTCTATTGATAGAATGTGTGAGGTGATGATGTGGAAATACAACAAAGAAAAAGCAATTGTTTATACCACCATTCAGTTGTACAGATGGGATAGATTAGATTATCTTGAAAAATTGTATGAAAAAGCCAAAAGAGACCAAATAAAAATTGGTGTGAAACTAGTGAGGGGCGCTTACATGGAAAAAGAACGTGAAAGAGCCAAAGAAATGGGGTATAAAGATCCTATTCAGCCCAATAAAGAAGCCACAGATAGAGATTACAACGAAGCACTGAAATTTTGTGTGGATAGATTAGATGTTTTTGCTATTTGTGCGGGTTCTCACAACGAAGACAGCGCCAATGTTTTGGTAGATTTGATGGAACAAAAGCAGTTGGATAAAAAAGATGATAGATTATATTTTGCACAATTGCTTGGAATGTCAGATCACATTAGTTTCAACCTTTCTTCGTATGGATATAATGTGGCTAAGTATATGCCTTATGGTCCTGTAAAAGAGGTGATGCCTTATTTGATTAGAAGAGCGCAAGAAAATACTTCTGTATCTGGACAAACCAGCAGAGAATTGTCCCTTTTGCAAAAAGAAAGAAAAAGAAGAAAAACTACTGCTTAACGATTTTTTCTACCGCAAAACCTTCTACGGCAATAAAGTAAATGCCGTTTTCTAAATAAGATAAATCCAATTGAGTTGTATTCAGAACGTCCGAAACAATTGTTTTTCCAGAAATATCAATGATTTGGTAATTTAGGTTTTCAGTAATATTCAAATTTAAGTAATTCTGAAAAGGATTAGGAGCAATTTGAACTTTGGAAAGATTATTTTCTGAAACAGAAACTGGATCATTTACAAAAACTTTGATATTGTCTAACGCCAAAATATAGCCATCATATCCGATATGTCTGAAAGTTATAAAAATATCTTCATTGGCAACATTCAAACTATCCAAAGATAAAGTATAAGTAGTCCAATAAGGAGTCATTGCGAAATTTTCATAAACGGGTTCATCTATAAAAAACTCCCACAATTCAACGCCACCTCTAGATATTCTTACTTGCAATCCATCAGGATTAGAAGCATCGATAGATTTGGCATCAAAAGAAATATAGTTTCCGTATGCACCCATTGAGAGTTTGGGTAAAATCAAGAAATCATCAGCATCGGTAGGGTTTTCAAACCAAGAAGTTGCTACTAAAATTTGATTTCCACTTCCTATTGAATCGTAATTTTCGGTAATTACAAAGGCATCATCGATAAAATTTACAGCAGGGTCATTAAAGGGTGTTGCACCGTCATTATCTACCATTTGCCATCCTGTTGGGAAGCCATTATTAAAGTCTTGATTCAATAATAAAGTTTGCCCGAAGCATTGAGCAGTGATAAAAATTGCAATAAATAGATTTAAAAACTTCATATGATATATTATTCTATAAAGCACAAAGTTAATGTAATTCTGATTAATGACTGATTTAAACTTTAAATCTTTGTTTAGAATTTTTTAAAACCCCCAAGGGTCCATTTCTTCGATGATAGTGGTGTCCTTGATGCACTCGATAACAGTAGTCGCTCCAACAACGGGAGGATTGAAATCACCTCGATTTAGTTTGATACTTTTATCTGCATAGACTTTTTTCATGTAATAACCCCAAATAGGCAAACTCGTGTTGGCTCCTTGTCCATATTTGGTAGATTTGAAATGTACTTTACTGTGGTCGCAACCTACCCAAACACCTGTTACTAAACTAGGGGTGTGTCCGATAAACCAACCGTCTGTATTGCCCTGTGTAGTGCCTGTTTTTCCAGCCATCGTACCATTGAAGTAATAATCGTTTTTTTGGTTTCTAAGCCTTGTTCCAGTTCCTCCCCATTTGCCATCTGCTGGTCTTTTCACTCCAGTTACGCCTTTCATCATTTTCAATACATCAAAAGCCACTTCCTTGCTCATTATTTCTTTGGTTTTGACGTTCGATTCATAAAGTACTTTGCCATTGGCATCTTCTATTCTAAGTATGGCAATGGGTGTATGGTATTTTCCTTTTGAAGAAAAAACGGTATGAGCAGCTGTCATATCAATTACAGATTGGTCACAAACTCCCAAACCTAGTGAAGGGTATTCTTTTACAGAACTATTTTTCATTCCCATATTGGAAAGGTATTTCACCACTCTTGTGTTTTTACCTCCCATTTTATTAATGACATAAGCAGTATATGGATTGGAGGAACTGGCTAAACCGTAATACATAGGTGTTGAAGTTCCTTCAAATCCTTCACCAGCAGGACACCATTGTTTTCCATCAGGTAGTTCAACGCAATATTGAATGTCAGGTATTTCTGTACAAGGCGTAAAAAGACCAGACTCTATTCCTGCTGCATACACAAAAGGTTTTATTGTAGAGCCCACTTGTCTTTTGGCTTGAGAAGCATAATCAAATTTAAAGAAAGAGAAATCTGGACCGCCCACATAAGCTTTGATAAAACCTGTTTTGGGATCGAGAGAGACCAAGCCAACTCTCAATACTTTGAGATGGTATTTGATGCTGTCCATCGGTGTCATTTCCACTTCTTTGGTGTGTTTTGGAGAGGCCCAATCAAAAACTGTTAAAGTGGTTTTTTTATTGAAATTTTCTTCAATTTTACTATCTGTCCAGCCTAAACTTTTTAAATTTTTGTATCTGTCCGATTTTTTCATTTCAGCTAATAAATAACCGGTTGCTTTTTTGGAACTCACATTATTATCAAAAGGATAATTTTTATTTTTCTCAATGTTTTTATTCAATTCTTCTTGCAGTTGTTTGGAAAGGTGCTCGTTTACTGCCCATTCAGCATATTCTTGCATTTGAGCGTCAAGTGTAGTGTAAATTTTCAGACCATCAGTGTAAATGTTGTAGGGCTCTTCAAAGTTGTTTTCTAAATTCTTTTCTTTGATTATTTTGATGGTTTCTTGTTTTACATACTCTCTAAAATAAGGCGCTAATCCTGTGGTGTGCGTTTCTGGTTTAAAATCAAGACCAATAGGTAAAACCCTTAATGAGTCGTATTGATTCTGTGTCAAAAAATCATTTTTTAGCATTTGACTAAGTACTACTTCCCTTCGTTTAAGCGTTGCGGTAGAATCTTTTACAGGATTGAAAATAGAAGGGTTTTTTGCCATTCCCACAAGCATTGCAGCCTCTTGAATTGCCAAGTCTTTGGGTAGTTTATTGAAATAGATACGTGATGCAGAATGAATTCCAACTGCGGTATTGAGGAAATCAAATTCATTGAAATACATTGCCACAATTTCTTTTTTGGTATATCTTTTTTCCAATTGTACCGCAATAATCCATTCTGCAAATTTTTGGCGAATTCTACCAAATTTGTTTTTCGATGCTTTGTGAAACATCATTTTTGATAATTGTTGGGTTATGGTACTTCCACCTCCTTTGTTTTGAAGTGTCACTGCACCACCAACTGCTCTTGCTAATGCCCAACCATCAACTCCAGAATGCTCAAAATAACGCTCATCCTCAGTAGCGACCAAGGCATCAACTAAATAAGGAGATAATTCTTGGTAAGATACTTTAATTCTGTTAGAAATATAATAAGTACCTATTATTTCTCCATTGAGATCATAAACGGCACTTGCTTCATCAGATTTTGGATTTTCCAACTGTTTGATGGAAGGCAATTCGTCTTCGGGAATGGACCAAAGCATGATGTAAACGAAAAATAAAGGTACAAAAAACACTGCCCATGTACCCAACAAAATGTATATTTTTTGTTTTTTACTGAGTTCTTGTCCTTGTGTTGCTTTTTTGCCAGAAGGCTTCGCAACACGATTTTTTAGGTTTTTTAAATTACTTTTGGTCACGTGCAAAAATTAATATCGAACAATAAATTTACTTAATCTGTTTTGCGTTTTTAATGGTGAGTCCTACATCCACAATTTCATTGAGTTCCGCATCTCTCATCCCTTGATTTAAAGTGATGGTATGTTTTCCTTGTTGGGGAAATCTAACGTTTTTCATAAATAAAATATGATTTTCAACCATACTTCCAGAAACTTTTCCATACCATTTTCCTGTTAAATCTGCCAAATCTATCGCAACAGTATCGAAAGCCACTAAATCATTTGGACCTTCCAATTTCATGAAAACATAAATATTCGACCATTCATAACTTGTAGTAGTTCTCAGATTCAAGTAGAAATCAAGTTTTTGAACAGTATCATTGATGTCAAAATCGAAAGAAATATCGTTTGAGGCACTCCAAACTTGCGATTCTAAAGTTTTATTTTCATCAAAATAAACATCCTTATCTGTACAAGAATTTAGAAATCCCATACTGAATAGCATGATGATTAAAAATGATTTTCTTGTTTTAGATTTGTTCATACATTTGTTTTTCAAAAAAGTAATTTTATTTAGTTTCATTTGGTGTCGAACCAGAACCATCATTACTATTTGGTTTTTTTCTTCGTTTGTTATTTCTTTTTTTATTGTTCGGTTTTGTCTCAGCATTTGCATTCGCAACAGCAGGTTTGTTTTCACCTTGTTGTTTGTTTTGCGGTTGCTGATTTTGTTGATTTGTTTGATTTTGCTGAGGATTATTGTTTTTATTTTTAGATTTATTATTTCTGTTGTTCTTTTTCTTTTTGAAACTTTGATCAAATCTAGTGAGGTCGTCTTGTTCGTCCACATTTGAATATTCAATTTCTACTTTTTCTTCTTCTCTTTGAACAAAGTCAGAAATATTTTGAATTTTAGTTCCTTTTTTATTCATCTCTAATAATTCAAAAACTTTATCTACCGATAAACAAACAATTGAAGAGTTTTTCTCACCTCTAACCAAGTACCACATCAATCTTTTGAAAACATCAGTTTTGATATGAACAGCGGTTCCATTTGCCATTTCGAGACTTTTTCTTGTATCTGGGAATTGTTTTAAAGCCTCTGCATATTGGTCTAATTCATAGTTTAGACAGCATTTTAACTTTCCACACTGACCTGCCAATTTTTGAGGATTCAATGATAGTTGTTGGTAACGAGCTGCCCCAGTAGATACCGACCTAAAATCTGTGAGCCAAGTTGCACAACACAATTCTCTACCACAAGAACCAATTCCACCTAATCTTCCTGCTTCTTGTCTCGACCCAATTTGGCGCATTTCAATTTTAATTTTGAATTGCTCCGCCATTACTTTGATTAATTCTCTAAAATCTACTCTTTGGTCGGCAGTGTAATAGAAAGTAGCTTTATTGCCATCTCCTTGATATTCTACATCACCTAATTTCATATTGAGATTCAATTTTACAATAAGTTCTCGAGCTTCGTGCATGGTTTCGTATTCTTTGTCCCTTGCTGCTTTCCATTTTTCGAAATCTTGTTCAGTAGGTTTTCTGTATATTTTACGAAGTTCATGAGGTGCTACACGAATATTTTTTCGATTCATCTGATGTCTTACCAATTCACCCGTTAGAGAAACCACTCCAACATCATGTCCTGGCGATGCATCTACAACAATGGTATCTCCTTTGAAAATTTGAAGATTCTTTTCATTTCTATAAAAACCTTTTCTTCCATTTTTGAAACTCACTTCTACCACATCAAATTCCGATCTTCCAGTAGGCACTTGAACATCAGCAAGCCAATCAAAAACAGACATTTTATCACAACCACCATTTCCGCAACTACCGTTGCTTTTGCACCCATTTGGTACACCACTACTATTATTACTACAACTAGAACATCCCATTGATTATATCTTTTTTTAAGTCTTTATCGAATATTTTTCAAATAAAAAATAAAGAACGAAACAAAGTTATGTAAAAAATACAGATGAAAATCTAACTGTAAATAATAATTACCCACACTTGTTTGCGTATTTCTGTTTTAGATTAGAATATCCTTTAATTAAGACTAGAATATTAAAAAGAACTTATTGATAAAGAAGAAATATGATTAATTAGGGTCAGGTCGAGTGATTTTTGTAATTTTTGTATTGATTTTAACAAAAATCGATAACAAAATAGAAAGTTTTATCGAGACTAATTATTAGTAAAACATGATTTATTATGAAGATCCTTAAAATTTGATTTTAAATTCTTTTATGGTACGAAATCGAATATTCAATATTAGATATACATTGGGTTAATTTTATGAAGGATATTCTTACATCAAGAAATCCATCAAAACAATAAAATTTAAAGAATTTGTTGTGATGTTGAAATCATGTTTTATATTTGTGAAGTAAAATAACTTACTTAATAGTAAATATGAAGCATATATTTAAAACATCAATAATTTTTGCAACTACAGTACTTTTTGTTTCTTGTGGAGGCTGGACTGATAAAGATAAAAAAGATTTTATGGTTTCTTGCGAAAATATGAAATATGAAAAAGAACAATGTAGTTGTATGCTAGAAAAAGTATTAGCAGAGTTCTCAACCTTTGATGATATGCAAAATGATCAAGAAAAAATGGCAGGGATTTTAACTGACAAATCTTGTTCAAACGAAAAAGAAGATTAAATCCGATAAAATCATCTACTAATCCTTTGTTTTTGTAGTTTGAAACAAAAGCAATAAATTTTGATCTACTTTTTGTAAAGTTTATTGATATTTGTTGAACAATTTTAAACTAAAAAAACTAATTATGAAAAAAGTATTATTATCATTAGCAGTTGTTGCTGCTTTAGGAATGACTTCTTGTGGAGGTGCAGATTTTTGTTCTTGTGCTGAAAAAGAATTAGAAAACATCAAAGCTATTGAAGCTGCTGGAGATGATGAAGCAAAAATTAAAGAACTTGAAGAAGGTTTTAAATCTACTAAAGAAGAGTGTGATAAACTAGGAGATAAGTTTAAAGAAGACATGAAAGATAAGTCAGAGGAAGAAATGATGAAAGAATTCCAAAAATTACAGGATGATTGTCCTGCATTTAAAGAATTAATGGGTAAATAATCTGTTATTTAATTTTTTTTAAAAGGCTATCTAATAATTAGATAGCCTTTTTGTTAAAAAAGAACTTGTATTTAATAATAATTATTTTAATTTTTGCATCTATGTATACAAATTAATCAATTAAATATTTAATAAAATGAAAAAAGTATTATTATCATTAGCAGTAGTTGCTGCTTTAGGAATGACTTCTTGTGGAGATTTTTGTTCTTGTGCTGAAAAGATTAGAAAACATCAAAGGAAATTTATTGAAATTGCTGGAGATGATGAAGCAAAAATTAAAGAACTTGAAGAAGGTTTTAAATCTACTAAGAGAGTGTGATAAACTAGGAGATAAGTTTAAAGAAGACATGAAAGATAAGTCAGAGGAAGAAATGATGAAAGAATTTAAAATTACAGGATGATTGTCCTGCATTTAAAGAATTAATGGGTAAATAATCTGTTATTTAATTTTTAAAAGGCTATTTAATTATTAGATAGCCTTTTTTGTCCAAAAAAGAACTTGTATTTAAAAATAATTATTTTACATTTTGCTGTAGTATACAAATTAATCAATTAAATATTTAATAAAATGAAAAAGTATTATTATCATTAGCAGTAGTTGCTGCTTTAGGAATGACTTCTTGTGGAGGGTGACATGTGTTCATGTTATGAAAAACAAATGGAAATGTCAAAGAAATGGAGGCAATTTGGAAGGATGAAGGCCCAAGAGAAAGAAGTAGAAGAAAAATACAAGGCGACAAGAAGGCTTTGTAAAAGGTAGGTGAAGAGTTGGAAAAGAGATAGAAAGATATGACAGAAGAAGAATCAGAAGCAAAAATGAAAGAAATGATGGATGATTGTCCAGGTTTATATGAAAGAAGCGATGGGTAAATAATCTAAAAATTTAATTTTAAAAAAAGGCTGTTTAAATTTAGATAGCCTTTTTTGCTTATCTTTATAATTTATGAACACTTCATTTAACTTTTGTCGATTTAATTACCTTTGTAAAATAAAAATATTATCTAATAATCTTAATAATTATGATATATTACTTTTTGGAGTTAACATTAATACTTTCCGTATTAATTGGGTTCAGATTAATAAAAGCTGGAAAAGAAATTGAAAATAAAAACTTATCTAGTGCTGGTACTTTATGGCTAGTGATTAATGGTATAAAAATATTATTAACAATAATTATGCTCTTTAAATCAGGATTGTTTCAAAGTCAACCTTCTCTTTGTGGATGTGTAACAGAAATGATGGAAATCGGTAAAAAGTTTGAAGCTGCTGGAGATGACGCTGACAAAATTGCTGAATTAGTAAAAGAATTCAAAGCTAAAGAAAAAGAATGTAAAGCTATTGCTGATAAATTAGAAGAAGGAAAATCGGAAGAAGAAATCAAAAAAATGAAAGAAGATTTCGAAAAAGATTGCGAGGCTCTTAAAGGAATGAAATAAGAAATAAGTTTCTTAGTTTATAAAAAAGGCTGTCTAAATTTAGATAGCCTTTTTTTTGTGCCTATACTTTTTGATAATTTATGAACACACCATTTAACTTTTTGTCGGTTTAATTACCTTTGTAAAATAAAAATATTAAACATGCAACAATACCAAGATTTACTCAAACATATTCTTAATAATGGCGTTCAAAAAGGTGACAGAACAGGCACTGGCACGATTAGTTGTTTTGGTTATCAAATGCGTTTTGATTTAAGTGAAGGTTTTCCAATGGTAACCACCAAGAAACTTCACCTCAAATCTATTATTTATGAATTGCTTTGGTTTATCAAAGGAGATACAAATATCAAGTACCTGCAAGAAAATGGCGTAAAAATCTGGGATGCATGGGCGGATGAAAATGGTGATTTAGGTCCTGTGTATGGTCATCAATGGCGCAATTGGAATAGTGATGATATCGATCAGTTGAAAGAAGTAATCCAAACACTAAAAACAAATCCCAATTCTAGGAGAATTATTGTTTCGGCTTGGAATCCTTCTGTAATGCCAGATACAAGTGTTAGTTTTTCTGAAAATGTAGCCAACGGCAAGGCGGCTTTGCCTCCGTGTCATGCTTTTTTTCAATTTTATGTTGCCGAAGGCAAACTTTCTTGTCAACTCTATCAAAGAAGTGCTGATACCTTTTTAGGTGTTCCTTTTAATATTGCTTCTTATGCGCTATTCACAATGATGATAGCTCAAGTTTGTGATTTAGAACCAGGGGAATTTATTCATACTTTTGGAGATGTACATTTGTACAATAATCACATCGAACAAGCAGAATTACAACTTTCAAGAGAACCCAGACCGCTTCCAACAATGAAAATTAATCCTAATGTGAAAGATATTTTTGAGTTCAAATTTGAAGATTTCGAATTGCTCAATTATGATCCTCATCCTCATATTAAAGGAGCTGTTTCTGTTTAATTAACGTGAGTTCTTCTTTTATTTTGTCTGCCACTCTAAAAGCATTCGCATAGATGGTGAAAGTAAAGGTGACGCTACCGCCAGTAGGCATAAAACTTCCATCAGAAATATAGAGGTTACTTACTTCGTGAGATTTACAGTTTTTGTCTAAAACTGATGTTTTTGGATTTGTACCAAATCTACATCCGCCCGCTTGTAAGTTTACTGATGGATAACTAGAAACGCCCCATTTGATGTTTTTTGCACCTAATTTTTTGAGTATGGGTAAAGTATTGTCTCCAATGAGTTTTCCGATTTTTTCATCATGCGGATGATTTCCAATCCAAATTTTTCCTACAGGATCTCCCCATTTATCGAATACACTGTCTGATAGTTCCACAAAACAATTATCATTGGGAAGCCAGTCGTTAAAAACTTCAAATTTTAAAACCCTTTGTTTGGTAAAATATTCATGCACATTTTTCTTCAACGCACTTCCATACAACAATTGATCTCCTTTCCATTTGGATTTGATGACTTTTGAAATAGGGTTGGCGTGTTCCCAAAGGAAATCCACAGTTCCGCCTTTCATTTTTTGCCCCGTTTCCTCATCCGTTATTTCATACCATTGTTGCGATGCTCTATTTACAAAAAGACCAGGAGTGGCTAGTTTTTCGGAAGTTTCGTTGTCAAAATCTTCGTAATACAAAACACTAGAACCCACGCCACCAGCGGAGAAAACCAAATTTTTGCCAACTTGTCCAGCATTGTTTGACAAACCATTGGGAAATTCTTCATTTTTGCTCATCAACAATAATCTGGCGGTTTCTGTGGCTTGGGCAGCTACTACAAATATTTTTGCTTCAATACTGTTTTTTAGACCTTCTCTATCGTAATAATTGGCTCGTGTAATTGCACCTTTTCCATTGGTTTGCAAATGAAAAACTTTAGCAAAAGGAATGATTGTTAAATTACCTGTTTTTAGAGCATCTTCAAGCAATGCTGCTCGTGCACTTCCTTTGGCATCGGATGCACAACCATAACTGCCGCAATAATTAGAATAATAACAACTTTTTCTATCGCCTTTGGGTTTTGAAAGTATGGCTCTTGGTGTGTTAAAAGTACTTATTTTTAATTCTGATGCCGCTTTGTCTATCAATTCAGAAACAACATTGGTTGCTAATGGTGGAAAAGGAAATTCTGGTTCACTTCTCGGTTCTAAATATGGATGTTTTTTAACAGCACCTGAAACACCAATTAAATGCTCAACTTTAGTGTAATAAGGTTCTAAATCATCATAGGAAATGGGCCAATCTTCAACATTTGCACCTTCTATAGTTCCGTAAGTGCTTTTGAGTTTGAAATCCACAGGTTTCATTCTGTGAAAATAGCCACTCATAAAATTAGACGAACCACCCACTACGTTTCCGTTCCAAAAATCTGATCCCGTTTCTCGTGTAGATTGTTTTACCCAAGTTTCATTTTTTTTATCAAACTTTACTATTTCGTGACTTTCATCTTTGAGGTTGGGAATGTATAAATCTTTTCGAGTAGCAATGAGTTCGTCTTTGTAGAAATCTTTTGTTTTGATGTAAGGTCCTTTTTCAAGCACTACCACTTTGAATCCAGCCAAACTCAATTCATAAGCCACCGGAGAAGCACCAGCGCCACTTCCTATAATACACACATCAATCATATAAGGCAACGGTTTTATAAATTTCAGGAAATTTAGTTTCCAAAGTAGGTCTTGGCATTCCAGGATTATGTTGTAGCCAATTCCATCCAATTTCGTTGGGGTTTACATCGTAAACAGGATCTAGTAATATGGCTTCAAAGATTACGGTTATCATCCTTGATATGTAAGTTCTTGTCCAGCCTGATTGAATATTTTTATCTATAAAGGAAGTTTTTTCTTGAGAAGACAAATTTGTAAATTTTCTTAAAAATTGCGCTTCACAAAGCATCATAAATTCTTGTGTTTTTTCAATGAAATAGGTTCTGTCTTCTTGAGGAATATTTTTTCCTGATAGCGTCCAAACGAAATAGTTGTGAGCATTTACATCATTTGCTGAAGGGCCGTTACCATCTTTGGGTACAAGACTATTTTGGAGTTCAAATATGAACTTTATCTCTTCTTCTGTCAAAATTCCTTTACCATCCAAAATTACTTCTGAAGATGAATTGTCGTCACAACTAACCAACCAAGGTAATTGAACCGCAACCAACCCCAAAACAGTAATTTTAAACCAATTTCTTCGGTTGAATTCCCAATTTTTAGAATCGGATGTTTCATTTTCGGTGTTTTCTAGGAATATTTCTTTCAAGGCTGGAATGATTTAATCAAATACAAAATAACACAAAATATGGAAATACAAGACAAAAAAAAGAGGTTTCAATAATGAAACCTCTTTAATAAGTTTATTAAAACCTCTAATTAGTTAGCTTCTTCTTCTGTAGTTACAGGAGTTGCTTCAGTTGCTTCAGTAGCCTCAGTTGCTTCAGCGTCTCCGCATTTACCTTCACCACATTTTTCAGTTTCAACTTCAGTTTCAACTTCTGGAGTTTCAGTTTCTGGAACTACTTCTTCAGTTTTTGGTGCATCACCTTCTGTTTTAGTCTCTTCAG
>JAGYKU010000120.1 GCA_018401455.1 Flavobacteriales bacterium
AAGTATTTGGATTTAGACCATTAGAAGAAGATGAGGCTTCAAATAAAGTTTTACCTATAGTAAACAGGATAAATGACTACATCGGATTTGTTCCCGATAGCCATAAAAAAGATGACCAATTACCATCATCTTTACCTGAATCTTTGAAAAGGGCTATTCGTTGTTTTATAATCACTTGTGCAATTAGAAGACTAAGAGGGCAAACAACGGTTCATAACTCAATGCTTATCCACGTTTCCCGTTTTATGCGCTGGCAAGACCATATCGCAGAATTAGTTTCCAATCAATTCATTTATTACCGAAGAGGAATCGACCAAAATGATGCAGTTATATTGGATGAATTAAAATCAACATTTGAACAGGATGAAAATCGATACAAATCTTATGTTTTTGTTTCTCAAAAAATTCTTGAATCAGAACTCAAAAGTTTAGATTCACAAATTCAGGTTCATAAATGGAGCGAAGTTTTACAACATTTGAATGATGCTGCATCACGAATTAAAGTAAAATCAATTCATGGAGGTTCTGGCGAAGCATTAGACTATTTCGACCACAAAAATGGACTTTCTGTTATTGCGGTTGGTGGCAATAAGCTTTCAAGAGGATTGACTTTGGAGGGGCTTTCAGTAAGTTATTACTTAAGAGCTTCCAGAATGTATGACACTCTTATGCAGATGGGACGTTGGTTTGGTTATAGGGGTGGATATGTTGACTTATGCAGGCTTTTTACAAGTGCCGAATTAAACAAGTGGTATTGTCAAATTACAGACGCTTCTAATGAGTTGCGACAAGAATTTGAGTATATGTCCGAAGACGCTAAATCAACACCAGAAAAGTATGCTTTGAAAGTTAGAACCTTCCCAGGCACATTACTAGTTACAGCATTGAATAAACTCAAAAATGTTGTCTACTTCGATTTAAGTTATTCGGGAAAATTGGTTCAAACAACTGTTCTACTTCCAGGAAGGATCGAAGTAGAAAGAAATTTAAGTGTCCTCAAAAGTTTTATTTCAAAACTAAATACACCAAAATTTGATAAAAATGCATTGATTTTTGAGGAAGTTAATGCGAGTATTTTGACCGATGAATTTATCTCAAAATTTCAGTTTCATTCAGAATTGAAAACTATTAATGTCCCGCTTTTACAAAAATATATATCAGATTGTAATTCCAAAAATGAATTAACAAATTGGACTATAGCCATTTTTTCTAGTCAAGACAAAGGTGCTTTGGAATACCCTTTAGATATTAAGGATTCATTATACAATATAGGATTGACCAAAAGGAGCAATGAGGAAAACACTTATCCTATTGAGGATAATCTCTTTTTGGTA
Source organism: Flavobacteriales bacterium (assembly GCA_018401455.1). Taxonomy (GTDB): domain Bacteria; phylum Bacteroidota; class Bacteroidia; order Flavobacteriales_D; family Parvicellaceae; genus Parvicella. Next base: position 1,335 of record JAGYKU010000120.1, read on the forward strand.
AATAACTCACAAGTAATTTCGCCTAGACACGAATTTGTTGACATCGAATTTCTTCCCGAAAAGCCAACTGGTAGAAGTATAAGAAATATAAGAGATCCAAGGAAGGGTTTATTAATGATTTATCTATTGGATTCGCAATACATAAATTTAGGCCACGATGTTCCTCTTGTTGCCTTTGCTTTTAGCTTTCCTGAAAGCCCAAGTGATGTTAAGGTTAGGTATGCTGCACACAATCAATTAATTGAATATCTAGATTGGGAGGAAACTGATGAAGATTATAATTATGACGAAGATTGAAAATATTTGGGTAGGATTAGAGAGTGAAACTTCTAATCATTCAGGTTTACTTTATAAGAGGTATTCGGCAGAGGTACTGCCTGATGTTTTTATTGCATTAAAAGCTCCAGAAAAATTAAGGTGCATCGCATTTAGACTAAGTGCTGCATTCCCATTTGAAGAAAGCCAATGGAATAAACTCAAAGACATCAAGATTGAAACGCTACCTGATGAAAGAGATAAATCGAAGAAATTTCTACTAGTTCTTTTACTAAACAAACAGCACAAAGATATTTTCTCTACCCTTTGCGAAGATTTGATATTTGGAGTATCAGACGTGTCCACAGAACAAACCTTAGTAGAAAAACTATTGGAGCGTTTGGCTAAATGGCAGTCTTTGTTTGAAAAGGTTGGTAAGCAAGGTTTATCAGACGAAGCACAAATGGGTCTATACGGTGAAATATATTTTTTAAGATTTTTCTTGACTAATAATTCGGATAAAAACCATTGTGTTAAATCTTGGCTTGGCCCAGAAAAGTCTATTCAAGATTTTCAATACTCAAACTGGTCAGTTGAAGTAAAAACTACACACGGTAACAATCATCAAAAAATTCATATCACGAGTGAAAGACAGTTAGACGATTCCATCATTGAAAAAATATTTTTATTTCATCTTTCGCTAGA
>JAGYKU010000121.1 GCA_018401455.1 Flavobacteriales bacterium
AGTGAAGCACTCATGGTAATGGTCGAAATTGCAGAAGATAAAGGAGATTTTCAAACTGCCTTTAAATTTCAAAAAGAACTAATGATTGCTGAAAAAGAAATTTTTAATCTTGAAAAACTCAATAAAGTAAAACAGGTTAAAACACAATTAGACCTAGCAGAAAAAGAAAAAGAAATTGAAGCACAAAAAGTTATCGCTGCTGAAAAAGATTTGGAACATAAAACGGCAGAAGCTAGAAATTATATGTTACTTATTACACTAGTAGCAGTGCTTTTGATATTGATGCTTCTTTCTGTAGCATTTCTCAAAAACAAAAAGTTGTACGAGATTATTAAATTTCAGAAAAGTGAAGTAGAACATAAAAATGTTATTATTTCAGAAGCTTTAAAAGATATTGAAGACAGTCTTACTTACAGTAAGTTTATACAAAATGCTTTACTTCCTTCAGGGCAAAAATATAAAGATTGTTTTGAAGATTATTTCATTTTTTTCGAACCTAAAGAAAAAGTAAGTGGCGATTTTTATTGGGCACAAAAAATTAATAACAAAGTGTTTTTTTCGGCTGCAGATTGTACGGGGCATGGAGTGCCTGGTGCTATGGTAAGTGTGGTTTGTAGCAACGCACTCAATAGAAGTGTCAAAGAATTTAAACTCCTCGAACCCTTCGAAATTTTAAACAAAACGAGAGAAATCGTAATCGAAACTTTTGGAAGAGGAGGCAAAGAAGTGAAAGATGGAATGGACATCGCTTTGTGTGCTATCGAAGACAATGTATTGACGTATTCTGGAGCAAATAATCCATTGTGGATTGTTAGAAAAACGAACTTATTGACAGAACAACAAAATAATGATACTTCGACCATTTATGGCGAGCATTATTCCCTTATCGAACACAAAGCAAATAGAATGCCCGTAGGTTTATATTCCGAAATGTCGAGTTTTACGCAACTCACTATACCTTTACAAAAAGAAGATAGCATCTATATTTTTACTGATGGTTTTGCAGATCAATTTGGAGGCGATAAAGGTAAAAAACTGAAATATAAACCTTTCAAACAATTTTTACTCAATCTAGCAGAAGAAGATATGGATAATCAGCGCCTTATCTTACAAAACGAATTTGATTCTTGGAAAGGAGATTTCGACCAGATTGATGACGTGTGTATTATCGGTGTGAAAGTTTGATGTAATCAAAATTGAGCGCCAGATAATACCATCCGCCTCAGGATTGATGTGTATTATCGGAGTGAGGGTTTAGTTTGGAGTTCGTGGTTTGAAGTTTTGAAAATCATAACAAAACTTCAGAGGGATTCCAAAAGTGTTTTTCGAAATCAACTACCTGATTGTCTATGACTTTAATCCCTTCTGCATTCAGTTTTTGTTCCATCTCCTCTGGTGATGAAAAATTGGCTTTGCCTGTCAGCATACCCATTCTATTCAAAACTCTATGCGCTGGAACTGTAGTGTCATTTGCTGCTGCTTTCATGGCATAACCGACCATTCTTGCCGATTTTGAAGCTCCTAAATAATTAGCAATCGCTCCGTAAGAAGTGACTTTTCCATAAGGAATTAATCTTGCCACCGCTTGAGCATTCTCAAAAAAGTTGTATTTTACTTCTTTAGACATTTGAGTTAAAAATTCCTATTCACTACAAACTTTCCAATATTAACTTTATCGGTATTGAGTTCTTTGTGTTTAAAAAGATAAAGCCCATTACTTAAATCGGATAAATCCATTCTTAAATAATCGCCAGAGCCATAAAATATTTTAACCAAACTGCCATTGTTTGCAAAAATTTCTATTTGATAATCAGAAGGAAATCTTTGATTCGCATAAAAGAAAGCAAATCCATTTTCTACATAATTGGGATAAAAATAAGAATCTAAATCTGCATCAACTAAATTGGGAGGAGGATTGTACTCCAACAAAAACATACCATATTTTCTATCAGAAATCAACAGCCTACCACTTGGCAAAAAAGTATATACTCCCCAAGCACCTCTAAAATTTATTTCATTATCTGGA
>JAGYKU010000122.1 GCA_018401455.1 Flavobacteriales bacterium
CCCAATCATATCTCTTGGGCGCCCCTTCTGATTTGGAGTTTGATGCCAGTAGTGTTTTGGTGTTTTTCTAATAATATGTTAGAAAATACAATGGGAATATTTATTTCATTGAGCTTATTACTTTTTATCAAAAGTAATTCATCCCCAAATAAATTTATTTTCTTATTTCTTTTTGGAGTTTCAGTATTCCTCGCCTTTTTATCCAAAGGACTCACAGGAATGTACACATTAGCATTGCCTTTTGTATTTTTTATTTTCCATTCAAAATCGAATTACAGTTTCACAAGAATGGTTATTGACTCATTCGTAATTGTTGTATCTATGCTATTTTGTTTCTTCATAATGTTTTATTTCAGTACAGCTAGTTTTGATTACCTACAGGCTTATTTTGAAAATCAAATTTTATACAGTGTAAATTCTGAACAAACCGTAACAACGAGATTTCAAATCGTTATCGATTTTATATTGGCGATTCTTCCATTTATTGCTTTACTTTTAATTTTAAAATACTTTTTAAAATCAAAAATCAATTTTACATCCAATGAAAACGATTACAAATGGATCAAAACCTTATCGCTTGTTGCTTTATTAGGTGTTATACCTATTATGATCAGTCTAAAGCAAAGAAGTTTTTATATTCTTACAGTTTACCCTTTTGTAGCAATTTCCATTGCGATTTATTTTAAAAGTTTGTTTGAGTATATAAACCAATGGTTTGAAAATTTTAAATATCGTTCAATTGTTACATTTACACTTCCATTAGTTACATTGGGACTTATTATTTTTAGTAGCCAACAAATAGGAAGAGATGAAAATGAAATTAAAGACATCAAAAGTATTGTTGAAATTACTGGAAAAAACGTTACCATTTGTATTAGTTCAGAAATTAGATACAACTGGAGTGTGATTGCTTATTTTTCGAGATACGGAAATTTAAGTCTAGAAGAGAACTGTAATTCTCATAAATATTTTGTCAGTAAAAAAGAAAACAAAATAGTACTAAATAATTTTTAAACCAAATAATCTTATTGTAACAACGAATAAATCATAATGGTTTTATCTTACAACCATTACGGAAGTACAATTAACATCTCCCTTTTGACGAACGCAAACCAAAAAGGTGCCTTGAGTTAAAGAAGATAAATCAAAGTCTAATGATGTTTCAGTATTATCGGCTGTAAAACTTTTTTGAATTTCAGTTCTACTACCAGTAAGAGTGAATATTTCAACTAAATATTCCTGTCCAATATTAGTTTCTATAACAATTTGTATTAAATGAGTTGTTGGGTTTGGGAATATTTTTACGTTAGGTGATTTTGATACTATTGAAGAATAAAAGGGTATACCAAGTGATGTGATATCTTTAGGAGGTGTTGGTGAGGTTCTCGGTGATCTTTGCCAATGGTTTTCATCCTTAAGCACCACATGTCCTCGTCCAAAAGTTTCAATATTGGTAAGATTGAGTATTCCAGAATACCAAACTTCACCTACGCAGCTATCTGACCTAATATCAAGAATACCATAGCCGTGTTCGGTAAGTTCAGTAAAGGAGTAATTGGGATTAGCGTTCATAAGAATAGGTTCTACAATAGGTACAGCCCAACCAAATCCCATTTCATCAAAATTGCCTCTTGAGATACTGGTAGGCAACATTTCAACAGCTACAGAACCAGATCCTGTTGAAGGGTCGTACAGAGTGCCATCATAAGGGTCAATGCATAAATCACCAAAAACGGTAATGTGACTGTCTCCAGAAAGGGCCACTACATTGTTAATGCTATTTTGAGATAAAAAGTTGAGAAACAAGTCTCGTTCAGCATCAAATCCATCCCAATTTCCATCATCTAAAACGCTGCTTCCTAATCCAATCCATGAAGGAATGCCAATTACACTCCATCCACTCATCAATTTTTGCATAGGAAGAAGTTTCCAAGTAGCATTAGATGAAGATAACTCATTGGTTAACCATTGATACTGAGAATTACCCATCATA
>JAGYKU010000123.1 GCA_018401455.1 Flavobacteriales bacterium
TTTCAGGACTTTTTAACGTTTATAATTTACCTATCTATAAGGTCGTATAATCGTAAATCGTATGTCATTACATCGTAACATCGATTTTAGTAACAATATTCGTTCTTGTCGATTAATTTAATAGCAATTCTTTGTCTTGCTTCTTTAGCATTGAAAGCATCATGTTTTGTGAAACGTTTCAATCCCATCATCATCATTCTCAATTCATCACCATCAGTAAAGGCATTCAATGCATCTTTTCCTGCTTTGTTCATATTGTCTGCCATATCATAAAGCAATACTCTCATCATATCCAGTTGTTCTTGACAAGCCGCTTCGCCTTTGATAGAAACCATTTTTTCAACTCTCAATAATGTAGATTCTCCAACATACAACCAAGTAATCATATCTGCAATATTCATTACGATTTCTTGTTCTTTCGCCATTTTGTCTCCAATTTTTTGAGCTGCAGAACCAGCAATCATTAAAATTGCTTTTTTGAAATTTTGAATGTATTTTTTCTCTGTAGCAAACAGTTTGTCATCTCCTGCTCCGAAATCTGGAATACCCATCAACTCTTTTCCAACAGCCATAGCAGGTCCGATAAGGTCTAATTCTCCTTTCATTGCTTTTCTTAGAATCATACTTACCGTCAACATTCTGTTGATTTCGTTTGTTCCTTCAAAAATTCTGTTGATACGTGCATCTCTGTATGCTCTTTCAATCAAAGTCTCAGCTGAATATCCCATTCCTCCGTGAATTTGAACACCTTCATCTACAACGTAATCCAATGTGTCTGAACCATAAACTTTAAGTATAGCACATTCAGGAGCAAATTCTTCAATTCCTTTCAATGTTGCTTGTCCTTTGTCCATTCCACCATCAATATACGCTTGAATAGCATCATCAATGTTTTGTCCAGCTCTATAAGTTGCAGATTCAGTAGCAAATGTTCTGATACATTGTTCAGCTAATTTATGACGAATTGCCCCGTATTTAGAAATTGATCTTGTGAATTGCTCTCTTTCATTAGCATATTTTACAGAAAGTGTAATCGCTTCTTTTGCTCCACCCATTACACCTGCACCTAATTTGATACGACCGATGTTCAAAATGTTTACTGCAATTTTAAAACCTTGTCCTCTTTCGTATAATTGGTTTTCAACTGGAATAACTACATCATTGAAAAATACTTGTCTTGTAGATGAACCTTTGATACCCATTTTTTTCTCTTCGGCATTCATAGTTACTCCAGGAGTGTTAGCTTCAACGATAAATGCTGTTAAGTTTTCATCATCATCTATTTTAGCAAAAACAGTCAAAACATCAGCAAAACCAGCATTGGTAATCCACATTTTTTGACCATTGATAATCCAAGATTTACCATCTTCAGATAATTTTGCTTTAGTTTTACCGCTATTCGCATCAGATCCCGCAGAAGGTTCAGTAAGACAGTAAGATGCTTTCCATTCGCCAGTGGCTAATTTAGGAATATATTTTGCTTTTTGTGCTTCGTTTCCATAGTACAAAATAGGTAATGTTCCAATTCCTGTATGTGCTCCATATGCTACAGAAAAAGAGTGACCTCCACCCAAAGCTTCGGTTGCTAAAAGAGAAGTTTTGAAGTCAACGCCCATTCCTCCAAGCTCCTCTGGAACAGAAAGTCCAAGTAGTCCTAGTTCACCAGCTTTGTCAACCAATTTGGGCATTAATTCTGGATCTTTCATTGCATCTATAGCATCCAAATGAGGGTGAACTTCTGCTTTTAAGAAATCCAAACACATTTGAGCCACCATTTTTTGCTCTTCGTTAAATTCTTCAGGCGTAAAAATTTCGTGCGCCTCTGTTTCTCTGATGATGAATTCACCACCTTTGATTGCTGTTTTTTTGTCGTTAGTTGTTTCCATTTTTTTTTTAT
>JAGYKU010000124.1 GCA_018401455.1 Flavobacteriales bacterium
GGACTAGGATTTACTGTTGGATTGTTAATCTCTATATGAATAGAATCTGTTCCCAAGCAAGAAGAACCAGCATCGATATTTATAACATAAGTAATATCGTTAGTTGGAAAAACAGTAGGTGAAATTGAGTTGGAATTTATCATATTATTGGTAATATTCCAATTTAATGTATATCCCGGAGCTGCATTTGTAATACCATTAATATCTATTGAATCACCTAGACAAATAATAGTGTCATTGCCTAAATCTATCGTTGGAGCGAGCAAAACAGTTACTTCTAATGAAATAGGTTCAGAAGGACATCCGTGTTGATTTATTCCATTTACGTATATAGTTCCAACACCTGGATTGTTCCACAATACATCCACATTATTTCCATTATTATTTATAATTGTACCATTCGAAATATCCCAATTGTATGTAGTGTTTGGAATTGCAGTTGTTGAATAATTTGTAATAACATTAGGGCATATTTCGGTATCACCAAAGATATTAGAAGGTGGAGCAGGAGGAGTAACAGTAATTTGGTAAATTTCATTAGTTGTTTTGGGTGGACAACCCCTGTCAGAAGCAGAAACTTGAAATTGATAAGGCGCCAATTGAGCTTGTCCGCAACCAGTAGTCCAACAAAACTCAGTGGAAACACTTCCGATTCCTCCAACAGGAGAATTCACTGTAGCACTTGGATTTACAATATTATTATCGAAAATTACACCATTGACATTTAAATATAATGAATCGTTGTTGGGGTCATCAAAGCCAAAATCAAAACAAAGTGTTTCACCTTCTTCCACCGAAAAAGTTGTATTTGTAGTACCTAAACTTGGGTCAATGTTTGGGGCAGGATTTACGGGGCAAGCAATTGCTAATAATTGAATATCTCTTCTTGAAATACCTATTAAATTTCCATTTCTATATTCTTTAATTTCTACACAAACGATATAATTTCCTGTAGCAGTTGGTTTATATTGTGTAAGTCCTGTGGATGCATTAATAAAGTTATAACCACTTGCACCAAATGGTTGCGTTATAAAATTATAACCAGGAGCAGGATTGTTGGGAAGCAAAGGCCATGTTAAAGTTGCAGGAGGATTAGGATAGTTTCCTAAAGAACCAAAACCTTTGAAAGGATCTACAAATGAAAAAACAAGAATATCACCATCTGGGTCATAAGCAGAATTTAAAATAGATGTTGTATCGTTGATACACAAAAAAGGAATTGGTAAATCAGTAAATACTGGACTGCTGTTTGGCAATAAAGGAGGTGGCATATAGGCATGGAAACCTGTGCCTTCATTAACAGGATTTGCAACATTCACTACTGCACCATTTCTACAACAAATATCGGCATACAAATGATAACCAGTAAAATTACCTGGTAGAACTATTAGTGCTTCATATTTCCCTTCCCTTATACAAGTTGATTGACCAACAGAACACCCTCCCGGTAAATCAGGAGTAATAGTTTGTAGAGAAATACGATTTAAGGTAAGAAGCGCAAATCTTGTTTTATTTGCTCCTCCCATTGGATTGTTTTGAACATCATGTGTATATATTCCAACTTGTTGCGTGAATTCTGGTGTTGGAACATTTGATGTAGGTCCACAATCTACATATATAGTAAGCAGAACTTTATATTGATAACCACCAGCAACTTGCCCAATGTATTCATATCCTAAGTTTCCTCCAACTAAATGTGAGGCATAATTTTTTGATGAAATTAAAATAAAGAAAACAAGTAATAGTCGTTGTAGAAGTTTAATCATAATTTATTTTTATCTAAACAAAGTTAAACTTCCAGAATACTTTTTCCCATTGATATCCAAAATGTACATATCACATAATGAG
>JAGYKU010000125.1 GCA_018401455.1 Flavobacteriales bacterium
CGTCAACTACACGAGCCATAGATGCTTGTGCTAAAACAATCACATCAACTTCTTTCATTAATTCTTTCAAAGCTGAAGCAACCATTTCGTCGTGCTTTGTTGCATCACCATTCATTAATGCTTCAAAAGCACCTTCACATAATTTTGAAGTAATACTTACATTTTTACCAGCTGCTTCAGCTCTTCTTTTTACCAAATCGCTTGTTGGTTCTAAAGTGGTTGGTAAAGTTGCAATCACCCCTATTTTATTGCTAATTTGTACTGCTTCGTCTGCCATAGCTTGATCGACTCTAATAACAGGAACGTTACATAAAGTGGCTGCTGTTTCAATAGCAGAACCAATTGACGAACATGTTGCTAAAATAATATCTGCTCCAGCAGCTTCCGCAGCTTGAATATGATTTACTACTCTTGTAGCCGTATTTGATGTTAATTCATTCTTTCTTATAACATCTTTAATCACACTATCATCAACAATGTTAAAAGTATCTACACCTTTTAAAAACTCGTTTGTTAATTGCTGAAATAATGGTACTAATGTTGCAGATGTGTGAACAAAACCTAATGTTTTTGCCTTCATAATTTTTCTCCTTTTAAAACTTTTATAAAATAATTGTCGGTTCCTACTTGACCTCCTTTAAAATTTAACTCTAATCCGTTTACGTATTTATCATCCGAAATTGCTTTACACAATGGTGCTCCTGGAGCTAATGGTGCTATCATTTCAAGCGCAGAAATATTTAATTCTGATGCTGCGTAACTTGATGTGTCTCCACCAGCAAAAACAATTCGTTTGATGTTAATTTCCGAAACAACCTTTCTGGTGATTTGTCCAATAATATTTCCGTAGATTTTACTGCATTCTTTTTGAATGATTTCATCATCTATTCCTTGATTTTTAAAATACAGTTCTGTTTCATTAATGCGAGCATCATTTGGACCAATACTGGTATGAATGATGGTGCTTTTTCCTTTTCTGAAATTACCAACAACTGTTGCAACTGAATTTTTGATTATTTCTGAATGATATTGAACATTTACTGCTTTACTTTCTAAAGCAATTTGTTCAAATCCATTTTCCAAAGCATATTCTATTTGTTTTGCAGAAACTGGCGAACAACTTCCTGATAAAACTAAAATTGGTCCAACTTCACCTAAAGTTTTAAATTTTTCAGGTTCACTAATGATTTTTTCTTGTTTCCACGCAAGTCCTAAAGCCATTTCAATACCTGAAGATCCTACTGAAAACAATGTTTTATCCTTTGCTAAATGATGAAATACTGTTCCAATTGCTTGTAAGTGTTCTGTATTAAAACCATCAAAAAATAAAATATCTTTTGCATTGTTTTGTACTTCTTCCAACACAGTTTCTGTGCCTTTTTCTATCGTATTTAAATTAACAAGCCCAATGGATTTTGATGTTTGTTTAGAAAGATGAATTGTTAAATCCCCTTCTATAGCTGGTGTTACAGGATGCTCGTTCATTGATGGATGTCTATCAATTCTATAAATCTCTCCATTTCCAAACGTTCCCATTTTAGCAAATAAATTACCAAATACGCAATACCTACCTAAATGCGGTGCTGCAGGAGATACCATTACTGTTTTTTGATTAAAAACTTTACTCCCTATTTCTATAGCTTTACCAATATTGCCAACATGAGGTGCTGAATCAAAAGTTGAACACACTTTATAATGAAAATGAGCTGGTTTAAAACTGTTTAGATTTTTAAAAGCAGGAACTAATTCTATTTCCATTTCAGAAGGAGACATCGATCTACTTTTTCCT
>JAGYKU010000126.1 GCA_018401455.1 Flavobacteriales bacterium
TTATAATCAAAATCATTTGCATAAAATTGACTACCTGCACGATTTAGGTTTTCATGGTCAAGGAATACACATTGCAGTCATAGATGCTGGTTTTGAAAATGCCAATCAACTGCAAGCTTTGTCAAAAGTTTTTGAAGAAGGCAGAATTCTTTCAGTAAAAGATTTCGTAGCTCATGATGACGAAGTATTTCACGATCACTCACACGGAACTGCCGTTTTATCGGTGATTGCAGGATATATAGAAGGTGAGTTTTTCGGAGCTGCACCCAAAGCTAGTTTTCATTTATTAAGAAGCGAAGATGCTGATGCAGAATATATTTTAGAAGAAGATTTTTGGGTAAGCGCAGCTGAATATGCCGATTCTGCAGGAGTGGACATTATCAACACGAGTTTGGGTTACACGACATTTGATGACAGCACTCAGAATCACACTTTTGCTGATTTGGATGGAAACACAACAGTTATTGCTCGCGGTTCGAATATTGCTGCTTCCAAAGGGATTTTGTTGTGCTCTAGTGCTGGAAATTACGGAGAAGGAAGTTGGGGAAGAATTGGGACACCAGCAGATGCTAGCAATGTCTTGACTATTGCAGCAGTGGATAGTTTGGGCATTAGAGCAGGATTTAGCAGTAGAGGTCCTAATGCTTCTGGAGAGGTGAAACCCAATGTGGCTTCTGTGGGTCACAATTGTTATTTGGTAGCGCCATGGGACGGAACAATTATCAGAGCCAATGGAACTTCTTTTAGCGCACCTATGATTTCAGGAATGGCGGCTTGTTTGTGGCAAGCATTACCTCAATTGAGTCAATATGAGTTGAGAAATTTGATTCAGGAAAATAGTAGTCAATTTGCGCAACCTGATTCGTTGATTGGCTATGGAATTCCAGATTTTTTCAAAGCCTATCAAAGTATTACAGGAATTACTTATAAATTATCTGAAGATTTAAATATTTTAAATTTATATCCCAATCCTTTTGCAAGTGGTGCTTCCGAGTTGCAAATTATGGTTTCAAGCAATGTCAAACAAACCATTGAGTTGACTTTTATCGATGCTTTGGGAAAAATAGTTCATCAAACTCAATTTGTTGTGGATTCTGGAAAAAACAAAGTAAGTATTTCCAATCTTACGAATTTATCATCTTCTGTTTATCGATTACGTTTCAAAGATGAAAAAGGTAGTTTTTACTATCAAAGTTTGGTTATTCACAATTGACTTTGCACATAAATTTGAAACGCTGTTCTTTTTCAAAAAGTTAAATTAATACATTTGCATCCTATGACAAAATTCGCTTTAGTTGCACTTTGTATCTTTTCATTCGGCATTTTTCAGGCTCAACTGATTGATAATGCTAATTGTCAGGCGTTTTCTGACGAACCTTTTTTTGATTTGCAGTTTATCAAACAAAATAAAATCAAAACCATCAATGGAGAAATCAAAACCAAAGGAAATTTGGAAGTCATCAAAGATGCTAAATTGGTTTCGAGTTATGAGTTTGATAGAGACGGTAAGCTTGTTCTTCAGTTGGGTTCTTTCAATATTATGGGTTCAAAGGACACTACTTTCATCAATTATATTTATGATGAAAATAATAATGTCGTTACCAAAAGAACCAATGATGCTTATGGTTTTTTCTCCTACAATTTTGATTTTGACACCAATCAAAGAGTAATTTCAAAAGTCTATTGTAGAGAAGAAAA
>JAGYKU010000127.1 GCA_018401455.1 Flavobacteriales bacterium
ATTGACTCCACAGATGGGACTTTATCGAAAATACTTCATAAAGCAGAATTTTGGAAAATACATTCCACAACAATTCTCAATGATAGGCAACAAAAAATAATAAATAGACTTCTTGATGGATTTGATGGAAAGTTAACAACCTCGAAATGGGGAAAAATTAATAAGTGCTCACAAGATACTGCTCTTCGAGATATTCAAGATTTGATAAAGAAGGATATCTTACAAAAAGAAGCAAGTGGTGGACGAAGTACAAATTATGAACTAAGAGAAATGCCAGGCGGTAACAATGTATATACAAAATAGGCGAAATAGTAGTAAATTCAAGGGTTGTAGCCCCCCCTTCAACATTGTAATGGTTTGATAAGTTTGAAGCCCGCAATCGCCTACTTTGCATATACTCAACGTTATGGTCAATTGAAAAATTCTGTATTAAAAACTGAGAAATAACATGAAAATTTCGATTCTGTTTTACTTAATGGTCTTCGCATTACTAGTTAGCAGTTGCGGTTTTAGAATAATTTCAAGTTTTGGATTTAGTCGTGAGGAAATTATTGATACGACCGCTAATGAGTTGATTGTAACTGACAGTATTTTAACAGTTGCAAATATTTCTTCAATGTATCAATGCATTCCTGTTGAGTTACATCCAGACTTAATATTGGAATGGTCTAAAAAAGACACAAATATGCAGAAGTCGAATTGGAAAGTAAACAACAATCCAATTGCAGATCATATTTTCAAATTGAATTATTCAGATACAAATAACACTGATTCTATTAACTTTCTAATAGATGAAATTAATTGGGTAGACGGAAACGTAGGAACAATTCGTAATGAATGGAAAGGATACAGCGTGATTATTGTTTACCATTATGACAATGAAAACTCAGCAAGAAGTCATTACAATAAACTAATTAAAGAAACTCAAGAATTAACAAAGAACAAAGGAACAAAACGTAGTGGCACTAATACAGTTCATGGATTAACTGAAAGTTATGAATGGTTAGTTCACGACCCCTACTTTTTAGAAACTAATCTTCATCCTGATACTGAATACTTCAAAATCGAACTAATCAATGCATATAAAACACCTTGGCAATTAAAGATAAGATTAGAACTCAGTGAATAAGAAAAAGACCATAACATTTTGTATATTTCATAGTGCGCACAGAGGTTTATAGAGAGTGTGGGTTTCCTACTAGCACCGCCAAATTTACAATTTGGCTTTTAATATGAAAAAAACTAAAATCAAAATTGTAAATTTGTCTCAGAGTATACTGAAAGCACAGTGCCAACTAATGCCCTACAAAACATACAAGAATCGTTGTGCTCAACCAAACTCGCAGCCTCCCCTCCAAAAAAACCCCTTACGCACCACTTAATCTGAGGGAATTGGCTGGCTTTGTGAGTTACTTGATATAATGCTTCGCAAAAAAAATAATACAGCTGAGCACAACACAATATATAGCAAATACGGCACTCGGCTAAATTCTGGAGTCCTGCGCTCTTTGAAAGTGCGCCAAATTTACAATTTGAATTTTTAGAATATAAAATGTAAAAATAAATCGTAAATTTGGCTTGTAGCAAGACGAAACTGCAGCGCTTTTTCTGCCGTACTTGCCATATACGAGACGTTGTGGTGCATAAGATGAAAGAACATTTAAGA
>JAGYKU010000128.1 GCA_018401455.1 Flavobacteriales bacterium
AAAAGCCTACTATTATTTTACTCAATGAACAATTGTTGGATTCTGCTCAAGCAGTAAAGTTTTCAAAAGAAATCAAATCGCATCACAAAAACTATCCAACAATAGTTGTAAACTGTGGCAACGCATCAAATTTGGAAAAATTGAAAGACATTCCTGTTTTGATTCAGCTTTGGGATGCGAATGAAAATCAGTTGGCTATGGTGGCACAAGCCATTATGGGCGGAAATCCAATAAACGGAAAGGTTTTTACAGATACTACGGAAATTAAAATTCTCAAAACACCCAAAACACGATTATCTTACACAATTCCTGAGGAAATCGGAATATCTTCAGATTCTCTAAAAAATATGGATAAAGTAGCTGCGCAAGCCATTTGGGGAGGAGCAACACCAGGTTGTCAAGTTTTTGCCGCTAAAGAAGGAAAAGTATTTTACAACAAAACATTTGGATATCACACTTATTTGCAAAAACAAAAAGTTACTCAAAACTCCGTTTATGATATTGCGTCTGTCACTAAAGTTGCTTCCACTACACTTTGTGGAATGCAAATGTTTGACAAAGGATATTATAATTTAAACGATTCATTAAAAAATCATTTACCCGATAGTTTATACAAAACTTTGGGGCATTATAGCAGATTGTACAATGTTACTTTTCAAAAACTTTTTACACATACAAGTGGTTTGCCTTCTGGTTTGCCAATTTACAAAATGATTGCTTACACTAACAAAGAAACTGGAAGATTTGACAAATACTATTGTGACGAAAAAGACCAATGTTACAAAGTAGAAGTTGCCAAAGATTTCTTTCTTGACTCTTCCTATTTGGATAGTTTGTGGATTGACATGAATAATATTTGGACAGGTGAAAAAAAGTATAAATACAGTGATGCCAATATGAATGTATTATATCAGATTTTTAGATCTAAATTAAACAAAACTCAGAAGTTTGAGAAATATATGGATTCCGTTTTTTATGCCCCTTTAAATTTAGAAAAAACATGTTATTTACCTCTAAAACATTTAGACACATTGAAATACAATATTGTTCCTACTGAAAATGATAAATTTTGGAGAAAACAACTGGTAAAAGGACATGTGCATGATCCAAATGCAGCAATTTACGGTGGTGTTGCAGGAAATGCAGGCTTATTCTCTACGGCTCACGAATTGGGTATTGTAATGCAAATGCTCATGTTTGGAGGAACTTATGGTGGAAAAAGATTTATAAAAGAAGCAACAGTCAATAAATTTACAGTGCATCAAGAAGGAAGTCATAGAGGATTAGGGTTTGACAAACCCACAGAAAGTAGTGGAAATGTTGTTGCGCCAGATGCACCTTACACAACATATGGACATACTGGTTTTACAGGAATATGTGTTTGGAATGACACAGAAAATGATGTTGTTTTTACATTTGTGAGTAATAGAGTACATCCAAGTTCGGAAAACAAAAAATTGATTACCATGGGTATTAGAAAAAGGTTGCATCAAGTTATTTATGATCAACTTTATTATAATGGAACTTATAAAAATAAACAGCGAAATAATTCACCTTTAACTAGAGTAGAGGTCAT
>JAGYKU010000129.1 GCA_018401455.1 Flavobacteriales bacterium
GATAATAATGGTTGTAACAATAGTATGGATATAACAGTTGGTGATATTCCAGCTGGAACTGCAACCATTACTAACATTGTAAACCCTTTATGTAACAACGAGTGTAATGGTACTGCAGCTGTTTCAATGGCTGGAAGTGGAACAGTTCCATACACTTATCTTTGGTCAAATGGAAACACAAATCAAAATGCAACAGGATACTGTAATGGACCAATATCTGTTGTAGTAACCGATGCAAATGGATGTGTTAGTAATGCTAATGATAATATGGTAGAACCTGATGTTTTAGATGTATTGGTTGTACCTACTCAACAACCTTCTTGTTATGGTGTTTGTGATGGTAGTTTGCAAGCACAAGTGACTGGAGGAACAGCACCTTTTAATTTTTCTTGGGATGATCCATTAGCACAAGCATCTGTTAATGCTATAGGTTTATGTGGAGACGGAACTGTATACTCTGTTACGATTACTGATGCTAACGGTTGTCAAGTAACAAAAGGTGGTTTTTTAACAGAACCGACTGAGGTAATAATTTCAACTACTTTTCAAGATGCAAGTTGTGGTCAGCCTGACGGAGAAGCATGTGCAACTGTTTCAGGTGGAACAGCCCCTTATAATGTAGTTTGG
The DNA here is from genome assembly GCA_018401455.1 of Flavobacteriales bacterium. Taxonomy (GTDB): domain Bacteria; phylum Bacteroidota; class Bacteroidia; order Flavobacteriales_D; family Parvicellaceae; genus Parvicella. Next base: position 628 of record JAGYKU010000129.1, read on the forward strand.
CCATTTGATGGTTCTACTGGTTTGTGTTTAAGTAACATCCCTTCCAACACATATGTAGTGGATGCAACGGATGCAAACGGATGTCCAGCACAAACAACCGTAACTGTTTCTGATTTGTCTGGACCAAGTGCAGCAATATCTTCTCAAACTAATGTAACTTGTTTTGGTGGTAGTGATGGTGCTGCAACAGCGAATATAACAGGAGGTTTAGCACCTTATAATTATTTATGGGATGCAAATGCTGCAAATCAAACAACACCAACTGCATCAAATTTGGTGGTAGGAACATATACATTAACTATTACCGATCAAAATGGATGTATTGCATCAACTTCGGTAACGATAACACAACCAGATGATTTTGTAATTCAGGGTATAACAACTGATCCAACTTGTTTTGGATATAGTGATGGACAAATTGTAGTAACTCTTACTGGAGGAACTTCACCTTATACTTATGGTTGGAATGATCCTGCAAATCAAACAACTGCTACAGCTATAGGTTTAGTGGATGGAACATATACAGTAGTAATCACTGATGCTGTTGGGTGTAATACTTTTGAACAATATTCATTATTTGATCCACTTGAATTTGTTGGTTTTGCCAATAATACACCATTATTATGTAATGCAGTATGTGATGGAACTGCTACAGCTACATTTAGTAACAATAATGGAGCTGTAACATACTTATGGAATGATGGAAATTCTCAAACTACTGCTACAGCTTTGGGCCTATGTGCCGGAACTTATGAAGTTATACTTACTGATAATGCAGGTTGTACTGCTAATGCTACTACAACAATCACAGA
>JAGYKU010000013.1 GCA_018401455.1 Flavobacteriales bacterium
CACAAGCAGGAAGAAATTTTTTATTGAATGTTAATTTGAAATTCTAATATTTAAATTACTGAATTGTTATAATTACAATGTTTGATTTTTTCCCGCAGATAGAACTGATTTATTTTTGCTTATCTGAGAAATCTGCGGGAATTTTTTTATTTTTAAAACTTCAAAGAATACTGCAACATCGTAGTTCGCATAGGTTCTATTTTCAAAGGTCTAAGCGAATAAGTTCTATTCAAAAGATTGCTTACCACTAATGAAATTTTGTGCTTTTCGTGGTATGTGTAGGAAACTCTTGCATCAAAAATTAAGTTGCCATTGTTATGATTTTCATAATAATCCAAATATCTGATTTCTTGTAAAGAGCCTCCGGTGTTGGCTGTTACTTCTTCAAAATCTATGATAGCTCTGTCTAAGTTTTCTATTTTACTAAAATAGCGAGCACTTGCCCCAATAGAAATAAATGACCTAAATGTATATTCTATATCTGCTTTAAAAGTATGTAAAAATCTATATTTCAATATTTTTCTTGAAGCATCAAGACTTGTAGAATTATAACTAAACAAACCACTTCCACCAGGTTTGTAATCTTCTGCAAAAACTGTTTCTGGTTCTAAAGTAGTTGGCAAAATATAATTGTATCCCAAAATAAAATTCACTGTACTTTTCTTTTTGCTTTTATATTGCCCTGCCATTGAAGCGTCTACACCTACAACTTGAGTGTTTCCAGTGTTCAAAAATTTAAATCCAGCAAAAGCAAACTGATAGGTAGGATCCCAAAACCCAAAAAGGTACTCTATTGTATTTTGATATTCTTGTTTGAATACTGCAACATCAAGATATCCTTTCAGTGCGCCCATTTTGAATCCTTGTCGTAATCCTGCTTCAACATTCCAACTGGTTTCTGGTTTCAAATCTGGATTGTCAAACACACCAAAAGTGCCTACCTTTGTTTTGATAAATCGTTCCGCAATAGTTGGATAACGATACCCTTGACCGTAAGAAACTCTTAGATTTGTTCCTTCTGTAATTTTGAAATTTAATCCACCTCTCATTATCGTTGCGGCATCAGATATAGAGTCGTTCAATGTGAAATGTTCACCTCTGTATCCTATGGATAGATTAACCCTTTCCAAAATTTTCTTTTCTATTTGAACATAAGCAGAATAGTTAGCAATAAAATTACTGCTATCTCCATTAGAAGCATAAATTTGAGCAATAGAATTGGTCTGAGTAGTGGTCGTTCCAGCAATTAATTTTAAATCGTGCATATTTTTGAAAATATGCTTGAATTGATAATCTGCATAAAAAACATCACTATAATTAGATTGATTGGCACTCATTTCATTATCAGTACTCAAATATCTTGTTTTGATACTGTGTTTCATTCCTTTTTTTGTGAAATAATTTACATAAGGATCAATGTTATAAATCAATTGTTTTTGAAGAATTACTCCTCCTGGATAAGCTCTGTATATTCCTGCTGTATCATCTAACCAAGCCAAAGTCATATTGGTATTGTTGTACATTACATTGGCATTTACACCAAAAGTTAGTCTTTCTATTTTTTTTGGGTGATACTTCAAACCAATATTAAACCGACCTTTTTGAGAACTCATTTGTTCGTCAGTAAAATTGGTAATGGTATCAATTACATAAGGTCCAGGCTGGGGTGCACCGATATACCCATGATCTAAATTTACCAAACCTCCAATTACAAAATCTAAATTTTTAATCTTTCTTGAATGTAAAAAGTTCAATCCATGAATGTAGGGATAATCATCCCACCATTGAGATGCTGTATCTTTTGGGGCGGAATAAAATCCAGAATAGATGTTTATTTTAGTCAAAGGTTTCACTCCAGGCTCAGCCGTTTTGATATGAATTGCACCACTCAAAGCTGAAGCTCCCGAAAGAACAGAAGCCGCTCCTTTCACCACTTCAATTTGGTCTATATTTTCAACAGGAACAAATCCCCATTCTGGTCGACCAGCATCACCTGAAAGCATAGGCATATCATCCACAAGAACAGCTACTTTACTTCCTACACCAAAAGTAAATCCACTCCCCCCCCTTATTTGAGGTTCTCCATCCATAATATTTAATCCTGGAGTTTGATCTAATATCGTTTCTATGGAACGAGTATTTTTATTTTCAATGATGGCAGGTTTAATTACTTCCATAGAAATTGTCATGTCTTTGATGTCGGTATCAAATTTACCTACTTTTACTTCTATAGATTGTAAAACCTCAGTATCGTATTTTAGTTTGATGTTTCGTGTACTTATGTTGTCTTTTATAATTTCAACTTGAATAGTATCAGTATGCATACCTAAAAAAGAAATTACAAATTGATGAACTCCCACAGGACATTCGAATGCAAATTCTCCATCAAAATTGGTGACACTTCCTATAGATTTATCTGAAAGGATTTGAATATGAGCACCAACAATAGGTTCGACACCATCAGTAACCAAACCTTTGAAAACACCCTTATCTTGCCCTTTTATTGAAATTGAAATTCCAATAAAAAATAATATGAATCCAAAAAAATACTTCAATATTTATGTTCTAGTTGGTAATCACTACTTTTTTGGTAATTTTTTTTCCATTAATATCTATACTCACCAAATATATCCCTTCATTTTTGGGCAGTGAAGTGTAATTGATTCCTTGTGTTAAATTTTCTACAGAATTAATTACCCTACCTTGTAAATCATATATTTTGGCACTTACTCTTTTAGAGTTGCTATTAAACCTTGGAAGTTGAATACACAGATTTTCTAAATTGCTGTAAATAACAATTTTTTGAGCATCAATTTCATCCACCGAAAGTGGATTGTAAATCAATTCTAAATCATCAAAATAAGCAATACTTCCATCTACTGCTTGTGTACTATCTCCACTAGAGAGCACCATTAAAATGTGTGAACTTGGATTAGTATTAAAGTAATGAAAAGGAACTGAAAATCTTGTCCAAGAAGTAACATTAGTAGAAGGCATAATAAATCTTGCTTTTGCCACAAAATTTGCAGCAGTTCCATTTTCAGGATTTTGAGCATTTCCAGAATGAATAATTGCTTCAACTTTTCCTTTATCACCTCCTTGCGGAGCAAATTTGTACCAACCTACCAAACTATCGGGTCTAAAAGTGAATGGAGTATTCCATTGTGAGTTTGATGCATCTGTGAAAACATAACCGTTTTCAGGGTTTAAATCCGAATGAACTCTTCCATTGGTGAGAATACCGTTAGCAACAATAAAAAAGGCAGCAACGTTGGTAAGTTTTACACTATAACTTCCAGAGTGAGCATCAGAGGATTGTTCACAAACTTTTGGGGCAGAAGAGTTTAAACTAGAATTATCTGAAGTCTTGATAGAACTCCATTCCAAAGGTTCTTCTGTAGGAGATCCAACATTTTCCCATGATTCAAAACCGGGGTTTTCTAGTTGTTGCTGAGCAAATAAATTTACACTAAACAAACCTAAAAAAACAAGTGAATATAATTTTATATTATTTTTCATAATCTGTGACCACATGAATTTTTATACAAATATAGATAACTTTATGTTTAATTTATTTTTTGTGAATAAATGTTATACATTAAGTTGATTTAATTTTTTATCTTTACGAATGAACCAATATGAAATATAACTGTACTTATCTACAAATTTCACCTAATGAAAAACATAACACTTATCATTTTACTTGTATTCTCAAGTGTTTCGTGGTCACAAATCACGGGAGGTTCTGCTGAAAGTAATAAATCTCAACCTACACCAGTTGCTACACAAAAGGCTAATCACATTGAAAATTATAGAACTACAAAATCTAACTTTATTAACAAATATTCCAAAGAAATTTCAAACGAAAACCAAAAACAGTTGGATGTCATTGTAACACAAGCCAAAAATGACAACAGTGATTCTTACGAATATTATTACATAGAATACCTCAACAGAGGCAAAACTATTGAAGCTTTTCCATATTTAGAAAAAGCAGCTCTTGCCTACCCTAACAACGTAGAGTTCTTTGACGATTTCATCTATCATTATGAATTGACCAACCAAAAAAATCTGAGAGCTAACTATTCTAAAAAATTATTTGAAAGCAATACGATTCACGATGCTTTGATGGAATATAATTACAATGTATTGATGTCTGTGGAAGAAAACGCAATTCTAATCACCAACGGAAGTGACGACACCTTCCCTATTTTTGTATTGCAAGACATTAATAAAACTAGAACTGATGTTACTGTAATTAATGTTGATATGCTAGGCGAACAAAACTACATTGATTACAAATCTAAAGAAACTAAACTCAAAATTAAAAAACAAAAAAGCAATCTTGAAACCATAAAATACATTATCAAAAACAATCCAGGAAGCAAAATTTATCTTGGACATACGGTGAATCAAAAGATTCTTCAAGAATTTCAAAACAACCTTTATTTATCTGGACTCACATACCAATACGCTACCACACCGATAAATAATGTAGAAAATGCTGTTGTCAAATATGAAAAGAGTTTCAAAACCAAACAACTAGAAAGACCTACTACCAACAAATCTATCAATCAACTGAATTTCAACTACACTTTGCCATTACTTACATTTATGGAGTATTACAAATCAGTAGACGACACTAAGAATTATGAAGCAACAAAAACTTTATTATTAAACATTGCTAATAAAGTAGGAAAGCAAACCTTTATTGGAAATTATATTAGTGAAAAGGGTCTTTAACAAAAGATTCTTGAATTATGAAGATAGTTAAGCATAAATACAAAGAAAATACAGATGAAGAACTTATGATTGAGGTCATAAAGGGCAATGACCGTGCTTTTTCTGAAATTTATGATCGTTACAGCAAAATGATGCTTAATTATTTTTACAAAATGCTTTGGCAAGACAGAGAAAAAGCAGAAGACTTCATGCAAGAATTGTTTACCAAAATCATACATAAACCTGAACTGTTTAATGTATCTAAATCATTCAAAACATGGATATTTAGTGTAGCGCACAATATGTGTAAAAATGAATACCGTAAACAAGAAGTAAGAAAAGGTACTAGTAATAATTTAAATGAAAATATTACCGTAGCTAATAACGAAATCTCTCCCGATCAAAGATACGATACCAATGTTTTTAATGACAGACTCAAAGAAGAACTCGCCTTGCTTTCATCTAATCATAGAACCACTTTTATTTTGAGGTTCAAACAAGATATGAGTATCAAAGAAATTGCCGATGTAATGGAGACTTCCGAAGGCACAGTGAAGTCAAGAATATTTTATACTTTAAAGAAATTAAGTGAACAATTAGACGAATTTAAACCAATTGGACTTACAGTTGTACTGATGATTATTAATACCCTATTATACTTTCAAAAATGAATACAAATATCGACATAGAACACATTTTTCTTCACAAAGACTATCACGAATTGTCTGCGGATGAAAAACTTGCCATTAAAGATATCGCTGAAAATGAAGTTACTTTCAACGACACTAAATTAATGATGTCTTCCATTCAAAATTACTTGAATGATATTCCCGAAATATCTCCTAAAAAAGAATCCAAAGAAGAACTTTTAGCTACTTTCAAAAAGGTTAGACCTGCAACAGCAGAAAAAAGTGTGGGTTTGGGTTTTTTGTTCCCAAAAGATAAAGCCTTTTTTCAAAAACCGGGCTTTCAAATGCTAGCAGCTGCTGCTGTAATTATTTTTATCATTACCATTTTCAACTCTAATATATTTACTAAACCAGAAAATGAAATGGCACAAAATGAAACAATTGAAGAAACAAAAGCCTCAAAACCACAAAGCGTTGTATCTGAAGAGAAAGTAGAAGAAGAAAGTTCAAATGAGACTTTAATTGACGCAACAGTTTCTGAAGATGTAGAGGAAAATAGTCAATTGAATCTAAATTTAAAAATCGATGAACAAAATAAACCTTCTACAGAAAATGAAGTTGCCAATGGAACAGTTTATCCCATTTCAGATATTTTATATAAATCTGAACCTAAAAAAAATGAACTTCCAACAGAAGTTCCAGAAATAAAAACAAACACTGGAGTTGCAAAAGATATTGTTTTAGAAAGTGACCAAATGGATGATCATCTTGCAATTCAAGAAACAACCACTTTAAATAACTTTTCTAATGTTCCTGCAGCAAACACTATGGCAATGGCAGATGAAATGGCAAGTAAGTCAACTTTTGATAAAAATGCAAATAAAAAACGTTCTGCAAGTTTTGAATTAAACAAACCTAAACTCAGCAAAACTTTATCTGAAAATGCAGAGTTGATAAATTTGTTTTATACCGCTATGTGAATCAACATTTAATTAGATTTAATTCATTTTACAACTTACATCACAACATCTTCGAAACCATCATAAATTCTTGCGTCTTCTTCATTGAGCAAAAAACTTTTCATGGCAACAATCATTTGAATTTCTGATTGACTAAATCCTCTTTGAGCAGACAAAACATTATTTACGAGTTGCTCTGGCAATTCTTTCTGAGTGAGTTTATTGATAATAGATTTATTAAAATTTCTATTCTCCTCTTTGATATGATCTGTTAGTTTTCTTAACTCTGGTATAATCACAGCGGGGTCTTTCTCTTCTAAAAGTTGAACCAATTTCAAATACAATGATGTCATTTCTTGTCGAAAATACTGATAATATGAAAGTGAAATTTCTTTATCAGAATTGTACAACTCGTCAAACTCATGTTGATAATCCTTGATTGTTTTGGAAGAAGTAACCGCATACCTTACACAATGCAGGTTTCTGTTGATTAAATCTGCTTCAATTTCATTCAAAACATTGGCTTGAATTTTTGCTCCATAAGAAAAAAGTTCAGCATGAAGATTCTTAATTACTTCATACGTTTTAGGTCTATCTATAGGAAACTTTACAGAAATGTTTTCATTATCTCGAAATGGTTTTAATACTAACGTTTCATCTATATGTAATGCTTTTAGATTGTGGTGCATTGAGAGCTGTATCAAATAATTCACTTCTTTTTGAAAAGCATTGATCGAAGCTTCGGGAAATTCTGATAAAGTAGCATGTATAAACTTGGTATGAATATCTTTTTTCTCTGGATATACTTTTTTAATCAACTTTGCTATATATCCAACAAACGGAGTAAAGACCACTACTCCAAGCACATTAAAAATAGTATGGAAAATTGCAATTCCAGTCACAGGGTCATTTGCCACATCAAATGAATTGGTAACCAAACTAACAATGACACTAAACAAAAGTGCAGCAATTATTGCAGTTAAAATATTGAATAAAAATGACTAAATGCCACTCTTTCATAGCGGTAGTTCCTCCAAAAGTACCCAATATTACAGTTAAGGTTGTCCCAACATTCACTCCGATTACCATACTACAAGCTTCTGGAAAACCAATCATTCCTGAATAAACTGCTGATAAGACCAGTGCTACAGCTGCCGAACTGCTTTGAACCAATCCAGTTATAAGAAAACCTGCAAAAATATACACAAAAAAGTTTTGGTTTTTTAGATACTCTAAAGGGATTGTCTCTACCAATCCTGTCACACTTACTTTCATATAATCCAACCCTAAAAAGATAAAGCCAAAACCTACCAATAGTTTTGAAAGATTAGCGTATTTACCTGTTTTTCCTAGAAATATCAATCCCAAACCTCCTATCGCAATAATGGGCATTGCCAATGATTCAATACTAAATTTAAACCCAATAGTTGCGACCAACCAACTTGTAAATGTGGTTCCTAAATTCGAGCCAATTATCACTCCCATTGCATTGACCAGTGTCATCATTCCTGCACCTACAAAAGCAATTACGATAAGTGTTACAGCTGAACTACTTTGTAAAACTGCTGTTGAAAAAGTACCTGTTAATATAGATTTGAATCGGGTATTGGTGTAATTTTTTATAAATGTTTTGAAAGCTCTTCCAGAAAGCATTTTGATAGACTCTTCTAGTAAATACATTCCAAAAAGAAAAATACCAATACCCGCTAATAATTTCCACAACTCTTCCATAAAAAAATCTAATTTCCTTCAAATTTAATAATTTTAAAGAAATTCAACGTAAATTTGTTTTGTACTATTATTAAGAACCAATGAAAATACCCAAAGAACTTCAAAATACTTTTTACCAAAATTTAGGAAAATTGTTCTATGCTATAGCAGCAGCAGACAAAGTAGTTAAAGAAGATGAAATAGAGGCGTTGAAAGAGAATGTAAATACGCAATGGCTATCTTTTCAAGCACCCCAATCAAAAGAAGAAATGGAACCAATGAAAGATTTAAAGAAGATATTTTTTGAATGTCTTAAAAATCAACAAACTGCTATGAGTGCATTTCAAGATTTCAAATCTTTCTTCGAAGAAAATCAAAACTTGTTTGATGACGAAGTGAAAATACTCATCTGGAAAACTGCCAAATCTATTGCTGATTCATTCTCAGGAAAAAACAAATCCGAACTAGTGATGCTTGTAGAATTGTCTGTTTTGTTTGACCAAAACCTAGCAGACTTATAAAAATATCAATACCTCCATTTATTAGCCAGCGCTACCAAGGATAACATCACGGGAACTTCAATCAAAACGCCCACTACAGTGGTAAGAGAGGCTCCTGAATTCAAACCGAAAAGTGATATGGCTACTGCTACTGCCAACTCGAAGAAATTACTTGCTCCGATCATCGCTGCTGGTGCACAGATATTATGTTTTAATTTTAAATATTTTCCTATAAACCAACTTACAAAAAAAATAAAGTAAGTCTGTAAAGTAAGTGGAATGGCAATTAATAGAATCGCTTGTGGATTGTCTATAATCTTTTCGCCTTGGAAAGCAAATATCAATACTAAAGTCGAAAGCAAAGCAATAATCGAAACAGGTTTTAACGCTTTTAGAAATACATTTTGAAACCATTCTTCACCTTTCTTTTTTCGTAATATTTTATTGGTTAGAAAACCTGTAATTAAAGGAATCACAACAAAAACTACAACAGAAGTAATTAAAGTTTTGTAAGGTATATTTATCGTCTTTTCGCCATCTTGCCCCACAAAATCAATCCCAAAGAAAGTAAATAAAAGTCCAATTATTGGAATGAAAGCAACTAAAAGAATTAAATCATTCACAGATACTTGAACTAAAGTATAATTGGCGTCACCTTTGGTAAGATAAGACCACACAAAAACCATTGCAGTACACGGTGCCGCTCCTAAAAGAATGGCTCCAGCCAAGTATTGCTCAGCATCCTCTGGCGTAATCCAAGCGTGATAAATATGATAAAAGAAGATATAACTAAATAGTGCCATTGTAAAAGGTTTTATCAACCAATTTACGATTACAGTAAGACCCAAGCCTTTCATGTTAGTTGCCACATTCTTGATGGAAGAAAAATCGATTTGTACCATCATCGGATAAATCATTAACCAAACTAATATAGCGACAGGCACATTTACGCTTTCTATGTTCAGATCGCTTAAAAAATGAATACTGTCTCCCGCTACAAATCCAAATCCAATTCCCACCGCGATACATATCAAAACCCAAACAGTAAGGTATTTTTCAAAAAAACCTATTTTACTTTCTTCGCTCATTGTTATTTAATTTTAGAAAATACATAAAACATTTCGCACGCAATTTCATAAGAACGATAATCGTACATCGATTTTTCTAATGGTGTATCGTCAAATTCTTTTGGATCATTGTACCTTACTGGGATTCTTTTGTCGCATCCTGCTACAAAAGGACAATTTTCATCTGCGTGTGCACAAGTCATTACAGCGGCAAAATTTTCTTTAGGATTCGCTTCATCATCATACAACTTCGAGAACATTTCCAAAGGTTTGGTTTCTGAATCAAAAGAAACATTGTAAATAGGATTCGTTACTCCTTCGCTAGAAATTTTGAATCCAAATCTTTCTAAAGATGCCACCGCTCTCTCGTTGAAAGCGGTTATCTCTACCCCACCAGAATAACTTCCAATACTAATATTGTAATAACTTGCCGCTACATAGGCCCAGATTTGTGAAAATTGACTTCTTCTAGAGTTGTGGGTACAGATAAAATTCAATAAAATTTCTTGGTTGGAAACTTTTTTATTTTGCACGTAATCGATAAGCACTTGCAAATCTGTTTTCCTTTCATTAGAAATAGTTGCTTCCTTAATTTTGGAAATAACCTGCTCTACTGTGTGATACATTTTCATTTTTTATAATATTTTTAGAATGTCAAATTGAATAACCACTTTTTAAAAACAACTTAATTTAAATGACAGTTGAATTTAAATTCCCCTATGGAATGGGAATTTTCTCCCGCAAATCTCGCAGATTTCCGATGATTTATTCTGCGGATATCTGCGGAATCTGCGGGAATATTTTGTAATTTCGTTTTCTTGTGATTGGCGTTGAAATGAAGACATCTCCTATTTTAACAACACCCAGAACCAGGAGTACAACTATTTAAATTAGATAATGGTACTTTTAATTTTTCTTCTGGAATTCCGCATTTGTCTTTTGCCAAACAATCTGTCAATTTGGAGGTAAGCAAGAAATTGCCTCCTTCATATTCCAAACCATATTTCCCAATTGTTTCTCCTTGATATTCCACTTCTATTTCGGCATCTTCTATTTCCAAAACTTTTTCAGAAAGTTCGATAATGTTGACTAATTTCTCTGGATGCAATCTGTGATCATAGTCATTTGCTTCCCAAAGTTGGAAATTTACCACATTTTCATTTCTAACTGTTCCACCACAATCGATAAATCTTTTATTGATTTGACCTACTTCTGTCACGTGAAAATGATTCGGAACCATCGTTCCGTTTGGCAATTCAAAACCAATGGTAAGTTTTGATTTGAGTACTTCTTTAAATGCTGATAATTTCATATTTTATTTTTTTAAAGTTGATATTTTTATTTAGCAACAATCTTCACCGTTGCACGCTATATTTTTGTCAAAAAATTGATTAAACATATTCTTAATTTCTATCCATTTCTCAGGATTGATGCAGTAATTCATGGCAGTTCCTTCCACCGTTCCTTGAAGCACTCCAATATTTTTTAGTTCTTTCAAATGTTGGCTTATGGTGGCTTGAGCCAAACCTAATTCAGAAACCAAATCTGAATTGATACAAGCATTGGATTTAATAAGATGTTCCATAATGGCAATTCGAGCAGGATGGGCAAAGACTTTGGCAATAGAAGCCATTTCGTTTTGTGATACTGTGAATAAATCTGTTTTGGTAATTCCCATAATTTTTTAAATTATTACATTGCAATATTACGATAAATATAAATAGAAAGCAAATATTTAATTTAGATTTATCAAAAGTTAATAAAACTTTAAACTTTAATTCACTACTTAATAAGCACTTACATAGAAGATGAAAATTACTTTCAAAAAAAATACGTTTATCGCCTTGCAAAATCAAATAATGCCTGTATATTTGCACCCGCATTGAAAAAAAGCAATGATTCGTTAGCTCAGTCGGTAGAGCACAACACTTTTAATGTTGGGGTCCTGGGTTCGAGCCCCAGACGGATCACAAAAGCCTTGTCTTTAATTAGATAAGGCTTTTTTTGTTTAATATAAAATTAAAAATCAGAAGTAAAATTTTCTTTCATAAATAGTTTGAAACTATCTATTCTATTTCTAGCTAATGGCAACATTTGGCCATTCATTAGTTCTACTTCAGAACCATTTTGGTTTGAAATTCTCTTTACAAAATGACAATTAATAATATATGAACGATGTATCCTAAAGAAAAAATGATGGGTTAAAAATTCAAAATCTTTTAAAGGTCTAGATACAACATGTTCTTCATTTTGTGCAACAATGATACTGTACATTGATGACGCTTGAATTAAAATAATTTGAGATTTATTCAAATAGAATATTCCTTTTTTGGAGTTAATGCTTATTAAACCTTTCTTCAAATCTTCATTTTCTTCGATATTGGATTGAGATTGATTTTTGGTATTTTGAAGATTCTGCAACCTATCCAAACATTCTTTTAATTCTGATGAATTAAGTGGTTTTAGCAAATAATCAAATGCTTTGATTCTTATAGCTTTGATGCTGTAATCATTGTGAGCAGTAATAAATACAATTTCGAAATCTCTAGGGTATTCAAAAAAATCATTAATTTGAAGGCCAGTGTAATTGGGCATTTCAATGTCTAAGAAAACAACATTTGGTTTTGTTTCTGTAATTATTTGGATTGCGTTAGGAAGATTATTTGCCTCGCCTACAATTTCTATTTGATCTGCATACCATTCAATTACTTTTTTAAAAAGAATCAAAGCATGAGGTTCGTCATCTACTATTACAGCCTTTAACTTATTATTCATCTTATATTTTATTGACAATTGAAATAATCACTTTAGTTCCATCATTAACATCTTCAATTTTTAAAGTAATCAACATTTTATTTTCATTATTAATCATTTCAATTCTTTCGTGAATGGCTTTAATTGCATAGGATTCATGTTGATTTTGTCTATTTTTATTTAATTCTTTTGATTGCTCTCTTCCGATACCGTTATCTTCAATTTTAAAATTAAAATCCCCAGTTTTTCCAATGATTGAAACTTTTAATGTTCGTTGCTTTTTACTATGCATCAAACCATGTCTGATGGCATTTTCTATGAATGGCTGGGAAAGTAAAGAAGGGAATAATTGATGATTTATATTCACTTTTTCATCCACATTTAATATAAAATCAAAATTTCCATCTGATCGGGATTGTTCTAGCGTGATATAGTCCTTCAAAAACGAAATTTCATCAGAAAGTGTAATAAATTCCTTAGTTGTAAACTTTAGAGATTGTCGAAGTAAAGAAGAAAAAGTGTTGAGATGTTCATAAGCACTTCTTGATTCTCCATTCAATATTCTAGATTGAATGGCGCTTAAACTATTGAAAATAAAATGTGGATTCATTTGTGACCGAAGTGCTTTCAACTCTGACTGAATGGCTTTAGCTTTAAATTTTGCAGTTTGAAGTGCTTTAAGGTTTTTTTGTTCTACTATTCTTATTCGCCATTTCAAAATAAATAAGATAGCGCCTACAGCGAAAATCATCATCATTATTCTAAACCACCAAGTGGAATAAAAAGGAGGTTTAATGATTATGGGAATACTTAAAACATCAGAGGCTAAACCATCCTCGTTGTATCCTATTATTTCAATTGTATATTTTCCGTATGGTAATCTTTCTAGTGTAAGATGAGCATTATTAAACGCTCTCCATTCCTTTTCTAAAGATGGAATCCTATAAAATAACTTATCATTTCCCAAGGAGGAAATATTAGGTAGTATTTCTAACTTTAAGTCTAGTAAATTTTCTTCGAAATTGCTAATATATTGTTTGTTATTGAGTAAGTAAGTTCCGGTAATGCTGACTATTTTTAAAATTGGTTTATGAATGTTTGGCATTAATATATCTTCAAACATTTGGATCTTTTGATTTCCCACTGCAACCAATTTTCCTTGAAAGACTAATAACTTTCTAATGTCACTAATTGACAAACCTTTGGAAAAGTTAATTTCAATGATTTCTCCATCTGAATACTGGTATATTTTAGTACCATCCGTTGCCCATATCTTCTTTTTACTTGCCGAAAGTGATTTTATTTTAAATCCTTCCAATTCAAACATTGGTTGAACTTGGTCATCGATAATCTCATAAACTTTACCATCATTTGCAAACAAAATGCTACCTGAAGATTCAGTAAGGCCTTTAGCAAATAATATCTCTTTTGGAGATTCTCCAATAAAATCTTTATGTAAAAGCGACAAATGATTACCATTCATTTGATAAAGACCTTCAAGACTTTCTATTAAAAACCCATTTTGAAATGGTACAATGTGATTGAACCAAACTTTTAGAGAATGTACTATATAATTTCCAGCATTTTTTCCCACATGAACCCCTACTGAGGTTGCCATATACAAGGTATCATTTTTCACCAAAAGGTCTTTAACTGACCTTGATTTGTAGGATGATTTAATGTTATATCTAGCAATATCTAATTCGAACAAATTCAAACAATCTACATAGAGTGACTTATTTTTCTTGTCATAATACAAAGCCTGAACTTCTGACTTTACACCTAAATCTAATAATTTAACTAAAATCCCTTTTTCAGAAAAAAAAGCAACTCTTCCATCATATGAACCTGCTACAAGTAAAGAATCATTTATGGTAATGGCATTGGAAATATTGAATTTATTTTTTATAAAAAAATCGTCTTGAACTTGTTTTATATGCAAAGATGGAATCACTAAAAGTCCTTCTAATTGTGTGCCTACCCATAAATTCCCTTCAACATCTTCTGATATTGAAGTTATTTGTTTGTCTGTAAATGTTTTAGAAATTAATTTATAATTTTTATCATATAAATACAATCCTCCAAAAGTCCCTATGGCTAGAATAGAATCTTGAATTGTTGTTACACATGAAAACTTATCACTTGGTTGATAATCCTTTAATTGATGCTTTACTATTTCATTATTGCTATTGATATTCCAACAATTTCCAGTAGTGGTCCCCAGAATAAAAAATTGATTATTGAAGTGTGTACATATTGTTTTGGGTTCAAAATCTATTTTATAACTCTTAACTTTTGAACCATTATTTAAATTGTAAATAATAAGTTTTGAAGATCTAACTACAAGTAATTTATTCTTTAAAATTGTATAAGAATTAGAGTGTGAAGAGTCATTATCAAATTTAAATAAATCTTGTGTAATTAGTTTTTTCCCATTCCAAATCTTTAATACAGAATTACTATTTACTTTAATTACAGAATTGTCTTCCAATTTAGAGTAATAACTAAAGAAATATTCTTTTTTAGAAAGTTTTTCTTGTCTATTTAACTGAATTCCCTCAGAAATATAACAATCATCATTAAATGACCTACATAAATACTTTCCATGTTCGAGTTCCACAATGTTTGAAAGAGAAATTTCTTTGTCACATTCAAAATGCTGAAAAGCAACACCATTAAATCTTGATAGCCCTTTTTCATGGCCAATGAACATGGATCCATCAGAAACTTGTTGAATATCGTAGATGGTATTGGAAGGCAAACCATCAGAAATATTTAGGTTGCGATAAGAAAACTCTAATTGTCCAAAAAATAGATTTGGCAAAAAAGTTAAAATCAATATATAAAAAACAGACTTCATTTATTTTAACAAATGTAAGTCATTTTTTTATGCAAGAGTTGTCGTTTAGAAGTTTAAATCTACTCATTAGAAGAAATGAATTACCCTTTAGAAAATTAGAGAAATTAATTTCTGAACTTAATCTACATTCGTTAAAAATTTGACTTTAACAAAAAAAATAATATTTATTATGAAATCATTTATTTATTCAATTTTAATTCTTTTCGCCTCTATTTCTTTTTTACATGGGCAAGTTCCATCATTTGATTGGGCTAAACATATTGGTGGTATGGGCACAGACTATGGTTATGCTTCAACTATGGATGCTGCAGGAAATATCTATGTAACGGGGTCATTTCAAGGAACAGCAACATTTGGAAGTGGATTCTCACTTACTTCTTTTGGTGCAGAGGATTGCTTTGTTGCAAAATATGATATCACTGGCGCTTTCAATGGGTAAAGCAAATACAATCAATGGTACTGATTTATTTAGTGATATTGAACTAGATGCTGCAGGAAACATTTATATAGCAGGTCGTCATGGAGCAAGTGATGTAGATTTTGACCCTAGTATTGGAGGAACATCAGGAACTACTTTTAGAGGAGCGCTAGATGCATTCTTACTTAAATTAGATAATTCAGGAAATTTTGTTTGGGTTCAAACTTTTGGAGGATCGAAATGATTTTGCTACTTCTGTTAATATTGCTTCAAATGGAGATATTTATCTTACTGGTTGTTTTCAATACAGCCTACTTTCCTGCGACACAATCTGTTATTACTAAAACTTCAAACGGTGGTTGGGATATTTTTATATGAAACTTAATAGTTCTGGAAACATTATTTGGAATCAAACAATTGGAGGAATCGGTCACGACATCGTAAACACTTCAGTTTTTACAGGTGACAGAGTTATTTTGGGCGGCTATATCAACAACACTGTTGATTTTAATCAGGTCAGGAAACGCAATTGATGGAAATAATTCTATACAAGGTTTTTGGCTGCTTATTCATTTATTGATGGGTCTTACTTGTGGCATAATCAATTTGGAGATAATGCTAATGATGTTGTACAAATCTTTATCATGACAATGATAATATCATCTATGCGACTGGATATTATACACATAGTGCTGAATTTGGGTCTACAACTCTTAGTTCTGCGTTTGGTAAACCTCAAACTTTGTAACCAGTTATAATGCAACAGGTGGAATTGCTTGGCAAAACATTTCTTAGGAAGTTCGGATAATAGAGGAGAAAGTATTACAAGAGATTCTCAAAACAACTTATATATTTGTGGAAGTAATGCCGCTGGTAATGCAGATTTTGATCCAGGTTCTGGTACAACTACACTTTCGGCAGCAGGTAACACAGAACCTTATATTGCTAGTCTAGATGAATTTGGAAACTTTCGATGGGCAACTGAATTAGATGGTAGCAATTCTAATGCTAATGGAACTGCTAGAAGTATTCATGCTTATGATGCTTTGGAAATATAGTTATCACAGGAGATTTTGCTTTCCAATTTGATTTTGATCGGAGCCTCAAATGCTTATCCACTTACCTCAGTTGGCAATTCAAGAGATGTATTTATACAAAAATGGGGTGTTTACAAACAACACCTAGTATTCCTACCATTACACCAAGCGGACCTACTAATTCTGTGATGGAAGTGCTGTTTCCTTATCTGCGACCTTTTACTGGAGCAACTTACGATTGGTATAGAAACGGAGTATTATTAGTAGCGAATTCTAACAATGTTTATAACGCATCTACTTCTGAAACTATACAGTTTTAGCAAAAAATTGTGGTGGTTCATCTTCACAATCTACTCCTATTTCAGTTACAGTAAATACTTTAGATGGGTTACTATCGACTCAAGTGTATGTGGAAATTCATTTATTTACAACGGAACAACCTACACTAGTTCAGGTACTTATACTTAAATCTTATAAATCAAAACAATTGTGATAGTGTTATTACATAATTTAAGTTTAGGTGCAGCTCCAGTTGAACAAACATGGACTGCCAACCAAACCACATTTGTGGTCAGGTAATATTGAAATAAGTTCTACAAATTCTCAAGACGACCTATATTACACTTCTTTACAATGGATTTACCAACTCAAACCCAGTAATGGGTATGAACGACTCTGTTGTAAGTTTTAATGAAACTCCAAATACCGGAATATATTCCGTTGAAGCGTCTCATTATGGTAATGCCATTCAATTTGACAGTATAAATGATTATGCTATTTTAGGAACAGGTCAATTGCCTACTAATCTAAATTATCACAGAGCATACCATGGAAGGCAGGGTCAAACACCTAACCTACCTGGAACACCCACTTTCCAATTTCCTTTATTCTTTATTGGTAACTTTACCAGATCGGGAATTGAAGTATATATACAGGTGGAACTGGAAGATTAATTACCCTTCACAATAGAGGATACTCAGGTGTTTCTCCACATTATAAAGAATTCCCATCACCGGCAGTTAATCAATGGTTTCATATAGCCGTAACTTATGATGCTGGAAATATTAAATTATATTACGATGGTGTGAACAAACTCCTTTAAATATTGTAAATGGCTCCGGTCCAACTCCAATGACTGAAGCAGCAAATAATATCGTATTAGGTACCATAACTTCAAGTGCTTTAATGTAACCAACAAATATTTTCCCGGTTCTATGGATGAATTTAGAGTATGGAACTATGCTCTGAACGCCACTGAAATAAACAACAGTGAATGCTTGTGTTCCTGTTTCTACGCCTGGATTAACAAATTATTTGAGTTTCAATCATCCAAACGGATACATAAATCTTTTGGACAAGAAAAATCCTTCCAGCCCTTTTCAAATTTTAAACAATACTAATCCTACTTTTGTTACTGGCAGAACAAACTGTGCTTATTGTACTAGTGAACAAGCGCAGACTTTCAATGTCTCCTATAGCCCTTCAGGAGTACATTTTCTTCAATATCTCCATCTACTTGTAACGGAACATATACAGCGCCTGATGGACAAATTTATACTCAAAGTGGCTCTTATACAGCAACAATTCCAAACTCAACAGGATGTGATAGTATAATATCAATACAACTGCAAATAGGAAATAATACCTCATCCACAATTTCACCTTTATTCTGTAATACCTACACTGCACCTGATGGTCAGATATACACAAGTCAGGTACTTACACAGCAATTATTCCAAACAATGTTGGATGTGACAGTACAATTACAATAAATCTTAGCAGTGGAACACCCAGCAGTTCTTCAATCTCAGAGTTTTCTTGTGGCATGTATACAGGCTCTGATGGAAACACTTATGGTTCAAGTGGTACTTACACTGCTGTTATCCCAAACACTTCTGGTTGTGATAGCACCATAACAATAAATTTAACGATTCCTGTTATCAATGCAAATATTATTCAAACTGGTGAAACTTTAACTGCAGAACTTTCAGGACATCATATCAGTGGGTTACTTGTCCTGGTTTCAAAACATTACTGGTGCGACAAATCAATCATACACTGCAACCAGTAATGGTAGTTATGCTCTATTGATAACTGATCGAGGATGTACAAGTTCATCAATTTGTATTTCTGTCACAAGCACTTCAGTAGATGAATTAAATAAAGATGGAATGGTTATTTATCCAAATCCTAGCAATTCTAATTTTGGATTGTTATTCCTAAAATTCAAAACAATAAACATTTATAATGTGACTGGACAATTAGTTATGACATTAAATGGTCAATTTAATTATCAAATTGATGTTTCAGAATGGATAATGGCATCTATTTCATTCAAACTGAAAATGGAGCAACTCAAAAATTTATAAAACAATAATCCTAAACTATGAAAACAATTTTTACTTGTACAATCATCTTAACTTCCCTATTGAATGGCTATTCTCAAATCCCAACAGCAGGATTAAAGGCTTCATACTCGTTCAACGCAGGAAATGCAAACGATGAGATTGGCACCAATGACGGTGTTGTCACTGGTGCTGCGCTAACAGCAGACAGATTTGGAAACTCCAATCTTGCCTACGAATTAGATGGTGTAGATGATTATATTGATTTTGGTGACACGCCAGAGTTTCAAATGGGTACTTCAGATTTTGCCATTTCATTCTGGTATTACTATGATACAGCACAACTAGCTCAAGTAATAGGAAAAAGAGGAGGAGCTAATAATTTTGAGCAGTATTGTTTCATCATTGGTGACAATTTATTTGGCGTACCTACTGCAGGAAATACAACTACAGGTCTATTAAGAACTGGCGGAGTAAACAGAGTTCTTGTTTTAGGAGATCAAAGAGGTGCTTGGCATCATGTAGTGATGAATCATGATTATGATTCGGTTTCTTCCTTATTTATTGATGGGGCACTTCAGACCTTCTCATCGACTCCCATTTCATCAGGATTAGACGTTTCAGGCTCATCATTTGTTGTGGGGCTTTTTGGGACCTCCAATTATTACAAAGGCAAAATAGACGATATCTACATCTATGATAGATACCTTTCTGATAATGAAATATTGGATCTTTATAATGCAGAAAATCCTACCTCTAATATTAATGAAAATCAATTTAAAATATCATTATTTCCAAACCCTGTGAATGATTTACTTGTAGTTCGTCTTAATCAACCTTCAGCATTGAAGATATTTTCTTTAGACGGTAAACAAGTGCTCTCAACAACTGAAATCAAACCAGTATATTCTATAGATTGTAGTTCATTTCCTGCTGGCATCTATTTCATTCAAACTGAAAACGGAACTAGTCAAAAATTTATAAAACAATAAAAAACTAAATAATGAAAGTAATTTTAATTATAACTTCAACTTTAATTACCACATTTTTACATGCCTTAATGGGGCAATATATTTTCCCAAGCACCAATTATACGTGAAATCTACAATGGAAAAGCATATAAAGAAGCCAAAAACATTAAATTACTAACGTAAATAATATTATAACCTCTTATAGTGAAGATGGGCTAAAATTTAACTATCTAACTAACCGTAAAACGACATTTACCAAAATCAACTGTTCGGTCGTCTAAGGATTTTGAAGGGAAACACCTATCTTCTATTTAAAAATTATAGATAATAAAACACAAGATAGCCTTATACTTTATCCTAAATACAATAGTATCCTTTGAGTACCTTAGGAGTATTATTATGGAAACATTAATCAATATACTTTTGAGACTAATAATAATCATGAATATTTCGTTAGGTGATAGAAAAATCATCTATGGTAAAAATCCGTTTTATTTAAAACTTGTAGATACGGAAATTGCAGAAGCATTAGAGGATAAAATTGAATACGATAGAAAAAAGATCTTATAGAACGAGACATACTAAAAAAGGTTTGATGGTTACAATGCTTATTTAAAACAAATTGAAAGTGACTTAAGTTCTAAAGCATATTTAACTGAAATAGATGCTATTTTATCCTCAGATTTTATTTATTGTAACGGTTACAAATCCATTGAAAAATTTAAAGATTGATGAAAAATGAAGCAGATAATAATAATATTAAAGAAATCAAATTTATGTTTCCTTTTTACGGACAGGTAGTTATCCTGACAAAGATGAATTTGTAGTTCGTGCCATTAAAGACAAAAATAATATGCTGGTCATAACAAATGGAAAAGGAGCTTTAAAAGATGGTACCCTACTCCCTTTTGATAATTGTGTTTTTGTCACCCCAACCATTATTGACAATCGTTATGGTTATTTCTACAAATCCGTTCTTTCAACAGATCCATTCGAGCATAAAAAAATGGATTGGCTATTAGAATACACAAGAGAAGCTGAAATACACAAAAAAAAGGACTACGAAGAGTTATGGAAACTTACCAACGTAACTGAAAAATACGATCCAACTGAAAAATTCAAATTTGAAAATTTCTTAAAAACAGTGATACTATCACACTATTTGAAATAAAGAAAACAATTTATTTGTTGAGAAAGATTTACTTGTACTGGATAAAATAAATTTAGAAGCAATTTTTGTTTAGGTAAAAAACTCACAGTTCAACTTCGGTTACTGTGAGTTTTTTATTTACAACATCCCCTCATCAGCAAAACTCAAATAGCCATCATCTGTGAAAATAAGGTGATCTAATAAAGCAATATCCATAATTGTTGAAGCTTCTTTTATCTTTTTAGTAAGTTGAATGTCTTGAGAACTTGGTTTCAAATTTCCCGAAGGATGGTTGTGTGATACTATTATTCCAGAAGCAGAATTTTCTAAAGCCAATTTCAAAATCACTCTTACATCTGCTACAGTTCCTGTGATGCCTCCTCTGCCTACCAATTGCATATCAAGAATTTTATTGCTTCTCGAAAGCAGAATCACCCAAAATTCTTCGTGTGGTAAATCTTGTAATTTAGGACGCAAAGCATTATAAACATCCTTACTTGAACTAATGGCGATTTTCTTTGGTGCGTCTTGTTCTTTTCTTCTTCTGCCCAATTCCAAAGCGGCACAAATCGTAATCGCTTTTGCTTCGCCTATTCCATTAAACTTTTGTAAATCTTTTATAGACAATCGAGCCAATTGATTTAAATCGTTTTTCTGCTCTTGAAGAATTCTTTGAGACAATTGCACTGCGGATTCATTTCTGTTGCCTGAGCCAATCAAAATAGCGATTAATTCAGCATCACTCAAAGCAGTTCTTCCTTTGAGCATCATCTTTTCTCTTGGTCTATCGTCTTCAGCTAATTCTTTGATGGAAATTTTGTAATTTTCGGTAGTCATTCTTGCGGGTATTTATAAAACAAAAAAAAACCTGACTTAAATAAGACAGGTTTCAAAATTATAAAATAATTTAAATAAGATTATAGTGAATTCACGTAAACCGCTAATTTCGATTTTAAATTAGATGCTTTCTTTTTGTGAATAATGTTTCTTTTAGCCAATTTATCCAACATTCCACTAATCATTGGGTACAAAGTAGTAGCCTCTTTTTTGTCAGTAGTTGCTCTCAATTTCTTGATAGCGTTTCTTGTTGTCTTATGTTGGTACTTATTTCTAACTCTTTTAATTTCGCTAGATCTAACTCTTTTTAATGCTGACTTATGATTTGCCATATAGTTTTTTTCTTTCTTTATTTAGTAGCCCGTAGGGGAATCGAACCCCTGTTTCATGGATGAAAACCATGTGTCCTAACCCCTAGACGAACGGGCCATTTCAACCGTTATTGATTGATTTGGGGTGCAAATGTAATACTAATTTTTATTCTCCCAAACATTTTAATCAAAATTTTATCTTTTTTTTGCAATTATTTTTCATCTCAATTTAAACTTCATCTGTATCTGCCTGAAATCTAAATCCTAAACGTTTTCCTGTTCTTGTTCTTAAGCCTTCGCTTACTCTTTGCATTTCGTAAAGCGAAACTTCTTTCACTTCGTCATAAGGTGGAACATATAAATCAAAATCCAAAGCATACAAGACAGATGATTGAATAATTGCCTGCATACTTTCTTTATCAATTACTGAATTAATGAAATCATTGTACAAGAAACCTAATTGTCTTTTTCCTTGAACCATATAGTGATTTTCGTTATTGATGAAAATTCTAGCTATCATATATCCTAAATCATTCTGACGATTATAAGTATAGGAATCAGACAAAAAGTTGTAGATATTTATAATACCACAATATCCTCTATTAGGAATATCTTTTAGATAAGATGTTTTCCAAAGTGAATTTGAATCATCAAATTTGAAAACATTGGTATGCATATGAAAAACGAGTATGTCACCACCAATTCTCAAATGCGCTTCGTAATCATCTACATCTTTGTATTCTACGACTACTCTTTCGTCCACATCTTTCATCTTGTCTTTGAGGTCATCTCCTACTTCTTTGAGGACATTTTTAAGTATCTTAAAATTCAAGATGATATTATTGAATACATCTTGCTTCAAAACACTGCGATCTTTGACAATATCAAAAATCAGATTTTGACTGTGTTGGTTATCAATCATTTTATTATATATTAATATGCTTTAGCAAACAAAACTCTTCTTTTTGATGGATTTCCTGAAAAAACACACACTCCATCTTCATCTTCTTGATCAAAAGGAATACATCTTATAGTTGCTTTGGTTGCTTCTTTTATTTTTAATTCGGTTTCACTTGTTCCATCCCAATGAGCAGAAACAAAACCACCTTTGTTTTTAATCGTTTCTTGAAATGCTTCCCAAGAATCTACAAATGTAGTTTTTTCATTTACAAATTCTTGATTTCTATTAAACAAACTAATTTGAATTTCTTCCATCAAATTAACAATATATGCTGTTAAATTCTCTCTCGAAACAATTTCCTTGGTTAAAGTATCTCTTCTAGCGACTTCTACAGTTCCATTTTCAATATCTCTTTGACCGATTGCAATTCTTGCTGGAACGCCTTTCATTTCGTATTCAGCAAATTTCCATCCTGGTTTTCTGTTATCGTCATTGTCATATTTCACAGATATTCCAGACGCAATCAACTCTTCCTTAATTTTGAATGCCACTTCATTCACTTGCGCTAATTGCTCATCACCTTTGTATATAGGAACAATAGCAACTTGAATTGGCGCTAATTTTGGAGGTAAAACCAACCCGAAATCATCAGAATGACACATAATCAAAGCCCCAATCAACCTTGTACTAACTCCCCAAGAAGTAGCCCAAACATATTCTTGTTTTCCTTCTTTATCTGCAAATTTTACATCAAATGCTTTTGCGAAATTTTGTCCCAAAAAATGTGATGTTCCTGCTTGCAATGCTTTTCCATCTTGCATCAACGCTTCTATACAATAGGTATCTTCTGCTCCTGCAAATCTTTCATTTTCTGTTTTGTACCCTTTTACAACTGGCATTGCCATATAATCTTTGGTAAAAGTTGCATACACATCAAGCATTCTTGCTGTTTCCTCTAGCGCCTCCTGCTTTGTTTCGTGTGCGGTATGACCTTCTTGCCAAAGAAACTCTGCTGTTCTCAAAAACAATCTAGTTCTCATCTCCCATCTCACAACATTCGCCCATTGATTAATAAGTATAGGCAAATCTCTATAGGATTGAATCCAACCTTTGTATGTATTCCAAATAATGGCTTCACTTGTTGGTCTTACTACTAATTCCTCCTCTAATTTCGCTTCTGGATCAACAATAAGTTTAGTTGGATTATTAGGATCTGTTTTTAATCTATAATGCGTCACAACTGCACATTCTTTTGCGAACCCCTCAGCATTTTTCTCTTCTGCTTCAAATAGACTTTTGGGAACAAAAAGAGGAAAATAAGCATTTTGGTGTCCTGTTTCTTTAAACATTTTATCCAATTGCGCTTGCATTTTTTCCCATATTGCGTAACCATAAGGTTTGATTACCATACATCCTCTAACACCCGAATTCTCTGCTAAATCTGCCATCACAACGAGTTCGTTGTACCACTTAGAGAAATCCTCACTTCTTTTTACTAATCCCTTTGCCATTTCTTGGTATGATATTTGTTAATTTTCTGTTAAATTGAAAAACAAAGTTATAAATTTAATCTTCATTATTTGCTCAAATATGCTATAATATTTGTATATTTACAAAATAAATAAGATTATCCTAAATAAATTAACATTATGAAAACACTTAATTACATATATCTGATAGCAATTATGGGAATTCTTGCTTCTTGTGCAACATCAAAAGATGTGGTTTACGATGATGATGTTTATGGAGATCTCAAACCAATTTTCCTTGCTGGGAATGAATCTTCTGACGATTATTTCGAAAATGAAGATTACTACAATGAGTCTTATGCCAAAAGCAATAAAGAAAATAACAACGTAAGTTCTAATAATAATATCCAGAACCAAAATAACTATTATTATGGTGGCGCTGGCTACAATGCAATGAACAACAATTGCAACTGCAACTGCAACAACAATTGGAACAATAACTTTTATTATCCATACAGCAATAATGGATTTAATAATTTCAATTCTGGATTTGGATGCAATAATGGTTGGAATAACGGTTGGAATAATTATGGTCAAAATTCATTTTATTATGGAAACGGTTTTGCTTTAGGATATGGTTATGGAAATCCCTACTATGGAGGGTATTATGGCAACGGTTGGAACAATGGTTGGAATAATAACGGTTGGAACAATGGTTGGAATAATAACGGTTGGAATAATAGTTGGAATAATAACGGTTGGAATAATGGTTGGAATAATACTGGCGGAGGATTTATTGTAGATGGAAATTCTGGAAACACCTATAATGGTCACAATAGTGGTGGAATGTCTTCCACTACAAATAACGGTTCAAACCACGGGAATTCTTCATCAGAAATTTATAATCTTACAAGAGCAAACATTAAAGGAAATGGCACTAGTGATTATGTAAGTCCTAGATCAAATAACAATACTTCTGTAGTCTCAACTAATGACAATAATGGTAACAACGGTAATACAAAGCCCATAAAAATTGGAAATACAACAAGCAAACAACCTGTTAAAGTTCAAAATTATGGGAACACTATGTCGGCAATTACTAATAAAAAACCAATAGGGCACAATAATATAACACATACTAGTTCTAGCAAACCTAACTATGCCAACAGCTATGTAAACACTTCATCAAAAGAAGTTTACAAAAAACCTGTTACAACATCTTCAAATACAGTAAATTCATATAATAATTCAAGCAAAAAAGAAGTAAACACTTCCGCTTGGAGCACTAAACCTACTTATACAACTACCACTAACAATAGAAATAGTAACAATTACTACAACACAAGTAATAGTTCTAATTCAGGTAGTGGAAGTTATAACAAACCCAACTACTCAGGTGGTAGCAATAACTATAACACAGGCAACTCAAGAAGTTCTGGTGGTAGTTACAACTCAACTTCTCCGAGCAAAACGACTACACCTTCTTATGGTGGCGGCTCAAGAAGTTCTGGAGGAAGTAGTGGCGGAAGTTTCAACAGTGGCGGTGGAAGTAGAAGCAGCGGAGGTTCTTCAGGTGGTTCATTTGGAGGTGGTGGTTCATCTGGTGGCTCAAAAGGCTCAAGTAGAGGTGGTAGATAATAACACCAAACAATTATGTAACATTCTTAAATAATTTCATTCATATTTTAATATGAGCATAGAAAGTTTTATCTAAAAAGTTAGAAGAAAAAGATTAAAAATTAAAAGTATATCAAAATGAGAAACTTATTTATATATATAATTTCAATGTTAGTTTCTACTGTTGTAGTAGCACAAACAGAGACTGATGTAATGAGATATAGTAGTACTCATTTTGGAGGAAGTGCGAGATATAATGGTGTTGCAGGGGCTTTTGGAGCTGTAGGAGCTGACATTTCTGTTTTGGGAACCAATCCTGCTGGAATGGCAAGATACAGAGAATCCGAACTTTCATTTACACCGTCAATTACTTTATCTAATGTAAAT
The DNA here is from genome assembly GCA_018401455.1 of Flavobacteriales bacterium. Classification (GTDB taxonomy): domain Bacteria; phylum Bacteroidota; class Bacteroidia; order Flavobacteriales_D; family Parvicellaceae; genus Parvicella. The sequence continues at coordinate 26,645 of JAGYKU010000013.1, forward strand.
ACTCTTCACAATGGCGTAAACACATTTGATAGTAGAGAAAATTTGAATATTAATAGTATTGGAATAGTTGGCGTTAGTAAAGCCCATTCAAACAGTACTAGTAAATGGCGAGCAGCACAATTTGGTTTTGGATATAATAAACTAATGAATTTTAACTCGGATTATAAAATTAGTGGATTAGACTCTAATTCATTTTCTCAAGTACTCGCTGCTCAAGGATATGGTGCTACAGAAGATGATTTATTCAATTATAATGTTTCTCCTTTTATGGCTGCTCCTGCATATATGGCTTGGTTGATAGACCCAATGAATGGGTTTGGAGGAAAAGAAGCTTTTACTACTCAAATGTATGTGGATAGTATTCAAAAAGAACATTCTGTAAGACAATCTGGAAGTCTAGGCGAATGGTCTTTTGCAGTTTCAGGTAATTACAATGAAAAATTATACATTGGAGGTTCTGTAAACTTTCAAAGATTTAGTTATACTGAAGAAAAAACACATACAGAATATTCACTTGTAGATACCACCGCTCTAACAGATTTCACTTATAATGAATTTTTGAACACTGAAGGAAGAGGAATTAACCTTAAAGTTGGTGCAATTTATCTACCAACTAAATGGCTAAGGCTTGGGTTATCATACCACTCTCCTACTGCTTTTTATAAAATGACAGACAAATGGAATACTTCTGTTGAAACTAATTTTAGAAATACAACACTTGATAGACCTAATAATGGTTATTTTGCGGAATCTCCAAGAGGCAGTTTTTTATACAAAATGAGAACTCCATCTAGAATTATGGGAAGTGTTGCTTTTGTAATCAAAAAGAAAGGATTAATTTCGGTAGATTATGAAATGGTAAACTATAGTAATGGTTCATTGAGAAGTCATAGTGGTGCTGGAAGTGGCTACCAATTTGAGTTTGAAAACGAAAAAGTAATTCAAAACTTTGTTGCTTCGAGTAATATAAGATTGGGTGCTGAATATAGAATTACAAATCTCTGGATGCTAAGAGGTGGTGTTGCCTACTATCAAAATGGATACAATCCTGAAGTGGTTTCTCAAACTACTCCTAGAATGACTTATGCTGGTGGAATAGGCTATAGAGCAAGAGATTTTTATTTCGATTTTGCTTATACACTTACCAAAAGTACTGAAGACTACTATATGTATGACCCTATTTTAGTAAGTAATGCTTTAATTCAAAAAAGAATGGTAAATTTAATCGCAACGATTGGTTTTAAATTTTAAAAGAATTACTTAGTCAACTTTTTGAAAATCTCTTCAAGTTTTTCCTTCTCTCTTTGCATTTCTAAAATCAAAACATCTTCGGATTGTGCAAATTTTGAAACCAACAAACGAATATCTTCTTTACTGTTGTGCGCAATTAGATAGGTATTTTCTTTCACTATTTTAACCTCAACAACGTCTTTTATTTTGGAAAGTTTATCAAAATTAATAGCACCACTAAACTCTACAGAAACGAAGTCCATTTGAACAATATTATTTGCAATCTCTGAAGTTTTATTGTCTGCCACAATCTTTCCTTGATTGATAATAATAATTCTATCACAAATTGCTTCAACTTCCTGCATAATGTGTGTAGAAAGTAATACTGTTTTTTCTTTACCAAATTCTTTGATAAGACTTCTAATTTCTACCAATTGATTGGGATCCAAACCAGATGTAGGTTCGTCCAAAACCAAAACTTCTGGGTCGTGTATCATTGCTTGAGCAAGTCCAACTCTTTGTTTGTAACCTTTGGAAAGTGTGCCTATTTTTTTGTTTTGTTCTCTCGTTAAGCCCACTGCCTTTATCATTTCTTCTACTTTTTCCTTCTTGTTTTTGATCTTATGAATCGAAGCCATAAAAGTTAAGTATTCTTTTACATACATTTCGTAATACAAAGGATTCGATTCTGGAAGGTAGCCTACTTTACTTTTTACAGCAAGAGGATTTTCTATAGTATTTATACCGCATACTTCAACTACTCCAGATGTTTGAGGCAAATAACAAGTAAGAATTTTCATTGTAGTAGATTTTCCAGCGCCATTAGGCCCAAGAAAACCCACAATTTCTCCTTTTTTTATTTCGAAAGAAATATTGTCAACCGCTTTTTGAGAGCCGTAAATTTTGGTTAAATCTTTTATTTTTATTGACATACTTATTTTCTTTTCATCAAAACTACATAATAGTTTTAAAAAACTACTGCTTCTTATTCAAATTTCACTAAAAAAGCATCTTTAAAAACACCATCTCTAATCTCTTTAAGTTTATCTTTTGCATCTTTTTTGGTTTTGAAAGCGCCTACATAATATTTGTAATTAAAGGCTGAGTTGGAATTGCTCAAAATCAATTCTTCAACAGCGTCTCCCACTGATAGAAAATCAGGATTATCTAATGAAACAGGCCCAGTAGATGCAAATATCTGTATTTTCCAAACGGGTTCATTTTTCACTTCTTCATTAGGTTTTTCTGCTAACTGCATTTCTATTTTGTGGTGTGTTTTTACAAAATCTCTAAACGCTCTAAATATTGCAGAAGCTATAATATCTTGTCCTTTTTCTGAATTTAAATACGCTTCTTCATGAGGATTGGTCATGAAACCCGTTTCTACCAAAACAGCTGGCATTTTACTTTCTTTGAGAACTAACAAATTCCCAAGTCTATCATTTTTTATTTTCACTCCCCTACTGTGTCTGCCTGCTCTTTCTTTGAATTGAATTTGAATTTCGTGCGCCAATTTATTGCTCATAGTACTTTCGAAAGTATGAATATGTGTTTCGGTTCCTACTACAGAGTTATTTTCGCTAGCGTTACAATGAACAGAAATAAAATACGCAGCATTGATGCTGTTTGCCATTTTAACTCTGTCTTCTAAACTAATAAATTCATCTGATTTTCTAGAGTAAACCACTTCAATTGCATGCCCTAAAAACTGTTCGATGTAACCGCCAGCTTTTAATGCCATTGCAAGATTTAAATCTTTTTCATCCAAAAGCCCTTTAGTTTGATGCAAGTTTCCTGGATCTTTTCCTCCGTGACCAGCATCAATAACTACAATCATTTTTGTAGTGTCTTGCCCCAAAAAAGTAAAAAAACAAAAAAGAAATGATATGATTAAAAAACTTTTCATGGTTCTAAAACTGTAGCGGCAAATTGAAGTTTGGGTTTCCAGTAGGTATCAGCATCCACATTGGAAATCATTATGCCTCTACTTGTGGAAGCGTGAATCATCGTAAGCGGTTCTTTATCTCCATTGGAAATTACAATTCCAACGTGCGAAATATTGTTTTTACTTTTTCCGAAAAACAGTAAATCTCCTGGTTGCACTTTTGACAATTTAATTTCTTTGTAAGTTTCACCTTGCAAAGTGGCTGTTCTTGGCAATTGCTTTCCATTTTTACTAAACACATATTGCGTAAACCCAGAGCAATCAAAACCACTGGTTGAAACACCACCGTATTTATAAGGAGTTCCTATGTGTTTTTTGGCTTCATTGATTACACCTTCTCTAATTTTTGAAGTGGTAAGAGGAACTTCTGGAGTAAGATTTTCTGTGGGCGTAACTTTGACTTCTGTAATAATTAATTCATCAAATTTAGCCACATTACCAAAAAGCCTTACAAAAGAATCATACTTAATCTTTGCTTTTTCTTTCTCTCCTTTTTCATACAAAGTTCTAATTTCATTCGCAATCCCCAATTGCATATCGTAGATATAATTGGAATATGCTTTTTGGTAGTAAAAAATGCTGTCTAACTTCAAGAATTGCTCATAATCATAAATGGCATTGGAGGAAGAAAATCGCTCGTTACTTTTGCTTAATTGATATTCTGAAAGTGCTTTAAACAAAATTGGTGATGGATGGCTTTTATATTTTTCATTCCTTAGCAATTTATCAGATTTTCGTAAAACAATTTTATAATTGCCTTGGTCGTACAACATTTCAAGGCGGTCTATTTTTTTGTCTTGCGCAAAAAATTGAATGCTAAAACTGATAAAAAATAATATGGCCGATATTCTCAAAATCATTTCGAATCACAAACCTAATGAAATAAGGTTTATGTCGATACCCGTAAACATTTTCTATGCCAACAGTTGAATGTTAATCGAACTGTTAGATTCCAAAATCTAAATTCAAACTTTCAAATAATTCTTTTGTTTTAAGTTTATTATTTATAATTAGAATTTTATCGTCACTAACAATCTCGTACTCGATTTTCTTTAGAAATTCATTATCAAGACTAATTCCTACCAGCAATATTCTTTCACAAAATTCTGCATCTTTATATAACCAGGTTCTCCTGTCTCCTTTGAGATTTACTGAAATTGTATTTTTATGCTGATTCATATCATTTAATACAATTGGGTACAAAGCATAACTATCGTATAGATTATTCCATTCCCAAGAAGGAGACATTTGGTGCACCAACAATTCAATATCGTGTGTCAAAATAAGTGATTTAAGTTGATTTGCTCTTGTTAGTAAATCTTGATTTTTAACAATTGGAAAACTAGTATTCTCGATAGTTTCGTCCACCACTTTTTGAATTGTATTATTTTTGATAAAAAATGAAGTTGTACTTATTCCAACAAGTAAAATAAAAGAGTAAGTTCTCAAAACAAAATCCTTAAATATCATATATAAGGAAATTATTACTAAAAGTGGAATGGTCAGATAAAATCTACTTACACTAAAAAATATTCCAGCATTTTCAACAGTATATGGTTCTTGAACTTTGGGAATATTTAAAGAAATAAGTACAATAAATATGATTGAAACGATAAATAAAGTTTCTTTTTTCATTCCTTTTCGATAAGCTAATAAAGTTAAAACGATAAACACTAATAAGTAAAGTGAACTTCCGCTTGAAACAAAAGGATATAGATTTTCAAACAATTGAGAATTGATAAGACTTTCATAGAATATTTGACTATCGAACTCCAACCCGCTTATATCGTGTAAAACTCTTTCTGGATTATTTTTATAAAAATCTTTAAATAGGTAATCAATAATCAAAATTGGAAGCATCCAAAGTGCTTTTAGGTAAAATAAAATCGATTTGAGGTGAAAAGTCAAAACATAAATGAACACTGGAAAAATAATCAATATCGAACTTGGATTTGTTATAAAACAAAGCGCAGATGCAAGATACAAAAATGTAACACTTTTTTTATTTTCAGGATAAAATAAAGGGATAAATAAGAAAGGAATAAATAAATGAGCTTGTACAAATCCTCTTGACATGGTAGTTAGGAAATTATACTCTAATGGCAATAGAACTGGCAGAACCAAACATAAATACGCCCAAAAAAACTTATGCTTTTTATAAAACACTAGACTAAGGATTACAAAAGGCAATAATGATATAATACTTGTAGTGATTGGAAGTGCCATATAAATCGGAACTTTCATAAGTAATAAGGGAACTGCAAGAAAAGATTCAAGCATATAGTTGAATGGCTGTCCGTAAAAAAAAGGTTCGTGAAAAATTCCATTGGAATAATCTACAGCGCCATTCCACATAATCAATTGATCAATATCAGAATAAACAAAACCAAAATAAAAGAGTGTAATTAAACGGTCTATTATTAGCAATATGAAAAGTATTAAGAAAATAAGCCTATTCAAGGATTTTAAACTTATTTTACTTCGGATTATATCTGGCATCTATTTTTTATTCAGGATTAGTTTATTTGAAGTAAGAAAATATTCCAAAATTACAGCCATCTTAAAATTCCATCTTCAAAAAGTGCCAAAGAAGATGTTTTGACTCCTGCTATCTCCAACGCTTGATTGGTCCACGTGTTGCAAGTTTTGAGCAAATGATAACTGTGATTGGCTTCATAAAAATTATCGAAATCTGTATAGCCTTTTCCTTCGATTAATTGAATATTAAATCCATTTTCTGTTTGAAAAGTAGCAAATACAAATGAAATCAATTGCATATATTCCTCTTCATTCATACTACAGAGTTTGATTTTCTCCCCAATTTTGGGTTCTGAATCCCAATAAGTAATGTGCATTGCCGTTTCGGATGGCAATAACGCAGCTTTGAAAGCAGTACTAAATTTGAGATCTGCCCAAGTGGGAGTATCTAAATAAAAACCTTTGTCGCCCCAGCCGATACTAATAAATTTTGGTTTGGAACGAAGTCCTTTGTAATCTTTTACTGGAATAAAATGTGACCAATCGTGAAAAGAAGACTCCACAGGAAGACAAATATCTGTATGAACTCCATTACTAACCACATAAAATTGAATTTCATCTTTTTTATATTCGTAATCTGAATTGACAGGAATGAGTAATCCTAAAATCGTAATAATCATATAAACAGACAAAAACATCACGACAAACTCCACAAAGTAAAGCAAAGAGAAAGCGAGGTATTTAAGGTATTTTGTCAAACTATATTTCTTGAATGGGCAATTTTACTCCAAAATGTTAAACCAATTACTTGCGCTCTTTTTTTGGCTTCGTCTGCCATTTTTCCTTCAAATAATTCATCCACAGTAGCGTTGAACAATTCTAACCATCTATCAAAGTGATCTCTCATTACTGGAAGTGGCTCGTGTTTTTCGTAAGGACTTCCTTTATAATCTCCAGCGCTAAACAAAATCGTGTTCCAAAAATTATACATCTTTGGCAAATGTGTTTCCCAATCTACTTTTGCAAACTCATTAAACACTGGCGATAACATATCATCCCCATTCACTCGATTGTAAAATGAATCCACCAACAACTTTATATCTTGTATATTTTCTAATTCCTTCATCTGAGCAAATTTATTGAATTATTTGTACTTACAGTTAATAATTAATTTGATTCAATAATGTATTCTTTTATTTTTTCAAATTCTTCACAATAATTAAACAAATCCTTTTCGAATTGCTCTTTGGAATAAAATGAACCTTTATTTTTTTGTAAATTTGGTTTTTCAATCATTCTATTATCACAAGTTAAATAAGAGTATTCATCATTAACTTTATTCAAATAGAGCAAATAGACTTTGCCATTATATTTTAAGAAGTTTTCATCTTTGTTTAGATAATATCCACACGTACTGTTGTCAGTATGAAGAATGAAAGTTTTTAATTTCTCACCTTTAAAACTATATAATATTCTAAATTTTATCTCAAGATTATCATCTTCTTTTTCCTTCAATTTTATTGATAAAATCTCAGCTTCGACAATTAATTCAGATTTCTGAACATATTCTTCTGAGAATTCAGGACTTTTGCAAAAACAAATAAGACATGCTATAATCGATGAAAAGTATAAAGTCATAATTTTAAAATTATCGCAAACTTCATATAGTTTTTTTAAATTACTATACCTAATTAGCATTTTGTTATTACAAATTTATTGAATTATTTGGACTTAAAGTATATTGGTCCCTTAACTCCTACAGAAATAATTTGATTATTATTAATTTCATTCCCAATAAAGTCAATATTACGGTATGATAAAAAAGAAGGAGAATAGGAAGCAAAAATTGAAACGCCATCATCTTTATCAAATACGTATCCTATTTCAAATACTGGTGAAACTCTTGTATAATTGGACCAATATCTATCCCAAGAAGGGTAAAATGTGCCATCTCGAAAAATAATCCAAGAAAGATTAACTCCTAACCCCAATTTGAAACTTTTAATATCCATTTTCAAAATTGTTTGAGAACTCAGTCTATTTACTAGAAATATTGCATTTATTCCTATATCACTCTCAATAAATTTACTGTTTATACCAATTGCATTTCCAAATGTTCCGTGAGTAGAAACATTTGGCTTCATATAGAAACCCAAGTTTCCTTTAGTTTGAGTTTGGTAATTCCTGCTAAAAAAAATATAAATAAAAAAACAACTAATCTCATATAGTTTATCTTGTTTTAATGTGTCTTTCTAATTTGATTAATTTTAATTTTGAAGAGTCCCATTTTTTTTATTGTTTTTTAGTTACTTCTTAACAATTTCATCTCATATATTCTAATCCCCATTTATTTCACTTATAACTTTACTTAAATATTTTCAGTAGAATTTGGTCCTTTTTCAAAACCTGATATTTTTCAAAAACATATAAATCTTTTGTTTTATTATTAATAAGATATAAATACTTATGATATACTGTTTCATTATATTTTGGGTTATTCATTTGAGAAGGGTCATTTATTGGTGAATTATTTTTAATTTCAGAAATAATGTGATAATCAAGAATATAAACATCTTCATTAGGCACATCAGATTTTTTATCCACAAATGTTATATCTAATCCAGAAGAAGAAAGTATTGATTTAAATATTGTATTGTACTGCTTATTTTCTTCCTTTTGATTTTCATAGGACTTTTGAATAAATTGGCACATCATTCCTTTTCCTTTGTCTTTAGGAAGTAGTAAATCGGGGTACAGTACAAAATATATTTTTTTATCTTTAAAATAAGTCGGTGAAACATCAAGACATTCGAATGTGGCTTCTGCACTCACTCTTTCTTCATATTCTGCGTCTTTGTAATTTGAAGGGGACGCTTTTTTATCAGAATAAACATCTTTTAATGTAGTCATGTATAATTCTGGTTTAGATTCATCTAACCCAATTATCATTACCTGAAAATCATCACTGGTTTTTTTTGTGTAATCAAAATCTTTATTTGGTCTTCCAATTTCAACAAAAGCAATATATTGGACATTATTCTTTTTAAATTCCTCACGATCCTTTAACTCATAATTGCGATTATAAAAATACGAAGAAGTTTCGTCTATATCTTTTTCGACTAAGATGTATTTATATACATTTAAACCTGCTTCTTTAATAACCTCTTTAACGGGAGGAAACATTTTTTTCATATTAAAGGCTGCTTTATTCTTGTCATTTTTAAAATTTAACCTCCAATTATCTACATTGTCGGTTTGGTCGTAAACTAGTATAACAGCAACTTTTTCTAAAAAAAAATCTTTAGGTAATTCTGCTTTACCTTTTAATCCTTGTTTTAAACTTTTGACGTCAACTCCAGATTGCTTACCAGTAACACAGTCAGGAAGTTGAATTGATTCTTGTGCTTTAATACCAATTGCAGAAACTAATATTAAACTAAAAATTGCTTTTTTCATATTTGTATTTTTATATTTATTTTAATTCATAATTTCAATCAAATGTACAAAATTTAGTTTGAATATGTTTTCTTCATAAAAAAAATGTCCAAATCACTTTCATGAGTTGAACATTTCATTTTTTTAACAAATAAATTTTTCAATATTTTACCAACCCAAAATATAGGCAAAAATAAGTGGCGCTACAATAGTAGCATCAGATTCTACTATAAATTTTGGTGTATCTATGTCTAGTTTTCCCCAAGTGATTTTTTCGTTGGGAACTGCTCCAGAATAGGAACCGTAACTTGTTGTAGAATCAGAAATCTGACAGAAATAACTCCAAAACGGAATGTTTTCCATTTCCATATCTTGATACAACATAGGAACGACACAAATTGGGAAATCTCCTGCTATTCCTCCTCCAATCTGGAAGAAACCAACTCCTTTTCCTTCAGAATTTTTCACATACCAATCTGCCAACCAAGCCATATATTCAATTCCAGATTTCATAGTGCTTGCTTGCAACTCTCCTTTGATAACATAAGAAGCAAAAATATTTCCCATAGTAGAATCTTCCCATCCTGGAACCACAATTGGAATGTTTTTTTGAGCTGCTGCTAGCATCCAAGAGTTTTTTGGATCAATTTCATAATACTGTTCTAATTCTCCACTTAAAAGGATTTTGTACATATACTCATGCGGAAAATATCTTTCCCCAGCCACTTCAGCATCTTTCCATATTTTGTGAATATGTTTTTGCAATCTTCTAAAAGCTTCTTCTTCGGGAATACAAGTATCGGTAACTCTATTGTAGTGATTTTCTAATAAATCCCATTCATCTTGTGGAGATAAATCTCTGTAGTGAGGTACTCTTTTGTAATGAGAATGCGCAACCAAATTCATGATATCTTCTTCCAAATTGGCTCCTGTGCATGAAATAATCGCAACTTTATCCTGTCTAATCATTTCTGCCAAAGATTTCCCTAATTCTGCCGTACTCATAGCTCCAGCAAGCGTTACCATCATTTTTCCACCTTCCAAAAGATGAGTTTCATAACCTTGAGCTGCATCTACTAATGCCGCAGCGTTGAAATGTTTGTAATGTTCTACTATAAAATTTGATATTGGTCCTTTCATTTTTTTAAGTTGTTAGTTTTAGCATAGTGGTTAGTGGTTAGTTGTTAGTTGTTAGCGGTTAGTGATTGATTGTTAAACTCTTAGTAGTTAGTGGTTAGTGATTAGCGGTTAGTGATTAGCGAGGAATAACTCCAAACAACAAACTCCAAACAACAAACTCCAAACCACGAACTCCGAACTCCGAACTCCGAACCACAAACCATCTACTCATACCCCAAGATATCCATCATATCTTCTACAGTTTGTTCGTTTCTATATACGTAATCTATAAAATTACCTTTTTTGTCTCTATCCACGATTACGTGTTTTGGAGCAGGAATCAAACAATGTTTTAATCCTCCGTAACCGCTTATTGCATCTTGATATGCTCCTGTGTGGAAAAACCCTAAATATAGAGGTTCTTTATCAGTGTCTTTGTATTCAGGAAGCATGATTTGTTGGTTGAAATCTTCAGAATTGTAGTAATCCGAATGGTCACAACTAATTCCACCAATATTCGCTTTTACATATTCATTTTTCCATTTGTTAATGGGTAAAAGAATAAATTTCTCATTGATAGACCAAGCATCTGGAATCGTATTCATCAAACTGTTGTCCACGATATACCAACGTTCTTGATCATTTTGTTGTTTTTGCTCAATTACTTTAAAAATCGTTGCTCCTGCTTCACCCACTGTATATTTTCCAAATTCTGTAAAAATATTTGGATCTGGAACACCTTCTTGAGTACAAGTTTCCTTGATGTTTCTTACAATTTCATTAATCATATACTCATAATCGTATTTGAAACCTAAGTGATTTCTTATAGGAAATCCTCCGCCCAGATTCAAAGAATCCAATGTTGGACAAATTTTTTGCAACTTAGTATATAGTTTTACTGCTTTGTTAAATTCTCCCCAATAGTAAATCGTATCTTTAATACCTGAATCCACAAAAAAGTGAAGCATTTTGACAGTAAAACTTTTGTTTCCTTTGATTTTATTAGTATATAAATCTAGTAATTCATTACTTCTAATTCCGAGTCTTGAAGTGTAATATGAAGATTGTGGTTCTTCATCAATTGCCATTCTAATTCCTATATCAATTGTTCTTCCATTGAGCAATTTTTCAATTCGGTCTATTTCACTTGGACTGTCTAGAATGATGGTTGAGTTTTTGAATCCTTTTTCTTGTAATCTTAAAATTTTAGTGATGTATTCATCGGTTTTATAACCATTATGAATGATTAGAATGTCTTTTTTTAACTCTCCTTTTTCGTACAATTTTTCAATCAAGTCAATATCGAAAGCGGAAGAAGTTTCTAAATTCACTTTTTGTTTCAAAGCGGCACTTACAATATGGTGAAAGTGACTACATTTGGTACAATAACAAAAATTGTAAGTACCATTATAATCATTTGCTTTGATGGCTCTGTTGAATAAGTTTCTCGCTTTTTTAATTTGATCTCCAATTTTTGGAAGATACATCAATCTAAAAGGTGTGCCGTATTTTTCTATAAGATACTTAATGGAAACTCCATTAAATAGTAGATAATCATCGTTTAAATCAAATCCGTCTTGTGGAAAATAATACGTTTGGTCAATTAGGTTAAAATAAGTGTTTTTCATCGGCAGATTGTCAAGGAAAATGTGTTTTTATGTTATTATTAAATGCAAATAAAAAGAAAAAAAAGATACAAACATCAAAAAAAAAGTTATGTTTTGAAATTACATATCAAATATTTCATCTTCGTCTTCGTACTCCTGTTCTAAAACCCAAGGAATCAGACATTCAAACTCCACTTGAACTAGATTTTTCCTATCCTCAAAAGATGTTAAAAAACTTTCTTTTCTAAATCCCAAACTGAAGTTTTTGGTGATTTCTATCAAATTGAATTTTTTATCATCTTCGGTCATCAATTCCAAGTAATCTGGACCGGTAAAATTTCCTTTGAAATGAAACCAACCGCTATAAAGATGCATTCCATTTTCAACAGCTGCAAAATGACTCACTTCAGCTTCTTTTTTGTAATCTATACCCAATTTTTCGAACAATTGTTTAATTTCTTCTGGGTAGATATCATCTCTTTGTTTTGCAAAATTTAACCCGTCTAGTGTTTCGCTTTCTTCAGCGCTTGCTCTTTTTATGTTTTTGTAGGTATTTTGTGTAATGGTTTTATCCACCTCAAAATTCCAATCTTTGTAACTTACTTTTGTCATGATTTTGTTATGAATTGCAAAGTTAAGGATAGGAATTTATTTTTAAAGGTAATATCTAGAAAAATATAGTAAATTGAAGTGTTTGAAGTTTTTAAACTGCATTTACTGTCAACTTTTTATTTAATTTTGTTTTTGAATTTTTAAAGAAAATCTATGTACACCAAAAAGAACTACAGTTTTATAATGACTCTCAATTGGTCTAAACAGCCATTTTTGATAGGAGTTTTATATTCTGCTATTATTTGTTTTGTGAGTTATTTTTTTGAACTGAATATATATTTGCCTTGGCAACCAATAAGTGTAATAGGTATTGCTGTCGCATTTTATTTAGGTTTTAAAAACAATAGTTCTTACGACAGAACTTGGGAAGCTAGAAAAATATATGGCGCTATTGTAAATGATAGTAGAACTTTTGGTGTAGCAGTGGACTCTTTTGTTCAAGGTGAAAAAGAAACTGAAATCAAAAAAGAATTAATCTACAGACATATCGCTTGGCTCACGGCTTTGAGACATCAACTTAGATTGAGCAAACCTTGGGAACACACAGAGGAAAGACTAAAAGGCGTTTATTCTCCAACAATTTGTGAAGATTATGATTTAAAATTAAACAAAGATTTAAGTAAATATTTAAATGATAAAGAAATCTCCCAAATTGAAAGTAAATCTAACAGGGCAACACAAATTCTGAAAAACCAATCTGTAAGACTACAAGAGTTAAAAGATCAAAACTATTTTGAAGATTTTAGACACATGGAATTTCATCATCTAATTGCTAGTTTTTATGATGGACAAGGTAAAGCAGAAAGGATTAAAAACTTTCCATTTCCAAGACAATATGCTTCAACAGCACTTTGGCTCACCTATGTATTTTGTGCCTTAGTACCTCTTGGATTGTTAGAAATTTTCGACACTAATATTTGGTTTCAAATGACGTGTCCAATCATTTCTGGATTAATAATTTGGATATTCTTTTTGATGGAAAAAATCGGAGATTATTCAGAAAATCCTTTTGAAGGTGCTTACAACGATGTTCCGATTTCATCCATCTACATGGAAATTGATATAAGAGAAATGGATTAACGATGATAACTTTACCTACTCAAAATAATTAAATGTAAAAAAATCGATGAAGACAACACTTATCATATTGAGTTTATTTATAACATTAAGTTTATGGTCTCAAAATAATCTTCAAGCCTGGACAATCGAGGAGCTACAAAGTGCAAAAACTGGTGACACTTGTTCCTTTTTAGAACCCATAGAAAAAGATGTGGTGATGTATCTCAATTTAGCAAGAATGTATCCTCAAAAATTTAAAGTTATTGAACTAAAAAGATACTACGGCACCAAAAAATATGGTGATTATCTAAAAGGATCAACATACATCACTTCGCTAGAAGAAATGTTGGACACGCTTGTTCCTATGAATGCCTTGATTCCAAGCGATAGTATGACGAGTTATTCTAAATGTTTTGCTAAAGAAATGGGAGCAGCAGGCACTGTGGGACATGAAAGAATTAACTGCCCAAAAATTAACAAATACGCTGAAAATTGTTCTTTCGGAATGACGAATGGGAAAGATATTGTGATGCAAATGCTTATAGACCATAATATAGTAGGTTTGGGGCACCGAATTAATTCTCTCAATCCAAGATACCTATATATAGGTATAGCATTCGACAAACATAAAGAATGGGGCGAATGTTGCGTGATGAATTTGTATAAGCCCTAAAGTAAAATACAAAAATCTAAAAAGCCATAATACATACACATCAAACTCTTTACACAAAATAAAACTTACAATTTTTTAGTCTTTTGAATCTAATTCTGAACCAAAAAAAACATAAAAAACAAAATAGTGTTTTCAGAATTCAAATTGTAGTTGTATATTCGCAGCCTTAAATAAAAAATAGAAATGGCATTAGTAGGCAAAATTAGAGAAAAATCAGGATTACTAGTATTTGTAGTGGGGCTAGGATTGTTGTTGTTTATCATACCTTTTGATACAATATTTCAAGGTTTGCAAGGTTCGGGTGAGCAACCAATTGGAGAAATGTATGGAGAAAAAATTTACGATTCAAATCCTAAATGGAATTTCAATATGAGAGCTCAGAACATGTTTGCAGGTTCCGCAAACATTCCGGAAGAATACAAAATCCAACAAGAAACTCAATTGTGGAATCAAATGATTATCGACACCCTTCTAAAAATTGAAGTGGAGAAAATTGGTTTGAGAGTAAGTCAAACAGAACTTACAGATTATTTAATTTTGGGAGATTATCCCAATCAACAATTAGTAGATGCTTTTTCATATCAATATCCAGGAAGCGAAGAGAAAGTATTTAGTAAAGATTCATTAAAAGCAAATTTTTACGACAGAATTTATGCTGAACTTACTACTTTAACAGGAGATCAATTGGTTGCTGCTAAAAACAACATTTATTACAATTATGAATTGCCTTTTATGGAAACAAGAATCAAAACAAAAATACAATGCAATGGCAAAGTATTCTGTGATTGCTACTAATAGTGAGGCTACTAAAAGTTTGATTGCTAAAAATGCTGCTTTAGATATTAGTTTTGTTGCAAAAGATGTAAACTCTGTTCCAAATGATTCTATCAAAATTTCTGATAGTGAAATCAAAAGTTATTACGAAAAAAACAAGAATAACAAAGAGTGGAGAATGATAGACGAGTACAGAGCATTTGATTATGTTTTGATTCCTATCAAACCTACTGAGCAAGACAAAGAAATAATGAGTGCTGATTTGGAAAAAGTGAAAATTGCATTTCAAAAATCATCTAATGATTCTGCTTTTGTAAATGCAAATTCTGAAACTAAAATTGGGGCTAATCAACAAGATCAAAATAATTTTGATGTGATGCCTGCAAACGAATTTGATAAATTCCAATCTCCTTTTCCTGCTGATATCAATGAGCAAATTGCAAACGCAAACAAAGGTGAAGTTGTAGGGCCATTTCCTTTCACAAATCAAAATGGTGATGCAAAAATAATTTTAGCAAAAATCAGAGATTCTTACACTAGAGAAGAAACGGAAGTAAGACACATACTTATTGGAACTTCTACAAATGGATTGGTAGAAGGTGTAAATGATGTAGAAATTGCAGAAAAAAAGAAATTGGCTGATAGTTTAGTAAATGTTTTAAAAGCAGACAATAGTAAATTTGCTCAATTAGCAACTCAATTTACTGACGACAAACAAGGTTTTGCAATGAATAAAGGATATTACAATGTTTATCCTGAAGCAGGTTTGGTTCAAGAATTTAAAGATTTTGCATTGAATAATCCAGTTGGTGCAATTCAAAGTGTAGAAACCCAATTTGGTTATCACGTAATGGAAGTTACCAAAAAAGGTGAATTCAAACACAATTACCTTGCTATGATTGACAAAAGTGTAAAACCTTCAAAAGATACCAAAATGACTGTTTTTGAAATTGAAGGTTTGGAAGTTATGGAAAAAGCTGAACAAAATAAGTTAGACGCTGTTGCAGAAGAAAAAGGATTGGATATTGTCAAAGGTCAAATGGTTTTAACAAATCCATTTATTCAAGAAGTTGGATACATTAGTACTTTTGCTGAGTGGTCTTTTAATGAAGAAAGAAAAATTGGCGATGTTTCTACTCCAATTGAAACAAAAGATGGTAACTATCTTGTAGCAAAAATGACTGCTGTGGCAACATATGGAATACCAACTTTCGAAGCAGTAAAAGAAATGATGAAAGATGAATTACTTAAAGAAAAGAAAGTTGCATATTTGGCTAACAAAGTTAAAAATGTAAAATCTTTAGAAGAAGCAGCTCAAATTTTAACAAATAATACTAACGTATCTGAAAATACGCTAAAACTTTCTATGGATGCTTTCCCTGGAGTAAGTTCTGATGTAACTGCTGTTGCAAAAACTTTCTTGTTAAAAGACAATTTGAATACAGTAAATGTAATTGAAGGTAAACAAGGTGTATATGTAGTTGTGATTAAAAACGCAAACATCACACCAGCACCTTCTGAAATTGCAGATGAAAAATCATTGTTGACAACTAAAAGACAAGACTTTGTAGAAAGTAATTTAGTTAATTCTTTATTAAAAACTGCTGATGTAAGAGATTATAGAATGAAAGCTAAAATCACTTACGCTACAAGAGATAACTAAAATAAGTAATTATTTTTCCCAAAAAAGCTCTTCAAAAATTGAAGAGCTTTTTTTATTTCCAATGAGTATTATTAATTTTGATTTAATTGAAGAGATTATATTGCGCATTTTTCAACCGAAAGAATGAACGAAAGTGAATTCTGAAGTGAAGAAAACGAACATCTTTGTAATAATTTTCTTAGTTTCGCAGAACAAAATTTACGATAGATGAAATTGGCACTACATTGGAAAATTATAATAGGTTTACTTTTAGGAATTATATGGGCTGCCATTTCGAGTTTTTTAGGCTGGTCGGAATTCACACTCAACTGGATTGATCCATTTGGAAAAATATTTATCAATCTTTTAAAAATGATTGCCATTCCATTGGTATTGTTTTCTATCATAAAAGGTGTTGCAGATCTAAAAGACATAGCTAAACTTGGAAAGGTTGGATTTAAAACACTTGGGATGTATTTAATCACTACTGTTTTTGCTGTTGGATTAGGGCTTACTCTGGTAAATATTTTACAGCCAGGAAAAACTCTTCCTCAAGAACAACTCGTTGAAAACAGAATTAAATATGAACTGTGGGCACAAGAAAATGACATTCCACTTGCGGATGACAAAGTATTTTTAACTGATGAAAAATACAAAGACCAAGTGCTTTTAGCTACTGAAAAATACCAAAAAGATAAAATTTCTAATGCAGCAGATGAAAGTCTACAAAAAAAGAAAAATACTGCTTCGAGCCAAGCTGATCAAAGGCCTTTACAATTCTTAGTTGACATTGTACCAACAAATATCTTTGGTGCATTAACGGATACAACTAACATGCTTCAAGTAATATTTTTTGGAATTTTATTCGGTATATCACTTCTTCTAATTCCTTTGGATTCTTCTGAACCAGTTAATAAACTTGTTGGTGGCATCAATGATGTTTTTTTGATGATGGTGGATATAATCATGAGAGCTTCTCCCTATTTTGTTTTTGCATTATTAGCTGGAAATTTTTCTGAATTAGCTAAAGATGATCCTTTGAAACTTTGGGACACGCTTTCTTCCTTACTCACATACAGTGGAGTTGTTTTGTTGGGGTTAGGGATTATGATTTTTATAGTATATCCATTCTTAATGATATACATCACGAAGAAAAACGGTACACCTATGAAATATGGTAGTTTTTTCAAAAGAATCAGTCCCGCTCAATTCCTTGCATTCTCTACAAGTTCGAGTGCTGCCACTTTACCAGTAACAATTGAGTGTGTTCGAGATAGAATTGGTGTTTCCAAAGAAGTAACCAGTTTTGTGCTTCCAATTGGAGCAACTGTAAATATGGATGGAACAAGTTTATATCAAGCAGTTGCAGCAATATTCTTAGCACAAATCCATATGATAGATTTAAGTATGGGCGCTCAATTAGAAATTATGTTGTTGGCCATTATGGCATCTATAGGATCTGCGGCAGTTCCAAGCGCTGGTATTGTGATGTTAATGATTGTATTAACAAGTGTAGGATTAAATGCAGAATGGGTGGTAATGATTTTTGCAGTAGATCGAATTTTGGACATGTGCAGAACGGTTGTAAACGTGACGGGTGATGCTACAGTATCTACTATAATCGCTAGTTCGGAAAATGAGTTAAATATTGTTGACGAAGCAATTATTGATCGCGCTGAGTAACTTCTTTAAAAATATAAGTTATGAATGAAACCATCAGCATCGATTTCCGTATGGTAAGGTTATTGCAAATAAAAAGACAAACAACAAATTGATGAATAAATTCAACTTTAAAACTGCTTTTCTTTTCTTTTCTTTTTTGCTAATTGCTTTAGTAAATGTTGCTCAAGATGAGGGAAGGGGGTCATTCCCTGTGCGTTCCTACTGATAAAAATTAGTAAAACTTTGGGAAGCCAATGACAAAAAAAACGACTACAACAAAAGAATTACTGCACTTAAAGATATCCTAGATGTTAATGAAAATTGTGCTCCCTGTATGTGGAATATGGCAGATGAAACATTTAGAAGAGCAAAAATAAATGGAAATTCTTACGAAATTCCAAAGAAATACTACTTGATGCTTTCTGAAACTTGCCAGATTATCATGCAGATGTTATAATCTTGGATTAATATATTACTCAGAACAATTGATTGTGAAGCATTAAAATATTGCTCCAACTGTTGGTATATCTTTCAAATCTGATGATGAAAAAAAATTCAACAGAAAGTATGACGATCAAATCAAAGATGTAAAAGAAGTAATAGATGAAGCCGACTTTTATTGTAACTATTTCACCAAAAATAAAGTTTCTTTCAATCCTGTTTTAGTAAAAAATGTCTCAACAGCAGATAAAGATGAATACCTTCCTATTATTTCTCCTGATAATGAGATTATGTTTTATACCAGAGAATATGAATATAAAGATAAAGGAGGGATTTTATCACAAGTTATTCAAGAATTTACTGAAAGTTATAGAAAAAATGCTGACAGTGAATTTGATGCAGGAAAAAGAATGGAATATCCATTCAATGTTGGGCCTAAATACGGAGGGGCTAGTATTTCTATAGACAACAAAGAAATGTATGTATGTGCTTGTGCAAAAGAAGGAGAATATTGGAACTGCGATTTATTTATGACAAAATATGAAATAAAAACAGTAGAAGGAAAGAAAAAATACATTTGGTCTGAATTAGAAAATTTAGGACCTAACATTAATGGCAATCAAACTTGGGAAGCTCAGCCATCATTAAGCGCTGACGGTAAAACGCTATATTTTGCAAGTGCCAGACAAGGCGGTTATGGAGGAATTGACATTTATTATTCCGAAAGAGATGAAGATGGAAATTGGGGACCTGCCAAAAATATGGGACCTGTAATTAACTCTGAAGGAAGTGACAAATCTCCTTATTTGCATTGCGATAGTCGAACTTTATATTTCGTTTCAGAAACCCATGCCAAAAGATTAGGCGCTGGAGGATATGATATTTTTTATTCAAAACAAGACAAAACTACTGGCGAATGGTCAAAACCAAAAAATATTGGCTATCCTATCAACACACCTGGCGATGAAGAAGCCCTTATTGTGAGTACAGATGGGAAATATGGTTACTTCTCATCCGACCAAACCAAAGGTGGTATTGGCAAAAAAGACATTTTTTACTTTTTGATGCCTGAAGAAGCTCGACCAGATAAAGTCGTTTTGATGAAAGGTCAAATTGCCACAGAAAATATTGCTGATATAAAAGACGCCAAATTGGAAGTGAGATTCGAAGATGGAACTACTCAAAAACAAGAAATAAAAGTTCAAGACAATGGTTCTTATGTAGCGGTTGCCAATATTGGTGACGGAACAAAAGACGCTTTGCTTGAAGTCAAAAAAGAAGGTAAATCTTACCAATCTAAACTTATCGTAAAGGAAGATGCAGGAAAAACCTTTATCAAAGATGAAGAAATCGAAATTAAAGACATCAAAAAAGGAAGTGCTCATACTATTAATGATATTCTATTTAAAACCAATAGTAGTGAAATTGACCCAAAATCAGAATTAGTGTTGAAAGGTTTTGCTGCTTGGCTCAAAGACAATCCAAAGATTAGTATCGAAATTCAAGGACATACTGACGATTTAGGTAGTGATGCGGACAACTTAGCACTTTCGCAAGATAGAGCTTTTTCGGTGATGGAATTTATTACAAAACAAGGAATTCCTGCTTCTAGAGTAAAATTTAAGGGGTATGGAGAGTCTCAACCTAAAGTACCCAATACTTCACCTGAAAACAGAGCCAAAAATCGTAGAACAGATTTCAAAATACTTTGATACATTCGTTTTTCATATTTAAACAATAAATTAAAATTTATACTTTTCTCTAAAGAACAAAAACAGTTTACATTTGTTAAATAAAACAAAAATTTCATGGTAATTTTCTGGTTTAGAAGAGATTTAAGGTTAAATGACAACGCTGGTTTATATCATGCGCTTAAAGAAAATAAAGAAGTGCTCCCCATTTTTATTTTTGACAAAAATATTCTTGAAAAACTTTCTGCAAAAGATGATGCAAGAGTTTCATTTTTGCACAATACGATTTCTCACTTAAAAAAGGAATTACAAGCAATTGGAAGTGATTTGCAAGTATTTTATGACACTCCTTTGAATGTCTATAAAAAACTGACTGTAGAATATAACATTGAAAAAGTCTATACCAACAGAGATTACGAACCTTATGCTCAAAACAGAGACAAAGAAATTTTTGACTTTTTAAACACACTAAACATTCCATTTATTGGTAAAAAAGATCATGTGATTTTCGAAAAAAACGAAGTACTCAAAAAAGATGGCAAACCCTACACGGTATTTACACCGTACAGTAAAATTTGGAAATCACAACTCACGCATTATTATAATCAATCCTACCCTACCGAAAAATATTTTAATAATTTTAACCAGAATTCCAATACTTCTGAATTGATTTCCTTGTCAGCAATGGGTTTTGAAAAATCCAAAATTACTGCTCCAGAATTTAATCTTTCGAAAGAAATATTAAACAACTATCACAAAAACAGAGACATTCCAGCTTTGCAAGGAACTTCCAAAATTAGTGTTTATTTAAGGTTTGGATTAATCAGTATCAGAGAAATGGTTCAAAAAGCACTGTTGCATAATGAAACTTGGCTCAATGAATTGATCTGGAGAGATTTTTATCAAATGATTTTGTTTCACTTTCCACATTCAGTTGAAAAATCATTCAAACCTCAATATGACAACATTCCATGGGAAAATAATGAAACTCATTTTGAAAAATGGTGTGAAGGCAAAACCGGCTATCCAATGGTAGATGCAGGAATGAGAGAACTCAACGCAACAGGATTTATGCACAATAGAGTGCGAATGGTTACAGCAAGTTTTCTCACCAAACACTTATTGATTGACTGGAAATGGGGCGAAAGATACTTTGCCGAAAAACTTTTTGATTTTGATTTGGCAAGTAATATTGGTGGTTGGCAATGGGCAGCAAGTTCTGGATGTGATGCTGCACCCTATTTTAGAGTTTTTAATCCTTCTGAGCAACACCGAAAATTTGACCCCAATGACAAATACATCAAAAAATGGATACCTGAATTTGGTACCCATCAGTATCCAGAACCTATAGTAGAACATAAAACGGCAAGACAAAAAGCAATTGATACTTACAAAGAGGCATTGAGGGGGTAAGTTTATTTAACTATAGAAAAAAACACTTTACAAATTCCATAGACTTTAAAACGCTTTCGTACTTTTGTTTTTACTTCAAAAACAAATTCAAAGAATGACGATACTTAAAAATAAACCCTCAAATCTAATGATTGGAATTGTAGCGTTTTTAATTTTTTGTGGGCTCTTCTTTATTTTGGGATATGGAAATGTGTTTTTTGCTCCGCCTAGAGGAATTCACTACATGAGGCAAACAGATAGTTTATCTTTTGCAAATCAATACTATAACAATGGATTCAACTTTTTTATTCCACAACTTTATAATCTCAAAAACACCGATGCCAAAGCGGCTTGTGAATTTCCAATTACTTATTACATCACAGCCTTGTTTTACAATTTTACAGGCAACAACTTTTGGTTGCTTAAATTACTTCATCTTTGCATTTCATTTACTGGTGTTTACTTTATTTTCAAGTTAGCCTATCATTGGATTCAAGATTATATTTATGCTTTATTGATAACGCTATTTCTTTTTACCTCAACTGTTTTCAACTATTACGCTTTCAATTACTTACCAGATACCGCTGCTCTTGGTTTTACTTTTATTGGATGGTATTATATTTTTAAATATTTTAAAGAAAAACAACAAAAAACGCTTTGGATAAGTTTACTTTTCTTTACGATAGGAAGTCTGATAAAAGTGACTTACTTCATCAATCCCATGGCGATTATTGTATTTAGTATTTTCTTGCTTTTTGGCAAATCAAAAGCGATTTTAGAGAGAAAACAAATGCTTCATATTATAAAATTTGGTGCATTAAGTTTATTTCTAGTTGCACTATGGAATGTTTATGTAATTTACTACAACCAATCCAATGAATCCACTTCGTTCAACACTAGTATTTTACCCATCTGGGATTTGAGTTCAGAAGGTATTATTGAAGTATTATTATTAATGAAAGATTATTGGTATGTAAGTTATTTTGCGCATGCTTCCTTTCACTTATTATTGGTGCTATTCATCATCGCTATTATTTTTTACAAGAAAATGATTACACCCTATTTTTTATTGCTTTTGATTTTATTTTTGGGAAATACGTCCTACTTCTTATTGTTTTTCAAACAATTTAAAGATCACGATTACTATGCTTTAGGATTTCTTCCTTTAATTGTATTTTTTATGATATTGATATTTCAAGTCATCAAAAACAAGTTTACAAACAAATATTTAGCAATTACACTAAAAGTGTTTTTTGCCATCATCATTGTTACAGGAATCAACTATTCAAGCATCAAACTTAAAGAAAGACATTCCGTGTCTTATAATACTTATTCTAAAGCAGGAAATATCATATACAAAAATATGGAAAGCATTAATACACTTAGAATAATGACTGACTCCAAAGTAATCATTGCTCCAGAGCCTTCTCAAAATGGAGGGTTATTGTTTCTCAATAAAAAAGGTTGGACGATAGCATCTTACGAATCAATTCAACAAGAAAAAATCAATGAACTTAAAGATAAAGGAGCGAAATATTTATTTTTGGTGAAAGATGATGAATATGAATTTGAGTTTCAAAATTCAAAAATCATCTTTCAAAACAGTGAATTGACCGTTTACGAACTATCAAACCTATAAAGAGAATTTTTCTGTTAATAATTTCAAAAACTTTTTAGAAGAATTTAGGACTTACTTTGGTAACTTTATGCTTTGTAAATTTTTGACAAACCCCAAATAATTTCATTATGAAGACACAAGAAATAAAAGAACTTTTTGAACAGTTTGAAGCTGTAGCATCCGAATATGAAGGCATAGAATGTTGGAGCGCTAGAGAAATGTAATTTCTATTAGGTTATAGCAAATGGGAAAATTTTGTTAATGTAATTGACAAAGCTAAAGATGCTTGTAATAATGCAGGTGAAGAAGAAATTTATCATTTTCCTGACGTCAGGAAAACGATACCAATGCCAAAAGGTGCTCAAAAAGAAATAGATGATATTCTACTCACAAGATACGCATGTTACCTAATTGCACAAAATGGGGATAGTCGTAAAGAACAAATTTCTTTTGCTCAAAATTATTTTGCAGTACAAACCAGAAGAGCAGAATTAGTAGAACAACGGCTTCTTGAAAATGAACGAATAAAAGCAAGAGAAAAACTAAGTCAAACTGAAAAACAATTATCTGGTGTTTTGTACGAAAGAGGAGTTGATAGCCAAGGCTTTGCTGTTATACGTTCTAAAGGTAATCAAGCACTTTTTAGGATTAACACACAAACTTTGAAGAAAAAAATGGGCGTACCTGCTAATAGACCAGTAGCTGATTTTCTGCCAACAATTAGCATAAAAGCTAAAGATTTAGCAGCAGAAATGACGAGTTTAAATGTGCAAAACAAAGATTTAAAAGGTCAAAAACCAATTGAAAAAGAACACGTTGATAACAATTTGGCGGTCAGAAATATGTTAACCCAAAGAAACATAATTCCTGAAAATTTACCCCCTGCTGAAGATGTGAAAAAATTACAACGTAAACATCTTGCAGAAGAGAAGAATGCTTTAAAGCTGAACAAAAAGAAAAACTAATCTATTATATTAAATGAGAAATCTAATACAAATAGTTCTTGCAATATCATTTCTTAGTTCATGTGAACTAGAAAAGAACGAGGAAAAAGACGAGACTAAATTAATCAAAACTGAAAGTACTATTTCTAATGTACCAAATTATTACTTATGTAAATGTACACATATAAATATCCAAAATGGTAGTAAGGAAATTATTATAGATACCATAGTTGCTACAAATATTCAAGAAGCTGAATTGGAGTGTTCAAATTATGAAACAACAGATGACTCAGAAGAACTTATAAATTGTCAAATAGTTAAAAATTAAACTTTACGTAAACCAAAATCATGAGACCTCACGAACTCAACTTTCAACTTTAAACTTTCAACATTTAACATTTAACATCACCCGAAGTCCCTTATACTTTGAAACAATAGTGAAGAAGTATGACATAGGTTGACAACCTTCAACAAATTGAACTACTCAAAACATAGTTTGTTTCTCTTCTGTTAATAATTTCAAAAACTTTTTAGTCAAGTTTAGCACTTACTTTGGTAACTTTATGCTTTGTAAATTTTTCATCAAAGCAAGCGCAACATGTATTTAATATTTGATACCGAAACCACAGGACTTCCAAAGGATTTCAAAGCCCCCATTACTGATACAGATAATTGGCCAAGGTGTGTTCAAATAGCATGGCAATTGCACGATGATATGGGAAATCTTGTAGAACAAAAAGATTTCTTAGTCATTCCTGATGGTTATGACATTCCTTATCAAGCAGAGCAGATTCATGGTATTTCCACTGCCCTAGCCCATGCTCAAGGGACTCCTTTTCAAACGGTATTGGAAGAGTTCAAAATAGTTCTCGAAAAATCTAAATTTGTAGTCGGTCAGAATATTCTTTTCGATATCAATGTGATGGGTTGTGAGTTGCATCGTTATGGAATGGAGACTAATTTGACACAATTGCCCGTTTTAGATACTTGTACTGAAATCACAGCAGAGATGTGTCAATTGCCAGGAGGTAGAGGTGGAAAATTCAAATTGCCTACGCTTACGGAATTACACCAACATTTGTTTGGCGTTCCTTTTAATGAAGCACACAATGCCACTGCCGATGTAGAAGCCACTACAAGATGTTTCTTGGAATTGATTAGAATTAAAAGTTTTACGAAGGAGCAATTATTGGCAGATGAACAATATTTTGATCAATTTTTAATTCAGAATCCATCAACCATTCAACCGATTGGTTTAAAACACTTAAACCTAAAAGAAGAAAGTGAAGCTCTAAAAAAAGATTTCGATACAGACACAGGCGCAGACCTTACTCAAAAGGAAATCAAAGAAAATATTGATAAACTTAAAGAAGTACGGTTTTCACATTTGCATAATCACTCCCAATACTCTGTTTTGCAATCCACAACTAAGATTGATGATTTGATCAACGCTGCGGCTAAAATAGGAAGTCCAGCGGTTGCTCTAACAGATACGGACAACATGATGGCTGCATTTCATTTTGTGAATGCGGGTGTGAAATATAATTCTGGTGTAGATGCTAAAATTCAAAATGCTGAAAAATTAATCAGTGATGGATTTAGAAAAGTAAAAAATGAAGCAGGTGAGGAAGAAGAACAAACTTTAACTTCCGAAGAAATTGATAACCTGTATGTAGATATTGAGGATTTGAAAAAATCTTACATCAAAACAATAGTTGGCTGTGAATTATATGTTTGCACTGATATGTATAACAAAACAGTTAAAGACAATGGATATTTAGTGCCATTTTTGGCAAAAAATAAAAAAGGATACCACAATCTTTCAAAATTGGCTTCTGCAGCACATGTAGAAGGAAAATATTATGTTCCAAGAATTGATAAAAATATCATTCCACAACTCAAAGAAGACATTATCGCAGTTACAGGAGGAATTTACGGAGAAATTCCACAACTTATTTTGAACGTTGGTGAAAGTCAAGCGGAAGAGGCATTTGTTTGGTGGAAAGAACAATTTGGGGATGATTTTTATGTCGAACTCAATCGCCACGGATTAGAGGAAGAAGATATTGTAAATCAGGTTTTACTAAAATTTGCAGAAAAATACAATGTAAAATATTTTGCTGCCAACAACAATTTCTACATCAATAAATCAGATGCTGAATCTCATGATGTATTGTTGTGTATTAAAGATGGAGAACGAAAATCAACACCGAAAGGAAAAGGTAGAGGATTTAGATTTGGTTTTCCCAATGATGATTTCTACTTCAAAACACAAGAAGAAATGAAAAAATTGTTTTCTGATATGCCAGAAGCAATAATATGTACTGAAGAAATTGTTTCTAAAATTGAGCCTTTCACTTTAGGAAGAGATGTTTTACTACCTGCATTCGAAATCCCAGAAGAATTACAAGATCCAAGAGATAAAGAAGATCCAACATTAAAAATAGGTGAGAATAATTATTTGAGACAACTCACTTACGAGGGGGCAAAAGAAAGATATGGAGAAATTACGGATGAAATTAGAGAAAGATTAGATTTTGAGTTGGACGTGATTCGAAATACTGGTTATCCTGGATATTTCCTAATTGTTCAAGATTTTATTCAAGCAGCAAGAGATATGGGTGTGGCGGTTGGTCCTGGTCGTGGTTCGGCCGCTGGTTCGGCTGTAGCCTATTGCACCAAAATCACGAATATTGACCCTATCAAGTACGACTTACTTTTTGAGCGTTTTCTAAATCCAGAACGTATCTCAATGCCCGATATTGATATTGATTTTGACGATGAGGGAAGAGGAAGTGTCATACAATATGTAATTGATAAATATGGCTCAAATCAAGTAGCGCAAATCATCACTTATGGTACAATGGCAGCCAAATCTTCTATAAGAGATGCCGCTCGTGTGCTGGATTTACCTCTTCCAGATGCGGATAGAATTGCTAAATTGGTGCCTGATATGAAACTCAACAAATTGTTTACTATCGATGAAGAAGTTTTGGCCGAAAAACTTTCTCCAGAGCAAATGAAAATGGCGTTGGAATTGAAAGAAATTCTGAAACAAAGAGGCATAGAAGGTGAAGTTTTACGACAAGCAAGAACCATCGAAGGTTCAATTAGAAATACAGGAATACACGCTTGTGGAGTCATCATTACGCCAAGTGATATTAGAGAGCATGTTCCTGTGGCTTTAGCCAAAGACTCTTCGATGTGGAGTACGCAATTCGACAACTCCGTGGTAGAAGACGCTGGCTTGTTGAAAA
Organism: Flavobacteriales bacterium; assembly: GCA_018401455.1. Classification (GTDB taxonomy): domain Bacteria; phylum Bacteroidota; class Bacteroidia; order Flavobacteriales_D; family Parvicellaceae; genus Parvicella. The sequence continues at coordinate 54,224 of JAGYKU010000013.1, forward strand.
TGGATTTCTTGGGTCTCAAAACTTTGACTCTTATCAAAGACACTTTAAAAATCATCAAAGCAAAATACGATATCGAAATTGATATCGAAACCATTCCAATTGATGATGAAGAAACATACGCCCTTTTTCAAAGAGGAGAAACGGTAGGGATATTCCAGTATGAATCTCCCGGAATGCAAAAGCACTTAAAAGATCTGAAACCCACAGAATTTTCGGATTTAATTGCGATGAATGCCTTGTATAGACCTGGACCAATTGAATATATACCAGATTTTATTAGACGAAAACATGGTATAGATGAAATCAAGTACGATTTGGAGGCTATGGAGGAATACCTCAAAGAGACTTATGGAATTACAGTATATCAAGAGCAGGTAATGTTGCTTTCTCAAAAATTGGCAGGATTTACCAAAGGTGAAGCGGATACTTTGAGAAAAGCGATGGGTAAAAAATTGATTGCTGTACTAGACAAAATGAAACCCAAATTCCTAGACAGAGGTGAAGAAAATGGGCACGACAGAACAGTTTTAGAAAAAGTATGGAAAGATTGGGAAGCATTTGCTTCTTATGCATTCAATAAATCTCACTCTACTTGCTACGCATGGATTGCATATCAAACGGCTTATCTCAAAGCCCACTACCCTTCTGAGTACATGGCTGCGGTATTGAGCAACAATATGAACGATATCAAAACCGTGACTTTCTTTATGGAAGAATGCCGTAGAATGGGATTGAAAGTTTTGGGCCCTGACGTGAATGAAAGTTATTACAAATTTGCCGTAAATGACAAAGGTGAAATTCGTTTTGGAATGGGAGGTATCAAAGGTGTGGGTGAAGGTCCAGTAAAATCTATTGTAGAAGAACGTAAGAAAAATGGTTTTTTCACATCTGTATTTGATATGGTAAGAAGAGTCAGTTTGAAAGATTGCAACAAACGTGTTTTAGAAAACTTGGCTTACTCTGGAGGATTTGATGGTTTTGAGGGCATTACAAGAGAACAATATTTTGGAACAGACGACAAAGGCAGAACTTTAGTTGAAAATTGCATCAAATATGGCGGGGCTTACCAAACTGGACAAGATTCTAATCAGGTGAGTATGTTTGATATGGCCGGAGGTGAAGATGTGGAAATTCCTACTCCAGCAATTCCTACAGTGAGTGAATGGAGTGTTTTTCAAAGGCTTAATTTCGAAAAAGAAGTCGTAGGAATTTATATCACTGGACATCCGATGGATGATTACAATTTGGAAGTAGATCATTTCTGTGATATTGGACTTAAAGATTTGAATGAAAATTTAAATTTCTTGCCTAACAAAAAGTTCTCTTGCGCAGGAATCATCAGCAATTGTGCACATTTGGAAAGTAAGAAAGGAAATAAATATGGTTTTTTCGAACTCCAAGACAAAACGGGTGGAATGGAATTCAGAATATTTGGCGAAACGTATTTGAAGTTACAGCACTATTTAATTCCGGGGAACTTCCTATATATTGAAGGTAATATTCAATTAAAAGGAAAGAAATTTAACCCAGACGGAAAACAAAAAGAATACAGCGTTCAGCAAATAGAAT
>JAGYKU010000130.1 GCA_018401455.1 Flavobacteriales bacterium
GGAGCTATTGTTGGTGCTTATATAGATGGTCAGCAAAAAATGAATTCAGAAGGGCAATCACAATCAAGAACCTTTAGAGGAGGGACTCAATATCAGAGAGGTTATCAAACCAATATGGGTGGAAACAATCTTCAACATGAATTTTCAAAAGCGCTATTGATTTTATCCGCAGCAGTAATCAAAGCAGATGGTCAAATTTTGAAATCAGAGTTGAATTTTGTGAAACAGTTTTTAGTTCAGCAATTTGGAAAAGATTTGGCTCAAGAGTATTTATTACAATTTAAGACTATTCTAAACTCCTCCAATAACCTCAATGAAACGTGTGCAAAAATCAATCAAATGATGCAACCTCAACAGCGATTGATGTTGATTCAATACCTTTTTGGAATTGCTCAAAGTGATGGAAATGTCTCCAAACACGAATTGGATTCCATCAAGAGAATTGCTAGTTTATTGGGAATTGCAGATTATAAGTTTGAACAAGTAAAATCTATGTTTTGGAAAGATGCTTCAAACGATTATAAAATATTAGGTGTTTCGAAAGATGTTTCTGACCAAGATATTAAAAAGGCATACCGAAAAATGGCCATCGAACACCATCCTGATAAAGTTGCCAATTTAGGAGAACAGCATCAGAAAGCTGCCAAAGAACAGTTTCAAAAAATCCAAGAAGCTTACGAAAACATAAAAAAAGAGAGAGGTTTTTAAGTGTTTTTGAAAATCATACTTTCTTCAAACTAATCAATCTGAACACCCATTACCAATACGTCATCCAACTGCTCTAAATCACCCATCCAATTGATTAATTTACTATCGATTAAATCGTATTGTTGCTCCATAGTTTTACCTTGAATTTCAATCAAAAGTTGCAACAATTGTCTGTACTTAAACTTCTTGCCACGATCTCCTCCAAATTGGTCTGGGAATCCATCAGAGAATATGTAAATCAAATCGTTGGGCAATAAATCAATTTCGTGTAGATTGAATATTTTGTTTTCGTAAGAACTATCACCTAGTGAGAATTTATCGGGTTTATATTCAATCAACTTACCATTTCTGATAATAACCAACGGCCTATTAACCCCAGAGAATTGAAGTTTATTGGTATTTTTATCAATCGTACAAAGTGCTATATCCATACTATCTCTGGATTTTTGATCTGTATCTGATTGATTTAGAATTCTTGTTAATTTTTTATCTATTTGCTCAAGTGCTATCGCTGGGTTTGAAATTTTGCCATCGTGAATCACTTGGGTCATTAGGTTATTGCATATTGCAGACATCATTGCTCCAGGCACACCGTGACCAGTACAATCAGCAACTGCAAAAACAATATTTTCATCAATCTGAGTACACCAATAGAAATCACCACTTACAATATCTTTAGGTTTATAAAAAACAAAACTATTGGGTAAAATTCTT
>JAGYKU010000131.1 GCA_018401455.1 Flavobacteriales bacterium
TATTTCATACTTTCAGGTTTCTGATTTCTGATTTCTGATTTCCCATCATCTATTTCTAATGTAACAATATACCAATGTAACAATTACTTCATACTTTCAGGTTTCTGATTTCTGATTTCGTATTTCCCATCATCTATTTCTAATGTATCAATATACCAATGTAACAATTATTTCATACTTTCAGGTTTCTGATTTCTGATTTCCCATCATCAATCGCTCACCTTACTACTATCTGCCACCATTTTTTGAATTTCTTCAAGTTCTTCAGCAGTTAAGTTTCTCCATTTTCCGACAGGCATATCCAATTTTACATTCATAATTCTTACTCTTCGGAGTCTTTTTACTTCGTAATTTAGAAATTCACACATTCTTCTGATTTGTCTATTCAAACCTTGTGTGAGGATGATTTTAAAAGTAAATTTATCAATTGGAGTTACTTCGCATTTTCTGGTAACGGTTTCTAAAATTGGAATTCCATTACTCATTTTTGTGATAAATTCGGGAGTAATGGGTTTGTTAACCGTAACGATGTATTCCTTTTCGTGGTGGTTTCTCGCTCTAAGTATTTTGTTGACAATATCTCCATCATTGGTAAGAAAAATGAGTCCTTCGCTGGGTTTGTCTAATCTACCGATGGGGAAAATCCTTTTGGGATGATTGATATAGTCGATAATGTTCTTTTTTTCTTTTTGAGTATCTGTGGTACAGACAATTCCCACAGGTTTGTTGAAAGCAATATATACAAAATCTTCCTCTTTTTTGGAAACCACTTTTCCATCCACAGACACCTCATCACCAGCAGTTATTTTGGTTCCCATTTCAGGAACAACTCCATTTATTTTGACACGCCCCTCTTCTATCAGTTTGTCTGCCGCTCTTCTTGAGCAATAACCGATTTCACTTAAGTATTTATTGATTCTTGTTGACTTCTCTTCCAATGGGAGTTATTTTTACACAAACGCAAAAGTAATATTAAAATGCGGAAGATATCTCAAAACACCATTTCAAATTCGCAATTACCCATTTTGAATAATGATTAACAAGAGTTTACATAATATAAAAGTTGTTTAGAGGATTTATTAAAAAATAAAATTATATTTGTGATGAAATAAGTCTGACAACAGCTAGACCAAGCCAACCATATATAGGTAGATTGGACTGATAGCGTCAGACGTATATATAAGTTATGCGTCACTTTAAAAAACCGGCAGACCAAGACAACAATGACAAAAAAGGATATAAAAATATTTTTTAAAGCAATTTCGGACGGAGATTTTAATAAGGTTTCAGAACTTGTTGACAACAATTCAGAATATTTAAAAGT
>JAGYKU010000132.1 GCA_018401455.1 Flavobacteriales bacterium
AATTCCTCAAAAACTTTATTATGATCAGGATTGTTTTTTGCAAAAGATTCCCAATCTCCAATACCTTTATCTGGACTTCCCATTTGCATATAGCAATATCCTCTGTTGAAAATGGCGTCATTTAAAGAAGCATTCAAAGAATAAGCAGCATTGAATTTATCAATGGCCTGACTATATTTTTTGGCGTTCATCAAATCCAATCCTTCATTAAAGGTAATAATAGATTTGGTGCTATCGTCCAAACTTCCCAAGGAATCTAACTGATTGATAAAAGTATCATCTTGCCCAAAAGACAAATGAACACTTAAAAAACAGAAAGAAAAAATTCCAACAACGTATAATTTAAAATTCATATCTTAATTTGATTAACAGATTCTCAACCCACGAAGGTACGAAAAAATATTTCCTACATTAATTTTACTAACAATTGTTAAAAAGTTAATGTTAGGATTTTACGACATACGATTTTACGACATACGATATCACGACATACGATTTTACGACATACGACTTTACGACTGCACGATTCTAGATGCTAGACTTTAGACACTAGATGTTAGACTTTTGATGGTTGATGGTTGATGTTTTTTTGTTGTCCAATGTCTTATGTCCAACGTACAAGGTTTGAAAATTAAGGTAAGTTAAAAACTTTGCGCCCTTTGCGAATAGCCTTTGCGTGCTTTGCGGTTAAAAAGACTTTTTGTTGCCCAATGTCGTTTGATGGAAGATGTACGATGGTTGATGGGAGATGGTTGAAGGGAGATGGGAGATGTTTGAAGGGAGATGGTTGAAGGGAGATGGTTGATGGGAGATGGTTGATGGTAAATGTATGATGGTTGATGTTAGGTGTTGAAATATGAAATCAGAAATCAGAAAGGTGAAAAATAACAAAGAACTTTAAGACTTTGGGGCGTAAGACTTAACGATAATTTGATAATGTGGCAATTTGATAATTTGATAATTGAAAAAAGACGCTTGATATTTGAAACTAGATGCTAGACCCTAGACACTAGATGCTAGACACTAGATGTTAGACTTTTGATGGTTGATGTTATGTGTTGAAAAAATGAAATCAGACAACCTTCCCAAAAGCTTCGGTTATTGAAAAAAGGTGAGATAGGAAAAAATTAAAACAATGGACGTTGTACATAGCATATTTTAAAACTAAACAACAAAGAACTAATCAACTAAATAACTTATTTAATACGACTTAACTCAAAACTTTTAACATTTAACTTTCAACATTCAACATCAACCGAAGTCTTAACAAAGGTTTGAGAAACTCCGAACCCGGAACAACAAACATCG
>JAGYKU010000133.1 GCA_018401455.1 Flavobacteriales bacterium
TTATTCATTCAAAAAACAAAAGATATTTCACTTGAGGAAATAATGAAAGATGCAGATGTATTTCTAGGTCTTTCAAAAGGTGGTATAGTTAGTAAAGCTATGGTAAAATCTATGGCTAAAAATCCAATTGTCTTTGCTTTGGCTAACCCAGAGCCTGAAATTACTTATAAAGATGCTACATCTGTAAGAAAAGACATCATTATGGCAACAGGTAGAAGCGATCATCCAAACCAAGTGAATAACGTTTTGGGATTCCCATACATTTTCAGAGGTGCAATGGATGTAAGAGCGACTTGCATTAATGAAGAAATGAAATTGGCAGCGGTTAAAGCTATAGCTGCTCTTGCCAAAGAAAATGTTCCTGATGAAGTGAATCAAGCTTATGAAGAAAGAAATATTTCGTTTGGAAAAGATCAAATAATCCCTAAACCTTTAGACCCAAGACTAATTTATTGGGTAGCACCTGCTGTAGCTAGAGCTGCTATGGAGTCTGGAGTTGCTAAAGAACCTATAAAAGATTGGGAAGCCTACGAAAATGAACTAAAAAAGAGACTAGGATTAGACAATAAATTGATGAAAAACATCATTGAAAGAGCTAAGAAAAATCCTAAAAAAGTAGTTTTTGCAGAAGCAGATCATTACAAAATATTAAAAGCTGCTCACCTTGCTTATGAAGAAGGAATTGCTGAGCCTATTCTACTAGGTAACATTGAGAAAATCCAAACTTTGATGGATGAATTTGGCTTAGATTTTGAAAACTGCAAAATCATCGACCCAAGAGCTGATAGTGAAGAGAAAAAACGTCAAAAGTTTGCAGATATTCTTTTTGAAAAAAGAAAAAGAAGAGGCATGACCAGATATGAAGCAGGCAAAGAAATGAAAGAAAGAAATTACTTTGCAGCTGCTATGTTAGAAACTGGAGAAGCAGATGCTATGATTTCCGGTTTAACAAGAAATTATGCAGATACCATTAAGCCTGCATTACAAATTATTGGAGTAGATGAAGGTGTCAACAAAATTGCAGGGATGTATATTTTGATGACTAAAGATGGCCCTATTTTCTTTGCTGATACAACAGTAAATCTTAATCCAACAGTGGAAGATATCGTTGACATAACTTTATTGGTGTCCAAAATTGTAGAACGTTTTAGAGTTAAGCCAAGAATTGCTTTGTTAAGTTATTCAAATTTTGGATCAAATGAAGGTCCTAATGCTTTAAAAATGAGAGAGGCTGCAAGAATTTTACGAACTGAACACCCTAATTTAGTAGTTGATGGAGA
>JAGYKU010000134.1 GCA_018401455.1 Flavobacteriales bacterium
TTTTTAGTTTTATTCTATCTTCAAAAATACAACTTTTTTTAAATCATCCTACTAAATTCAGAAAACCACTCGAAAGGATTCGAGCCAGCAGAAGGGACTTGTGTTAGAAACTCAAATTTGAGACTTGGCTTTGCCGAGCTACGTTTCTCCTCCGAGACTTCGGAGGTGGAAATGACAAAACTAAATCTTTAAACAGTATTTCAAAAATGATTTATATATTAATTCACTACAAAATATTCACTTCTCTTTCGAGCGTTACTCCGTATTTTTCTTGTATAGAAAGGATTATTGCTTCACTCAAATTATAAATTTCTTTACCTGTTGCGCCACCATAATTCACCAAAACTAGAGCTTGCAGTTTGTGAACGCCATAATTGCCAATGGTTTTTCCTTTCCAACCGGCATTATCTATCAACCATCCAGCAGCTAACTTATAATGTGCATCATCCACTTCATAAGCCACTACTTCTGGAAATTGATTTTTGATTTTTTGATACAATTCAACCGAAACCACAGGGTTTTTGAAAAAACTGCCACTATTACCAATTTCTTTGGGGTCTGGTAATTTGCTTTTTCTTATTGAAATCACTGCATCACTTACATTTTTTGGAGTTGGAGCATTTATTCCCATTTTAGAAAGTTCTTGCTCTATGGCTCCATAAGAAGTATTGGTTTGGTAATTTTTATTCAATTTAAAAACAACCTTGGTAATGATGTATTTGCCTTTGTATTTTCTTTTAAAAACACTTTCTCTATATCCAAATTCACAAGAAGTATTGTCGAAAATTTCTATTGCTAATGTTTCTAAATTTAAGGCTTCTAAATGATCAAAATAATCTTTAATTTCAACGCCATAAGCACCAATATTTTGCATTGGACTTGCGCCCACACAACCAGGAATCAAACTCAAATTTTCGAGTCCATAACAGTTCATTTCTAGTGTTTTCAAAACAAACTCGTGCCAATTTTCGCCTGCAAAAGCACTCACCCAAACATTTTCTTCAGTTTCTTTTTCAATAACAACCCCTTTTAGATTCATTTTAATCACCAAAGCATCAATATTTTGAGTAAGCAATAAATTACTTCCGCCTCCTAAAATGAGTAGTTTTTTGGTTTTAGCAATTTCAGATTTAAGAACTTCTATTAATTCCTCAAAACTTTCTACAGAGACAAAATAACTGCATTTTACATCTATTCCAAAGGTATTGTAGGGCTGTAATGAGTAGTTGCTTTGAATATCTATCTTCATCTTTATTAATTTCTAA
>JAGYKU010000135.1 GCA_018401455.1 Flavobacteriales bacterium
TAATCTGGGCAAGTTTCAGAAAGCATCAAGTAGTATTTCTTTGGAATTTCGTAAGAATTTCCATTTATTTTTGCTCTTCTAAATGTTTCATCTGCCATATTCCACATACAGGGAGCACAATTTTCATTAACATCTAGGATATCTTTAAGTGCAGTAATTCTTTTGTTGTAGTCGTTTTTTTTGTCATTGGCTATTTCCCAAAGTTTTACTAATTTTTTATCAGTAGGTGGAACGCAATTAGGATCGACTTCTTCCTCATCTTGAGCAACATTTACTAAAGCAATTAGCAAAAAAGAAAAGAAAAGAAAAGCAGTTTTAAAGTTGAATTTATTCATCAATTTGTTGTTTGTCTTTTTATTTGCAATAACCTTACCATACGGAAATCGATGCTGATGGTTTCATTCATAACTTATATTTTTAAAGAAGTTACTCAGCGCGATCAATAATTGCTTCGTCAACAATATTTAACTCATTTTCCGAACTAGCGATTATAGTAGATACTGTAGCATCACCCGTCACGTTTACAACCGTTCTGCACATGTCCAAAATTCGATCTACTGCAAAAATCATTACCACCCATTCTGCATTTAATCCTACACTTGTTAATACAATCATTAACATCACAATACCAGCGCTTGGAACTGCCGCAGACCCTATAGATGCCATAATGGCCAACAACATAATTTCTAATTGAGCGCCCATACTTAAATCTATCAAATGTATTTGCGCCAAAAAGATTGCTGCTACAGCTTGATATAAACTCGTCCCATCCATATTTACAGTCGCTCCAATTGGTAGCACAAAGCTTGTTACTTCTTTAGAAACTCCAATTCTATCTCTTACACATTCTATGGTTACAGGAAGCGTAGCAGCACTAGAACTTGTAGAGAAAGCCAAAAACTGAGCAGGACTGATTCTCTTGAAAAAACTGCCATATTTCATAGGAGTTCCATTTTTATTGGTAACGTAAATCATAATAAATGGATATACTACAAAAATCATAATTCCTAAACCTAAAAGCACAACACCACTATAGGTCAACAAAGAAGAGAGCGTATCCCAGAGTTTCAAAGGATCATCTTTGGCTAATTCCGAAAAATTTCCCGCCAACAATGCAAAAACAAAATAGGGAGATGCTTTCATAATAATATCTACCATCTTTAGAAATACATCATTGATTCCACCTACTAAAAGATTAACTGGTTCAGAAGATACTGGAGGAATTAATAAAAGTG
>JAGYKU010000136.1 GCA_018401455.1 Flavobacteriales bacterium
AACGAGCAAGTGGGTTCATTTACTGATGCTTCCTCTTCAATAGGACTTCCTCAAGGATTAATTTTAGGAAGTGGAGATGTTCAAATGGCTTCTCAACCTAATACAGGTTCGGGTTCTTCACTTGGTGGAACTTTTTCAATGGGAGTAGATCCTGATTTAGCATCTATTACTCCCAATCAAATTTATGATGAATGTATTGTTGAGTTTGATTTTATACCCGTAGGCGATTCTATTACTTTTAGTTACGTTTTTGCATCCGAAGAATATCCTGAATATGTTTGTGGTTCTGTAAATGACGCTTTTGGATTTTTCCTTTCAGGACCTAATCCTAGCGGTGGAATTTATACTGCTCAAAATCTTGCATTGATCCCAGACCCAAATAATCCAAGTGTTTATACTTCAACACCAGTATCTATTAATACCGTAAACCCTGGAGTTGCAGGTAGTTCAGGAAATGCCGCTAATTGTAATGCTATAGATCCCAATTGGACTCAGTATAATGTTTTTTATGCTGGAAACAATACTTCTACAAGTTATGAATATGATGGAAATACAGTTGTTTTAACTTGTCGAGCAGCTGTCATTTGTAATGAAACTTACCATATCAAACTAGCTATAGGAGATGGTGGTGATGGTGCTTTTGACTCAGGTGTATTTTTGGAAGGTGGAAGTTTTACATCTGTGGGTGTTTCAGTTGATGCAGGCATTTTAAATGGTGCAACTAATTTATATGAAGGGTGTAACGCTGCGTATTTTGCATTTAGTAGACCAGATACATTAGAAGATTTGACTGTTAATTTTATCTGGTCGGGTACAGCCATAAATGGATCCGATTATTTTCAAGCACCAGATAGTATCGTTCTAAATGAAGGTGCATATACAGATACGATTTTTATTTTGCCTATTGTTGATAATGTTACAGAACCTACTGAAACGGTTGAGTTACTAATTTTAATTGAAACTTGTAATGGTAATTTTGATACTATTTCAGCATCTTTAACAATAGATGATTATACTCCGATTTCTTTATCTTTACCAGACAGTTTGAATGTTTGTAATGAACTTGTAAACCTAAATCCTAATTATAGCGGAGGACTTCCGCCATTAGTTTTTAGTTGGAGTTCTGGGCAACAAACTGATAGTATATCTTTTATGCCTGATATAACCCAAACGTATACCCTCTCTATAAATGACGAATGTGC
>JAGYKU010000137.1 GCA_018401455.1 Flavobacteriales bacterium
TTCATTTTCAAGCATCAAATCGATTTGCTTGTCTTTTTGCTCTAGTTCCAAAGATAAATTTTGAGCAGTTAGCATTTGTTTGTTTTTCTCTTGCTGAATAGAATCTTGAAGCATAACTAATTTTTCGTACGCCAAGAGGGCTTCTTTGTAGTTTCCCATATCTTTGTATGCTTCTGTAATTGCCTGAAGCGCTTCTTCTTTTACCGTTAATTCTCCTAGTTCTTCCGAAAGATTGATAGAATTTTTTAAATAAGTTATTGCTTCTTTGCTATTTTTCTTTTGTAAATTTAATTTACCCAATTGCAAATTGGCTTCGTTCACTCCTTTAGGGTTATTGAGTGCTTCATTTTGCACAATTGCCGTCTGATTGGTTTGAATTTGCTGGTCGATATTACCTCTTTTTTGGTAAAAATTATTGGTGTTTGTAAAGTAATTATTCGACTGTTCAGCCATTTGATTAGTAACCACTATAGTTTGAGATGAATCAAAATAACTAAATGCTTTAACAGAATCGTTGATGGATTCATAAAAATTACCCAAATTATCCGCTGCATTTACTTTACCAATTGCATTATTTCTTTGTGTTTCAATTTCATACACTTGTTGATAGTACGTTTCGGATTCTTTCTCATTGTCTAATGCTTGATTACATCTTGCTAGTCCATTCTTAGCAAATACGATATCATCATCATTCTTTTTCTTTTCTGCTAATTTTAAAAACTTGTTGTAGTATGAAATTGCTTTTTTGAAAGCTTTATTTTTTTCATAAGCAGAACCAATGTACTTCATTGAAGAATAATGACCTTTTTCATTTTCCAAACCATCAAACAAAGTGATAGCCTTTTCGAAATGTTGAATGGACTTATCGTACTTTTCTAAGGTATAATATAATGCTCCAAAAGAATTGTAAGCATACGCTTCTCCTCTAATATTATCGAGGTTATAAGAAAGTTTTAATGCTTCTTCAATGTAACTAGTAGCCCTCAAAGGATCGGACACAGAAATTTCATTCGCAGCATTTATCCATGCGAAAATTTGATGTACGTCTTTTGGCATTTTTGAAATGTTCTGGAAAGTACTGTCTTTTTGAGCAAGAATAAAATTACTGAAGATAAATATAACTAATATCAGATATAGATTTCTTATCATTCTAATTTATAAATGCAAAATTAAAACTATTTTTTCTATTTTCAAAATATTTG
>JAGYKU010000138.1 GCA_018401455.1 Flavobacteriales bacterium
AGGGATTTTCTTGCTCAATACAGGGCAAATTGGGAAAACACAACCCTTGGTAGAGCATTTTCTAGAAAGATGTAAGGAAGAAGGTTTTAGAAATATGATTAAAACCCAATTCAAAAAATACAATGACGCTAGTATTTCGGCTTTTCTTACGAAAGATGGAAAATCATTGTTTAGCAATGTAAAAAGCCTATCTGGAATTTTATTAGAACATTTCAAACCTATGATTCCTCAATTATATCAAGATTTATGGCAAGAAGGAATCAACTCAAATGCTTATTACCTTAAACTTTGTGGTTCTGGAGGTGGTGGATTCATTTTAGGATTTGCTGAAGATTTAGAAAAAGCACAAAACAAACTTAAAGATTACCAATTGGATGTAATATATAGGTTTTAAGGTGATTTGTCTTTTCAAAAACATAAGCCTTAATTTATATTTTATATTGCCTTTGATAAATAATTTAAACTACTCCCAAAATTTTTATGATTCAAGAAATCAATAAAAGACAACGTTTCATTATCAAACTCCTATCTCTTCTTTCTATTGTGAGATGGTACAATGTATTGATTGTTGCTCTTGCATTATTTTTTGCATCCATATTTTTATTAAATCCTACTTCAGAGTTCAAAACTATTCTTTTTGATTTCAAACTCTACGCAAACATTATTGCAATATCACTCTTAATAATGGCTGGTTTTATTATTAATGCTTTTTATGATTTTGAAAAAGACATCATTAACAGACCTGAAGAAACTATTTTTGGTAGAATCATTAGTAAAACTTTTTGCTTAAATGCTTATGTTTTCTTCATTTTCTTAGCATTAGTAATTTCAGCATTTATCGATTGGAAGATTTTAATGTTTAATTTCTTTTTCTCATTTGGACTCTGGTTTTATTCTCATAAATTAAGAAAAAAAGCCTTTGCAGGTGAAATTAATGCCTCTTTACTAACCATTGCTCCTTTTTTTAGCATTAGTATTTTATACTCGGAATATAATTTAATGACTTTTTTGTTTGTTGGCTATATTTTCATTATGAGCCTTACAAGAGAAGTTATCAAAAAAATGATTCATCTCAAAGGAGATTTGATTGTAGGAGAAAAGTCTCTTCCTATTATATTAGGTATTAGAAAAACAAAATACATTATACTTATTTTAATGCTCATCGCTTTAGGATGTATC
>JAGYKU010000139.1 GCA_018401455.1 Flavobacteriales bacterium
TTTATAGCATCTTCTTTGGTTACTTCTCTTGGATTATTTTTTAAAAGTCTTGTAACTTTCATAGCAATATCTGCTAATTCTGTAAGCGCATCTTCAGTTACACCAATAGCTGTTAAATGTTTTGGAATATTACAAGAATTAGAAATTGCTTCAATTTTTTTGATTCCAGCTATTGCGATATCTTCATCACTTCCTTGTGCTGTTATTCCTAAAGCGCGAGCTACTTCTGCATGCCTTTTTGGGTTTGCAGACAAATTGAAACGTAACACTTCTGGCATTAAAATAGCATTCGATAAACCATGAGGAATATGAAATTTACCACCTAAACCGTATGACAATGCATGTACAGCTGATGTATTTACTGGCCCTAAGCATAAACCACCATACATAGAACCTAATAACATCGCTGAACGAGCTTCTATATTTTTTCCATTTTTATAAGCTTCTTCTATATTTTCTGCAATAAGTTGAATCCCTTTTAACGCATAAATATCTACAGTTGGATGTGCAAATTTATTTGTGTAGGCTTCAATGCAATGAGATAGTGCATCAATTCCTGTTTCTGCCGTTAATTTAGCGGGTAAAGTAACTGTTAAAACAGGATCAAAATAACATGCATCTGGCACTAAAAACGGACTTATAATTCCGCTTTTAGCTTGAGTTTCTTCATTTAATAGAATAGCATTTGGAGACACTTCACTCCCAGTTCCAGAAGTAGTTGGTACACAAATTAATTTAGCTGAACGCCCATTTAAAAAACCAATTCCAACGACATCTTCTAACTTTTGGGAATTATTAATAAGTGCTGCTAATAACTTAGCACAGTCTAATACGCTTCCTCCACCAACACCAATCACACAATCTGGATTAAACCCTTTATTTTCTTTTAATAAGATTTCAAAATGTGCAAATGTTGGTTCTCCTAAAAACTTGTATTCTACAAGTTTTACTTCTTTATTTTTTAACTGAATATTTTTAACTGTACCACTTAAAACATCTAATAAAGGCGTTGCAACTAGAAATAGTATTTTTTTTGAATTCAACAAAATGGCATCTTCGGAAAGAGAATTGATAATTCCTTTACCAAATGCAATTTTTTGAGGTTGTAATAATGTAATAGAATTCATTTCTATATAAC
>JAGYKU010000014.1 GCA_018401455.1 Flavobacteriales bacterium
AATATGAACGATAATCCTTTTGATATCAATAAGTAAACTAAGAAATCAGACCGTATTTTATGATAATTTTAAAAAATCGAGAGGCGCTTCAAGTGCATTTATCTCAATACAAAGGGAAAAAAATTGGTTTTGTTCCTACTATGGGAGCATTGCACAGAGGGCATACTTCGCTATTGGTAAAAGCCAAAGTTTCTTGTGATGTGGTAGTGAGTAGTATATTCGTAAATCCTACGCAATTCAATAATCCCAAAGATTTTGAAAGATATCCCATCAGAACACAAGAAGATATTGAGGCTTTGGAGTCTGTAGGTTGTGATGTACTTTATCTTCCAGAAAGTGCCGAAGATATTTATCAAAATGAAACAGATTTTGAAGTTGACTTAGGACTTTTGGACAAAGTAATGGAAGGCATCAACAGACCTGGACATTTCAAAGGTGTAATGCGAGTAGTGAAATTGCTTTTTGAGATTGTAAATCCTACACATTCTTTCTTTGGAATGAAAGATTACCAACAATATTTGATTGTAAAAGAAATGGTAAAACAATTGAATATGCCTATAGAAATCTTAGGCTGTGAAACTATTCGAGAGGCAGATGGACTCGCAATGAGTTCTAGAAATTTATTACTCACGCTTCCAGAAAGACAAGTCGCTACTACACTTATTAAAACCTTGGAATATTGCAAAGAGCATATCGATTTGGTTCCTACAGAGGAATTAGAAGATAGATGTTTTGCGATGATGAAACAATATGGAGATCCAGAATATTTTGTAATCAGAAGAGCGGACAATCTTCAAAAATTTGATGCAGATTATCAAGGAGAAATACGTGCATTTGTTGTTTGTACGATAGGAAAAGTAAGATTGATTGACAACTTGAAAGTCAAATAACTTAAAAATTGTAATTTTGCGCTTATGTTATTACAGATGTTTAAAGGAAAGATTCATCGTGCTACTGTTACACAGGCAGATTTGAATTATATTGGAAGTATCACCATTGATGAAGATTTGATGGATGCCGCTCATATTATTGAAGGCGAAAGGGTTCAAATTGTGAATATCAACAATGGGGAAAGATTAGAAACTTATACCATAAAAGGGAAAAGAGGAAGTGGCGTAATTTGTTTAAATGGTGCCGCAGCGAGAAGAGTGGCTGTAGGGGATAAAATTATCATCATCAGTTATGCCTGGATGGATGAAAAAGAAGCCAAAACTTACAAGCCTGGTATTGCTTTTCCAGATGACAACAATTTATTGAAATAATCGTTATTTTGTTGTGAAAAAAATCATAATTAACACATTAAAAATTGTAATACCAGTTTTATTGGGTATTTATATCAGTTGGTATTTTTGGTCTAGTTTTGATGAGGAACAAAAGGATCAGTTTATATTGGTTTTTAAACAAGCAGATTATTTTTGGGTCTTTCTTGCCTTAATCATAGGGTTTACTAGTCATTTGAGTAGGGCAATTAGATGGAAATATGCGTTGAAACCATTAGGTCACAATCCTAGCACATTCAATTCTTACAACGCAATTATGATTGGATACATTGCGAATATTTTAGTTCCTAGAATGGGAGAAGCGAGTAGAGCAGGTGTGCTGAAAGCTACAGATGATGTACCTTTTGAAAAAGGTTTTGGATCTATAGTAGCAGAAAGAGTGATAGATGTAATTTGTTTAGCATTGGTTTCAGGAGGTGCTTTGCTTTTTAATTTAGATAAGGTTGATGAATTAATTGGATTAAAAGAAGTAATAAATAGGGAAAAAGAAAGCGCAGCGGAACCCTCTACTCCTTGGTTAATGTACATAATATTTGGGGTTTTAATTGCTGGAGTTGTTGGTTTTGCAATTGCTTGGTTTAAGATTCCAAAATTTAAAGAGAAATTGACCACTTTTATTGTTGGACTTAAAGAAGGACTTGTTTCAATTTTCAAAATGAAAGATAGAATTCCTTATTTATTACACACTTTAAATATTTGGGTTTGTTATGTTGGAATGTTTTGGGTTGTTTTTTACGCACTACCTTTTACTTCTGTTTTGCCTATTGAAGCAATAATGGCAGGGTTTGTTGCGGGAACAATTGGATTCATTATTGTTCAAGGAGGAATTGGAACTTACCCATTAATGGTGGGGGCAGTGATTACATTTTTTAGAAATCCTGAGCATTTAGCAGAAAAAGGAATTTTACCCGAAGATACAGGTTTTGGAGCCTTAGTTTGGGCTTCACAAACAGTCTTAATCGTTGTGCTTGGTTTGATTTCACTATTCCTAGTTCAACGAAAAAAGAGAAAACTTAGAATAATTAATAAATAAAAATACTATGTACGGAAAATTAAAATCACAACTTCAAAAAGATTTAGAAACTCTTAAATCTGAGGGGCTATACAAAAATGAAAGAATCATCACATCGCCTCAAGGTGCTGAGGTAAGTGTAAACAATGAAAAAGAAGTCATCATTATGTGTGCCAACAATTATCTAGGATTGTCTTCTCATCCTGAGGTAATCAAAGCTGCAAAAGATACTTTAGATACACACGGTTTTGGAATGTCCTCAGTAAGATTTATTTGTGGAACACAAGATATACATAAAGAACTGGAAGCAAAAATTGCAAAGTTTTATGGAACGGAAGATACCATTTTGTATGCCGCAGCTTTTGATGCTAATGGAGGTGTTTTCGAACCTTTATTCAATGAAGAAGACGCAATCATTTCTGACGAACTCAACCACGCATCTATCATTGATGGTGTGAGACTGTGTAAAGCACAAAGATACAGATACAAACATAGTGATATGGCAGATCTAGAGCAACAATTAATTGCCGCTCAAGCACAAAGAAATAGAATCATCGTTACAGATGGCGTTTTTTCTATGGATGGTGATATTGCAAAAATGAACGAAATTTGCGATTTAGCCGACAAATACGATGCATTGGTAATGACAGATGAATGTCATTCGGCTGGTTTTATTGGAAAAACAGGAAGAGGAGTTCCTGAATTCCACAATGTGATGGATAGAGTGGATATCATTACGGGGACTTTAGGAAAAGCATTAGGAGGCGCAATGGGTGGCTATACCACCGGTAAGAAAGAAATTATCGAAATGTTGCGTCAGAAATCTAGGCCTTATTTATTTTCAAACAGTTTAGCACCTAGTATTGTGGGTGCAGCCAATAAAGTTTTTGATATTTTGAGTTCAAGCACCGCTTTGAGAGATCAATTAGAAGAAAACACAAAGTACTTCAAAGAAAAAATCATCGCTGCTGGTTTTGATGTAAAGGAGGGTGACTCGCCAATTGTTCCAATTATGTTGTATGATGCTGCACTTTCTCAAAAATTTGCCGAAGGTTTATTGAAAGAAGGTGTTTATGCTATTGGATTCTTTTATCCTGTTGTGCCTAAAGGAAAAGCAAGAATCAGAACACAAATTTCTGCTGCTCACGAAAAACATCATTTAGACAAAGCCATTGCTGCGTTTATCAAAGTGGGCAAAGACTTGGGAGTGATATAATGAGCTATTTGAGTTTGTCAATCAAAGCATTTATTATTAGTTGTAAAAACTAAAATAATCTTAAATATTTGATGTCTGATTGAAAATTTTTGAATGAAATTTTGATTTTTTTGTTTCTACAAAAAGCTTTATGAAATAATAGGACAGTTTCATGGAGTAATCCGCCTATTTCATGAGTATTGGACTTTATAAGCATAGTCTTTGTTGTTATTTTGTAATAACACAAAAAAACAAAGAGATGAAAAAATTTAATGTACTTACATTGGTTATTTTTCTGTGTATTTCTTGGAATGGGATTTCACAGTTCAATAATAAAAACATTATTACCACTTGGAAATTAGATTATCACAGAACCAAAGCCTCCATAAACGAGATATACGGTAAGGATGATAGTAGCCAAGAAAAACTCAATGCACTTGAAACCATAAAAACTTTGGAATCATACCAAATGGAATTTAAAAGTGACCAGACTTTTAGTTTTGTTCTCAACTATTATGGGACAAAACATGAAGGTGAAGGAAGTTGGGTAATTGAAGGAAATCAATTGACTTTAAACGCCCCACAAGGACAAGATGTCAATACCATTTTGGAATTATCTAGCAACAAACTAGGTATGAAAGACGCTCAAGGAATGATTTATTATTATGCAACAGAAGGAAATTTAACCCCTTCAAAGGATGATATAACCTATTATGTTGGTCAAGTTCAAAACACCATCAATGGAGATTATTTTAAAATGGGACTTAAAAAAGAAAACGGAAAGTTGGTTGTAGAAAGTTATGTAAATAACGATGCTTATGAATACTGCACATGCGAAGAGGATAAAAGTTTTACAAAATACAAAAGAGGCGTTTGTGTAGGTCTTGATTTGACAAAAAATGAATATGATTACGGTTTTTTCACTTCTGATGATGAAGGAAATTTCTATTTTTATTATTATCCGCGTGTTCAAGGGAGTAAAATTCAAAATACTATTTTAGTAGCACCTACAAAAGACAAGCTAATACAAAAAGCAAGCGATTCTGATGCAAAGGCAAAAATGATGCAACGTGCTGAACAAGATGCAAAAGTGCTTTTTAAATAATTCAAACTCAATTTGAGGTAGATTTTTTTCATAGGTTAAGTAGTCTAAAACCTCTGTTGTTGATTCAAATGACAGGGGTTTTTATGTGATTTAAAAGAAGTTTTTTATTTACGATATTTGCATTTATATTGTCTTTAAGTCAAGTAAAGCCTAATTAATTTATAAAATAAGTTAAAATTTATACCAAGAATATTTCCCACTTTCTTCTTGCTGAGTACTACCTTTGTAAAAAATATTTTTTTACAATGAAAACGATTGAGCAAATTAGAAATGATTTTCCCATATTAACTAGAAAAGTTCACGGAAAACCTTTGGTCTATTTGGATAATGGCGCCACTTCTCAAAAGCCACAATCTGTTATTTCTTGTATCGAAAATTATTACGCTACCTACAATAGCAACATTCACAGAGGGGTGCATCACTTGAGTCAAATAGCTACTTCTGCGTATGAAGATGGAAGAAATGTAATTCAAGAATTCATCAATGCAAAACACAATCACGAAGTAATTTTTACGAAAGGAACTACCGATGGAATCAATCTTGTAGCGAGTACTTTTGGAAGGAAATTTATATCTAAAAATGATGAAATTCTCATTTCTGCTATGGAACATCACAGCAATATTGTGCCTTGGCAAATGCTTTGTGAATGGACAGGGGCAACACTCAAAATTATTCCTATCAATTCCTCAGGTGAAATTATCTATGATGAATTCTTAAAATTACTATCTGAAAAAACCAAACTCATCGCAGTTACGCATATTTCTAATACGCTTGGAACGATTAATCCTATCGAAAAAATCATTGCTGATGGACATAAAGTAGGCGCAAAAATATTGATTGATGCCGCTCAATCTGTTCCTCATTGTGCGTTGGATGTTCAAGAACTAGATTGTGATTTTCTTGTTTTTTCGGGACATAAAATGTTTGGTCCTACAGGAGTGGGCATTTTGTATGGTAAAGAAGCAATCCTAAATGAAATGCCTCCCTATCAAGGTGGAGGTGATATGATCAAAGAAGTGACTTTCGAAAAAACAACCTACAATTGTTTACCTCATAAATTTGAAGCAGGAACGCCCAATATAGTTGGTGGAATTGGTTTGGCTGAAGCTGTAAAGTACATCAATAATGTTGGCTATGATTTTATTGCCCGACAAGAAGAAGAACTCTTGAATTACGGAACTCAAAAACTTTTAGAAATAGAAGGTCTGAGAATCATAGGAACAGCAGAACACAAAGCAAGTGTTATCTCATTTTTAATTGACGGTATTCATCCTTTTGATTTAGGAACTATCCTAGACCAATTGGGCATTGCTATCAGAACGGGTCATCATTGTACTCAGCCCTTAATGGATTTTTATAAAATTCCTGGAACTGCTAGAGCCTCATTTGCTTTTTACAATACCAAAGAAGAAATTGATGTTTTGGTAAATGGAATCCACAGAGCGGTGAAGATGTTGGGGTAGAAGTAAGTGCTCCAAAAATTTATATAAATGTAAAGTATTCTTTATGCTAATATACCCATTAAACCAAAACATTTAAAAGAATAATTTTTTCAAAAGCATTGATTCTATTTCATACTGAAGACAAATTAATGGTCTCTTTTACAACTATCTAATCAAATTCACATGACCCTTTTGAGTATAAATGTATGGGTCGTTGTATAGTTTATAAGTTACCTTATATACATAAGTGTCAATTTCTACTTGTTCGCTTTTGTAAGTTCCATCCCATGAAGCATCTATTTCATTGGTTTCAAAGACCAATTGTCCCCAACGATTGAAAATCAACAATTCAAAAGATTCGGGTAAGGTTTTATAAATAACTGGATAGAACTCATCGTTTATACCATCGCTATTAGGTGAAAATGTATTGGGAATATACAACGTGAAGTTTTCTTTGTAAATAATTATTTCACATGAAATATTGGTACAACCAGCATCATTGCTTACTGAAAGACAAATTTCAGTTTCATTGACATTTGGATAAGATTGAAAATCATATTCAAAAGAAGCATTTTGACCTACATTGATTCCATTTTCCAGCCATGAATACGCTGAAAGATTTGTATCTGTAGCAATCGCTTGAAAAAGGGTTGAACTTTCGTCAAAAGTTAGGCTGTTGTATTGAAAACCAGCATCGGGAATGGGTAAAACACAGATTTGCTGATTTGCCAAAATTGTAGTTGTACATCCGTCACTATTTTCTAGAGTGAGTGAAATATCATTACAGCCAGAATCATTAAAAGTATAATCAAAAGAGGTGCATGAGTTTATTGGTGTACCATCTCCCATGTTCCAAATACAGTTTATGACATCAGAACTTGTAAGTGGGTTTGAAAAATTAACAACAAATGGAGCACAACCTAAGGTATCGGAATATTCGATACTTCCAGAAGGATTTTCTACAACAGACACAGCTAGCGTATCATCACCGCCACATTGCCCTTGAATGGTATAAATCACATTAAAAACTCCTACCCCAGTTTGAGAAGGATCAAAGATACCATTTGCATTATCAATAATTCCAAATCCTGTCCAAGTTCCACCAGCGATATCAGCAGTCAAATTGATTGTTCCTCCTTCTTCACAAACATTCGAAATTGGATTTATATTGGGTTCGTTTGAAGTCCCGAGATCGGTAACAACTGTATTTATTGTGTTTTGACAGCCGTTATTGTCAATTGCTGTAATGAGATAATTTCCGCTGCACAATCCGTTAAATGTACCATTACCAAAATTTATCCCATCAATAGAATATTGAACATTCCCAATTCCATTATTGCTTGAAGCAATGATACTTCCATCACAAACTAAAGGACAAGTTTGAAACGTTACCATAAGTTGAATATCCAGTTCGGCAGGTTCGCTCATAACAATTGAATTGCTTGTAATGCAACCATTTGCTGAAATCACTTCATAATCATAATTTCCTGGAGAAAGATTAAAGATATCTTGTTGGGTAATTACTGTAGAACTTGGGAAAGTCCAATTCACAATATTTCCAACTGAAGGTGAAATGTCTAAAATAATTTCACCATCATCTGCCTCATAACAAGAAATGGGTGAAATGTTTTCTTGAACTATTGGATTTGGAATTATCGTTACTTCAACTTCGGCAGTTGCATTTGGGCAAGGAGCGATTCCCGAAACAGTGTAAGTATAATTTCCAGCGTTATCAACTGAGGGGTCAAAACTGCCATTTCCAGAAGCAGTATTCGGAGACCAAGTTCCATTTTGCTGAGGATTTCCTCCAAGATAATCAATTAAATCTACTGCCGATTGATTTTCACATAGCGACACCACACCGTTAATACCTGCATTAGGAACTGTTGCAACATTCACAATTACAAAAGCGGTATCATTAGCACATGTTCCTGAACCATTTGTAATGTAAAAATAAGTTCCTGATAGATTTGAAGCGGGATTAAATGTACCTAAACTACCATTTGTTAAAGAAGAAGGTCCATTCCAAAAACCTGTATTTACAGGATTGTTTGTAATCAAATCAAACAAATCTGATGGAGCATCTGAACTACAAAAACTTATACTATTTCCTAAACCAGCATTTGGAGCATTTGATAAAGTAACGCTTACTATTGCAGTATCATTTGGGCAACCTCCAGAACCCAAAACAATATATTCGTAATCTCCAGATGTATTTACAGTAGGGGTAAATGTCCCCAAATCTCCGTTGCTAAGTCCAGAAGGCCCTTCCCAAAAACCTCCATTATCAGGAGCATTACTCAAAAGTGAAAATAAGTCAAATGAAGGTGCGTTACTACAAACAGAAATTGAATTTCCTGCTCCAGCATTTACTGCTCCCAAATTATTGATTACAATTTGTGATGTATCAATACAATTAATCGATGAAGAAATTATAACATTATAAGTTCCTGCGCACAAATTTGATGCGGTTGCAGTGTTTTGGCCAATAGAAATAAAAGCATCATCAAACCATTCGTAAGTATAGCCAGGAATAGACCCACTAGCTGAAGCGGTAGCAGAATTATTACAATCACAACTTGTTGGTAAATTTACACTAGCGTTAATTAACAAAGGTGTTATGGGTGTACAATTGTTGTTAAACTGAGCAATATAACTTTCATTAGCGGGATTGTTTGCGAAACCTGGTGTTTGATCATCGCTCCCACAACTTGCTAAATTTCCTGCACAACCAGACGTCCAGTTCGATTGGTTAAAAGGATCTCCACCTCCAAAACTCCAAACTTTATGCGTCCCAGAACCACCGAAATAAATCAGTGTGTTTTGATTGCAAGAGCCGTAACAAACGGAAAATACTTCACATCCATTTATATCTACTATTCTTGAACAATCTCCTGTATTAGACATCGCAATGTTAGACCAATTTGGTGTAGGGTCTGTTCCCCATCCTGTGTTTGGATAACTGCAAGCCACGTCTCCAGGTGTGGTTTGTGTAAACTCAAAATAAGTTAGATTTCCTAAGTCAACAATTATTGAACAGTTTCCATCTGTTAATGATACATCATCAGGAGGAATACTTGGGTTAAAGTCTTGACCATTATAAACTAAAATTATTGTGCCAACAGGAACACAAGACCATAAAGCATTATTATTGAATCTAACTGCCCCAGCTGCTACTCCATTGGTGCCATGATATCCATTATTGTCATCAAGAATCCAGCCTCTTATATCAATACAAGGAGGAGTAGTGTTGTTGCAATCGTAAACAACGGTATTATCTACAACTACAAGTTCTATATATTCTTTTAAACCAGAAGGACCATTAGAAACTTCATTGATAATCAAAGTTTGAGCTTCTAAAACAAAATGCGTTAGAAACAACAAAACAACTAAAAGATTCTTTATAAATAATGTCACTTAAATTCAATTATTTGAACAATTCTTCATAAGACGTTATGAAAAATGCAAAGTTGCTTTGTTTAATGTAAACAGAATGTTATTTCTTAAACTCCAACAAAGTTTTCTCGATAATAGCAACACATTCTAGCAACTGTTCTTTATTCATTACCAAAGGTGGCGCAAATCTAATGATGTTTCCGTGAGTTGGTTTTGCTAACAATCCATTATCTCTCAGAGATATGCAAATGTCCCAAGCGGTAGAACTATCTTCGGTATCATTAATTAAAATAGCATTCAACAAACCTTTTCCTCTAACTGATTTTACCAAGTCTGTTTTTTCAATGATTTTGTTCATTTCTGCTCTAAACAAATGACCCAATTCACGAGCGTTTTGTGCTAATTTCTCATCTACAACTACTTCCAATGCGGCCACTGCCACTTTTGCTGCTAGTGGATTTCCTCCAAATGTACTTCCATGTTGTCCAGGTTTGATAACATTCATAATATTATCATTTGCCAAAACTGCCGATACAGGATATACTCCACCTGAAACCGCTTTTCCTAGAATCAAAATATCAGGTTGGTTGTATGTGCTTTGCTTTTCGCAATGTCCTTGACAGGTACAATCTCCACAAACTGCCAATAAACTTCCAGTTCTTGCAATTCCTGTTTGAACTTCATCTGCAATAAATAAAGTATTGTTTTCTGTACAAATTCTTCTAGCGTGCGTTAAAAAATCTTCATTAGGCACATAAACTCCTGCTTCACCTTGAATAGGTTCTACAAGAAAACCTGCAACATTGGGTTGTTTCATTGCTTCTTCCAGAGCGGCAACATCATTATAAGGAATTTTGATAAATCCTGGCGTATAAGGACCAAAGTTTTTACGAGCACCTTCATCGTTAGAAAAAGAAATAATCGTAGTTGTTCTTCCGTGAAAATTATTTTCACAAACAATGATTTTTGCTTCGTTTTCTGCAATTCCTTTTACTTCATAAGCCCATTTTCTGCAAAGTTTGATGGCTGTTTCTACTGCTTCAGCACCAGTATTCATAGGCAATACTTTGTCAAAACCAAAATATTCGGTAATGTATTTTTCGTAAGGACCAAGTACATCATTATAAAAAGCTCTTGAAGTAAGTGTCAAGGTTTGTGCTTGTTCCATAAGTGCTCCAACAATTTTCGGGTGACAATGACCTTGATTCACAGCAGAATAAGCAGAAAGGAAATCGTAATATTTTTTTCCTTCACAATCCCAAACATAAACTCCTTCTCCTCTTGCAAGGACTACTGGAAGTGGATGGTAATTGTGTGCGCCATATTTGTCTTCTAATGCTATGGATGTTTCTGAACTGATGTTGGAAGTCATTGTACTCATAAAAATATCTATTTTAAATTAAAAATTGTCTATTCACAAAGGTAGGGAATATTTGACAATTGACAATTATAGACAGGAAAATTGTAGAAGTATAAGCGCTTTAATTTACTGAAAACACTTATCTATCTACCAAGATTTCATTTAAAAGCAGACGCTCAACTTCTTCTTGAGTAGCAACATGAGCATGGAAATAAAAATCAAATGACCCTATTTTTTGATAAAAATGTATTTTACCTCTTCCGTTTACGAATGGAAATATTTCATAACTAAACATTTGATTGGCAGAATAATTTCTTCCACGTGAATAAAACGACTCATAATTGTCATCAATTTTATATCCGTCTATCTCGCCTACATGATAAAATTGTTTACCCCTAATTTGTGTAGAAACCATTACAAAACCATCAAATATTTGCAAATAATTATTAATACCTTTTAGATTAGGATCTGTTGGGATAATTCTTGGTTTACCTGGACTTGAAATGCTGTCTAGAATATAAAATCTTACAACCTTTCTTTCAGAGACTGAATCGCTACTATTAATACTAAATTTTTGTATCTGAGAGAACCCAAAATTAGATAGAATTACAAAAATTGACATTAACGCTATTGTTTTCATAATTGAATTATTCACAATAATTTAGCCAAATATATGATTTATTTTTATAACTTGCGAAAAAATTAATGAGTTTCAATTAATTGAAAAGTGCTTTAATTCACAAATAAAATCTATGTTAATTTTAAAAAGATTTAGAACAAAACTTTGCTATTAATGATATTTTGTAAAACCATACAAATACTCAAATAAACATGAAATTTTTAAAAATAAAATTAATTTTAGCAAGCATTGGAATTTTCCAATGTTTGCTAGTTTTTTCACAAGATTTTAACATAACCAATCAAATTACTTTAGGCGGAAATGACTTTGATATTCCTTACAAAATTGTGGAGCATAATTCAAATTACTATGCAATAGGTTACACTAGATCAGCAGTATCAGGGAATAAAACAGCTCCAAAATATGGACCTCAAGATATTTGGGTTATAAAACTGGATAATAATTTAAATGAAGTGTGGCAAAAAACTTTTGGAGGAAATGGATTTGAAGGAACACCCGATTTACTTATTGATTCTGATGGTTTTATGTGGATAGTTTGTGGTTCAAGTTCTCCAATTTCAGGAAATAAAACTGTTACCCCTATAGGAGGATCTGACTATTGGGTATTAAAGTGCAATACTAATGGAGATATTATTTGGCAACAAGTTTACGGCTCAACTCAGGATGAAAGTTCTAACCAAATCATAGAATTACAAGATGGAAATTTTTTGATTTCAGGAGTAACTTTTGGTTCCCAAAGCGGTGATGTAAGTGGCGTAAATAATGGTTTAAATGGAGATGTATGGCTAGTCAAAGTTGATTCAGCCGGAAGTTTACTTTGGGAACAAAACTATGGGGGAAGTAGCGGTGAGATTAATGCTTTTTGTACTGAGTTATCCAATGGAAATATTATCATTTCAAGCACATCATTTTCTGATGCAAGCGGAGATAAAACTCACGATTCTAAAGGAGGATTGGATATGTGGACTTTTGCAATTGATGCTTTAGGAACTATTTTATGGGATTACTCTATCGGTGGGAGTGATATGGATCATGTTAAAGATGTTAAATCTACTAATAATGCTATATATGTAGCAAGTTCTTCTTTTTCTGGTATAAGTGGAGATAAAACAGAGGAAATGTCTAACTCAACTGCATATAGTGATGCTTGGTTGTTAAAATTAGATTTTAATGGAAATATACTTTGGGATAGATCTTTTGGGGGTGAAGGTTCAGAATCACTTAATAGTATAAACATAACTAATTCAGATAAAATTGAGTTATCATGTAGTTCAAATAGTGGCATTTCTGGAAATAAAACCGAAGCTTTAATTGGTTTGGCAGATTATTGGTTACTTTCTCTAGAGCCGAACAATGGAAATATAGAATGGCAAAAGGCATTTGGCGGGTCAAGTTTTGATGCACTTATATCTTCAATATTGATCTCAAATAATCATTATATTCTTTTGGGGAGCTCTTTATCTAATATATCAGGAGACAAAACTGAAAATTGTTTTGGCGAGGAAGATTTTTGGATATTAGAAATGACAACAAATGTTAGCGTTGTAGAAAACAACAGTAAGTTTAACGTTTATCCTAATCCTACTTCAAATATTTTAAACATAGACACCGACAATCATAAAATTTTAGAGATAAGCATATTTGATGTTAACGGCAAACTTCTTAAAAGAGATGTTTTAGTTAACAACACTATCAACTTGGAATCTTTTGAAAGAGGATTTTATATTTTGGAAATAGTGTCCGATAGCGGAGTGGAATCCATTAAAATTGTGAAAGAATAGTATCAATAAAATTGCTCGGAATTTAATTCTGAGCAATTTTCATCTTCTGCCCAGGAAGCAACCTTGTTTTTGTAGAAATTTGATTCAACTCACAAAATGAAGTCAAATTCATTCCGTATCTTTTGGCAATCTTGTAGGGAGATTCTCCTTTCTTTACAATGTGAAATTCTTTACCATAAGGATAAGCAATGTAACTGTTTTTCATTTTCTTCAGAATCAGCGTATCAGCATACAATTCTTGATCTTGAAACGAAACTACATGTGCAGGATTGATTGGCAAACCTTTGAAACGCATTTCCAAGTGTAAATGTGTTCCTGTGGCATTTCCAGACATTCCGCCTAAGCCAAGACATTGACCTGCCACAACCGAATCGCCTTCTTTTACCTTAATCTTGCTCATGTGCGCATACAAAGTTTCCAAGCCATTATAATGTCTCACAATCACCACCTTTCCAAATCCCGAATAATTTCTAGCCATTCTCACTTTTCCATCAAACATATTCAAAATAGAATCATATAAATGCAACTCCAAATCTACGCCATTATGCGAGCGTCCATCTCTCCATCCGTATTGAGAAGTAACCGTTCCGTAGTATCTTCTCATGGTTTTCTGACAAAGTGGATGATGATATTTTTGTCCTGTTTTGGAATTGGCAAGAAGCAAGACTATTGTAGAATCGTTTTTGTATATCTCTGATGAATAGTCAAATGAAACTCTATTGTTCCACGTTTTGTAATAAGCATTCGCTGGATAGGGACTGCCATCTTCTTTTAAGATTTCAAACGCACTTGGCAACTCGATAAATTTCGGCATCAAAGCCGCATAAAGATTGATTTGATTAATGAGTGCATAAGGCACAGAATCTAATTCAAACAAAGAATCCACCATACTGAAAATTTCATCTTCAGTTTTATTGGCTACGGTTTTATAAAATTGAATTTCCTTTCTAATTCCATCCGTTAAAGTATCAAGATTTACAAGAGAGTCAATTCTTTCATAAATGTTGAGGTTCTCAAAATCTACTGTGGTTTCAAACAAGTAATCATTACCGTAAGCAACAACCGCTTTGGCAGTGTCTTTTGGCTTTTTCTTTTCATCACCATCATTGTGTTCCCAATTTGATGATTTGGGACTGGAAAATGAAGAGATTATAATTCCAATTAAAATAAAAGATATGACAATGACTTTAATTCGCAAACTTGGTTTTTAAAGGTTTTTGAGAAAGGTTTGAACGCAAGTAACTTCAAAAAGTTTCATGCAATAAATTTATTCATTTTCTAAACTAAATAAAATATTGCTTTAATTTAGAAAGCCAACAATAAAAAACGAAAGCGTATTAAATATGCAAACTCCAATCATTCCAAGCGCCCAAAGCCGCTTCTTTTACTGCTTCAGAATAGGTTGGATGTGGATGACAAATTCTAGCAATATCTTCAGCTGATGCTCTGTACTCCATCGCTACAACTGCTTCCATAATTAAATCTGCCGCTCTTGGCGCCACCATGTGAACACCCAATACTTCGTCTGTTTTTTCGTCAGCAATAATTTTTACCAAACCTTGGATATCCATACTCGCTCTTGCTCTACCTAAAGCTCTAATTGGAAATTGACCAACTTTATATGCTACACCAGCGGCTTTAAGTTCTTGTTCTGTTTTTCCAACTGCAGCAACTTCTGGCCAAGTGTAAACTACACCAGGTATCAAATTGTAATCAATATGTGGTTTTTGACCCGCAATAACTTCCGCTACAAAATACCCTTCCTCTTCTGCTTTATGTGCCAACATTGCGCCTTTTACAACATCACCTATAGCATATACACCAGCAACAGATGTTTCTAACATTCCGTTGGTAGGAATCATTCCTCTTTCGGTAGTAATACCAATATTTTCTAGTCCAAGCCCATCTGTATATGGTTTTCTACCTACAGCTACCAAGCAGTAATCTCCTTCAATTTTTACTTCCTCACCTTTTTTATTGTTGGCAGTTACAATAACACCTTTTCCAGTATTTTCTACTTTAGTAACAGCATGATTAAAGTTGAACTTAAAGCCTTCTTTCTTTAAAATTCTTTGCAATTCTTTCCCCATAGAAACGTCCATCGTAGAAATAATGCTGTCGGCAAATTCTACAACCGTTACCTCAGAACCCAATCTTGCATAAACACTTCCAAGTTCAAGACCAATTACACCACCGCCAATCACGACAAGATGTTTTGGAATTTCTTTCATATTTAGCGCTTCTGTAGAAGTAATGATTCTATCTTTGTCTGGCTCCATTCCTGGAAAGAAATTAGGTTTTGAACCTGTTGCAATAATTACCTTATCAGTTTGGATGGTTTTTTCACCATCTTTACCAGTTACCTTAATATTGTTTTTATCTATAAATGAACCTACTCCATGAAAAATATCAATTTTGTTTTTGTCCATTAAAAATTTTACGCCATCGCAAGTCTGAGAAACGACTTCATTTTTTCTCGCCACTAATTTCTCAAGATTTACTTGAAGATCTCCTGTAGAAATTCCATGAGTTTCGAAATTGTGTTTCGCATTAAAAAAATGTTCACTTGAATCCAACATTGCTTTAGAAGGAATACATCCCACGTTTAAACAAGTTCCACCAAGCGTATCATATTTTTCAATAATTGCAGTTTTTAATCCAAGTTGTGCACATCGAATGGCTCCAACATATCCCCCAGGACCAGAACCAATTATAGTAACATCATATTTGCTCATTATATATAGGTATTTAATTTGAGGTGGCTAAATTACAAATTAAACCTAAATGACAGAAGATAGAGATGATAAATTATTTTTTTTGACTGGATTCGATTTGACGAATATACGACATAGGACTTTTGATTGTTAATTGTTAATTGTTAATGTGTGATGGGTTCAATCTTCGCTAGTGCTTCGATTGATGAAAGATGGGAGATATGAAATCAGAAATCAGAAACCTGAAAGTATGAAGTAATTGTTACATTGGTATATTGTTACATTAGAAAATGGTTGATGGTTAATGTAAGATGGGAGATGGGTTCAATCTTCGCTAGTGCTTCGATTGATGAAAGATGGGAGATGGTTAATGGTTGATGGTTGATGGTTGATGGTTGATGGGAGATGTAAATTAGGAAATCAGATAACCTTCGCATAAGCTTCGGTTAATGAAAAAAGATGAAATAGGAAAAATGAGATAATGAAATAATTTGTTAATTTGAAAAGCGATTGTCACATCGACTCTTAGATGAAGACCAAAGTGTCTTTGTTTATGGAGATGTCTTTGTTTTTAATTTGACAATGAATTGATTTGATAATTTGATAATTGGTTAATTTGAAATAAATTGTCACATCGACTCTTAGATGAAGACCAAAGCGTCTTTGCTTGTGGAGATGTCTAAGATCTTAAAAATAAATTTGAGCTTCTGAGGAAAACCTGGAAATTCGATAAAAAAGATTTAAGATGCTAGACTTTAGATGCTAGATTTTAGACACTAGACACTAGACTTTAGACACTAGATTTTTATGGGGCATTGAAAAAGTGACTTTGTAAATATCACAATAGACATAAGACATAGTACATTGTACAAAAATCACAGGTCTTAAAATCTTTTGTCTTGCAGTCTTGAGTCTTTTGTCTTGCAGTCTTGAGTCTTTTGTCTTTCAGTCTTTTGTCAAAACAAATAATGTATTTGAAAACTTACAATAAAATAAGATATTTTTTAAGATATTTTTTGCAAATTAAAAACTATATGTATCTTCGCATGATTTTTAAAAATTAAAAAACAACTATAATGAATAATAAGATTAAAAGTATTGCGCTTGCATCAGCCGTAACAGGGGGAATGTTTTTAGGGAGTTGTACTCTAGTTAAAGACTTAGACTACAAGGTTCTTGAAGATCCATTGGAAATGCACGGAGATGAAGTGAAATTAAAAATGACAGCTACGTTTGTCGAAAAAGGTTTAAACAAAAAAGCGATTGTTGAAGTTACTCCTATCTTCATCTGTAAAGATGGCACTGAAATTCCATTTGACACAAGAACTTTCCAAGGAGAAAAAGCTGCTGGAAACGGTGAGGTAATTACTAAAGCTGGAAAAACAATTACATACGAAAGCACTAGAGCTTACCAAGCTTGTATGGAAGAAGGTGAAGTTGTAATCAAAATACTTCCTAAAAAAGGAACAAAAGAAAAAGATGTTATCATGACTGATAAGATTGCTGATGGAACTATCATCACACCTTATTTGATTCAATTAGATGACCAAGTAATTGCTTGTGAAGATAATTTTAAAAGAATTACTCCAGAATCTACTGAGGCAACAATAAATTATGATAAAGCTAAATTTAATGTTAAAGCTTCTGAATTAAAACAAGATGATATCAAAGCTTACGAAGCATTTATTATTGATGCTCAAACAAACGTAAGAAGAGAGTTAAAAGGCGTTAACATTATGTCTTATGCTTCTCCAGAGGGTGAAATCGACAAAAACGCTACACTTGCTGAAGATAGAGCAAAATCTGCAAATGAGTATTTGAACAACTTTTACAAAAAATCTAAATTAGAAATGCCTGCTGGGTTTGTTACTCAAACTCCTAAAGGTGAAGATTGGGATGGATTCAAAAAAGAAGTTGAAAAAACAACTCACGAAGACAAAGAGTTAATATTGAGAGTTTTGGAAATGACTTCTGACTTGAACAAAAGAGAGCAAGACATCAGAAATATGGCTAAAACATATACTTTCTTAGAAAAAAATGTTTTACCACAATTGAGAAGATCTCAAATGACATTAAACTACGACAAAGTTGGATACAGTGATGATGAGTTAAAACAACTTTCTAAAACTAATCCTGATACTTTAAATGTAGAAGAGTTATTGTTTACTGCAACTTTGGTTGATGACTTAAACGAACAATTAAGAATTTACAAAGAAGCAGAAAGATTGTTTGCAAATGACCATAGAGTAATCAACAATGTTGGATACATCTTATATTTACAAAATGATGTAGATGGTGCTAAAGCAAAATTTGAAAAAGCTTACGGAATTCAAGAAGATGCTAAAGTAGCAAATAACTTAGGTGCTGTTGCTCATATGCAAGGAGATAGAGCGAAAGCTGCTGAGTTATTTACAAAAGCTGGTGGAGCTCCTGAAACGCAATACAACTTAGGTTTGATTGCTATTCAAGAAGGAAAATACGGTGAAGCTTTAGAGAAAATGGGAAGTAACAAAACTTTCAACGTTGCTCTTGGTAAAGTATTGAACGGAGAGAAAGATGCTGCTGGAGGAATTATCGATGCTAGTACTGAAGCTGATGCTGCTTACAGTTTTTACTTAAAAGCAATTATCGCTGCTAGATCTGATAACGCTTCTGATTTAGTTTCTAACTTGACTAAAGCAATCCAAAAAGATGCTGCATTCAAGTCAAAAGCGGCTAAAGATGCTGAGTTTATCAAATTTAGAGACAATGCAGAATTCAAAGCTGCTGCAGGATTGTAATTTTAAAAAAACAAATTAATATATAGTTGGAAAAGACGCTTCAAATGAAGCGTCTTTTTTTTTACTGAAATTTCCCTCAATAAAAATTAGAAAAACAAAATACGGATAAGAACTTCAAAATCTTCTAACAAATATTTTACTTTTTGAAGTCACTTTAAGTAATTTTTTAAATCGAATTTTAAAAAAAATACACTTTCCTACATCAAAAACAACCATTAAATGATTTATTTATTGGTGTATGAATAATTTTTTTTAATTTGGCGGTCTGAATAAAGATAGTATATATTATCTTCGCATCAAATAAATTTGAAATTAAATAAAGAACATTAATTTAAAACTATGAAAAAGGTATTAACATTGTTAGCAGTATCAGGTCTATTGTCAATAGGAAGTGTAAGTTTGTCTCACGCACAAGACGCTATGGTTGACTCAACAGCAATCGCAGATTCTATTGCTCAAGTAGAAACAGAAGCAGCTGCATTAGCAGCAGAAGAAGAAGAAGCAAAAGCAAAAGCTGACGCAGATGCTGCGACAAAATTAAAAGCAGATGCTGAAGCAGGAGAAAAAGAAGCGGATTTTGACATGATTCAAACTTTAAAAGTAAAGTTTATTGAAGGTGATCCTCGATTTATGTCTTTGGTATTAATCTGTTTGATTATTGGTTTGGCATTGGCAATCGAAAGAATCATCTACCTTACTATGGCAACTACTAATAATAAGAAATTAGTATTGAAAGTAGAAGAAGCACTTAATTCTGGAGGAATCGAAGCAGCAAAAGAAGTTTGTAGAAACACAAGAGGTCCAGTAGCATCTATTTTCTACCAAGGATTAGACAGAAGTGAAGAAGGTATAGATGTGGTTGAAAAATCAGTTATATCTTATGGTGGTGTTCAAATGGGACAATTAGAAAAAGGTTTGCCTTGGATTGGTTTGATGATTGCTTTAGCGCCAATGCTTGGGTTCATGGGAACAGTAATCGGGATGATTCAAACGTTCGATTTGATTGCTGCAACTGGTGAAGCTGATCCAAAAGATATGGCAGCGGGGATTAAATTAGCCTTGATTACTACTGTATCTGGTCTTGTGGTTGCGATTATTCTTCAAATCTTCTATAATTATATTGTTTCTAAAATTGATTCAATTGTAAATGAGATGGAAGATGCTTCTATCAGTTTGATTGACGTGTTGGTAAAACACAGCAGAAAATAATTTGAATTAATATTGTATTAACTTTATTGTGTTTCGACAATAAAATCAAATAAATTCACGATATGAATGATAAAATAATAAATATAGGTTCAAAAGCATTATTACTCATTATAGTAGTAGTTGGAGTTGTGATTTCAAGTATTATTATGAGTTATGGAAACCCTTCATTTATGAATGAGGAAGAAGTAAATGCACTTGGAATGGAGATGGTAAAAAGTCAAAACTTAGATCCAACTCAATATACTCAAGAGGAAATCAATGAAATTATCAGAGAAACTGGTAAAACTAAGAAAGATGAACTTTCCGCTGAGCAAGGAGATAAAGTAGTTTCTGTAACAAACTTTACTCTTATTGTAATGTTAATAGCAGTATTCCTTATTTTCTTGGGTGTAGTTCTTGGTTTGATAGGTTCTCCTAAAGAATATATAGTAGGAATAATAGGAGCTGTAGTTTTTGTAGTTCTAATAGTAGTTATTTACAATATTGCAGGTGTGGACGTCCCAAATACTTTGAGTTCGGCTGAAGCAGCTAAATTGCAACCTGGACAAGAGGCATTATTTACTGGTGCTAACTGGAAATTAGCAGGAACTGCAATGATTAGCATGATTTTTTTAATTGCATTAGCAGCGGTTTCAATTATAGGAAGTGAAGTTTACAAAATTGTTAAAGGATAATAATAACCTTAAGTAATGGCAAAAAGAGAAATAGAAGAAATAAATGCGAGTTCGATGGCTGATATCGCCTTCTTACTTTTGGTGTTCTTCTTGGTAACATCTACTTTTTTGAAAGATAAAGTTTTGGATGAACGTTTACCTCAAAAGACTGAACAAGAAGGAGTAAAGATAAAACCATATAATGTTTTAGAAATTCTTGCCAACAAGAATGATTTAATTATGGTGGAAAACGAATTCTTTATTACTGAAGGAAATGAAGTTGAGGAAATCTCTGAATATGTACAAAAATTTTACATTCACCCTGCTAGCGAAAGTGAAGTATTATGGCCTAAAGTATATTTAATTACGGAACAACAAAGCAAGGATTCTGTAGCAGCTCTTGAAGCAAGATTAGCTTCTGACCCTGAAAATGAAAGGCTTAAATTAGATTTAAATACTTGGAGTAAAAGGTTGGCAACTAGCCAAGTTCTAGGAGGTTCTTACAACGAAATCAGTGAGAAAGCAGTAATTGCTATATCATTGGATAATACTACAAAATACGAAACATACATTAAGGTATTAGATGGTATTTTATCTGGATTGACCAAGATGAGAAATGATTTGTGTCAAGAGAAATTTCAAAGAGATTATACTTCCTTGAGTAAAGAAATAGATGAAGAAAAAGCAATAATGGAAGCAATAGAAATGGTATATCCAAAAAGGATATTCAAAGCCAAAGGTATTGCAGCTGCTGAATAATTTTAAACAAACAGTATTATGTCAAAGTTTTCAAAAGGTAAAAAAAGAAAAGATCCTGCTATATCTACAGCAGCATTGCCTGATATTGTATTTATGTTACTTTTCTTCTTTATGGTGACAACAAAACCTAAAAAGGATTTTAGTTATGTAATGCTTAAAGAACCTAAAGCATTCGAAACAGAAGAATTGAAAAAGAATGATAAATCTATCTTGTATGCGATTGGTAAACCAAAAAATAAAGCACTTGGTGAAACGTACAGAGTTTGGGTAGATGATGCTTTGGTAGAAAAACAAGGTCAAATTACTTCTTATTTGTATGAACTAAAACAAAAAGAAGAATACGCAACCAAATGGTACAAAGAAGTAATCAATTTATTTAAAATAGATAAAGATGCTCCAATGGGATTGGTAAGAGAAATTCAAGAAGAATTGAGAGATCCATCTGTTGAGGCATTGAGAGTACAATATTCAATTAAAGAAATTAAATAGAATACACTACGTTATATTTATTAGGTCAATCCAAAAGGTTGACCTTTTTTATTTAAAAGAAAATGGAAAAAAAGAAACTTACTCTACAAGATTGTATCAATCACGTGGCTACTTTTCATAATGCATTCGGCATTGGAAATGAATCTGAACCTATAGGTGAAGTTGACTCGAATACATATATGCTTCGTTATAAATTAATGCGAGAGGAAAACGAAGAGTATTTGGAAGCTGCTCAAAATGGTGATTTAACAGAAATTGCTGATGCGTGTGGTGATATGCTGTATATTTTGTGCGGAACGCTCTTAAAACACGGTTTACAACACAAAATCGAAGAAGTTTTTGAAGAAATTCAAAGAAGTAATATGAGTAAATTGGACAAAGATGGAAACCCCATTTACAGAGAAGATGGTAAGGTATTGAAATCTGATCAATATTTCAAGCCAGATATTAAGACGATACTTGAAAAGTAAACCGTAAATTCAAGTTTAAAGCACTTTAATCTCAACTCTTCTGTTCACTTCATTTTCTTCCTCACTACATTGGTTCCATTTCACGCAGCCGTTTAGGATTTGCGTTTCACCATAACCTTTAGCCACAATTCTAGAACCTTTGATGCCTTTTTTGATTAAGTAAGACTTACATCTTTCCGCTCTTCTTTGGGATAAATCTAAGTTGAAATCATCCTTTCCTACAGCATCTGTATGAGCACTTAACTCTATTTTTACGTTAGGGTTTTCATTGAGGAAATCTACAATATTATCTAAAATTTTGTAGGACTCCTCCTGTGGGCTTGAACGTGCAAAATCAAAATAGATATTGTTCACTCTGATTACGTTGTCTTTTTCTCCTTTTGCTTTCATCTCAAATGGATTCATCATCGCAATGATTTCATCACGCTTAGATTTATCCGAAATAGCAGGGATAATAAACTCTTGTTTTTCGAATCCATTTTTGTCAAATTCTACTTTGTATTCTTTGTTAGGATCGATGTCAAAAGACCATTTACCATCATTTCCAGTAGTTACAGAATTTACAGGAATCCATTTACCTCCGACATTTTCAAAAAGATTAACTTTTACACCTTCTACCGGTTTTTCTGTGATTTTGTCCAATACAATACCTGCCAAAATATTGTTGTTATCACCATCATTGAGCGTTACTTTTTTCAAAGCATCAATTTGATCTTCTCTTTGCTTGAAATTTGTTCCGTCATAATTCGAAACTGTATAGTTTTTAGAACCCAATTCAGGATGTTTGAAACTCACTTCATATTTTTTGTCTGGATCCACTTCAAAGCCCCATTTTCCATCATCAACAGTCGTCATTTTATTGACAAGTTTCTTGTTTCCGTTCACATCAATTTCGTTTAACATCACTTCTACACCCGCAATTGGATTACCAGTTTGAGCATACTCCACAATTCCATCAATATATTTGGAAACAGGATCTAAACTTAAATTCTTGAGTCCATCGATTGTTTCATCTCTATAACCACCTTCATCATCCCTGATAGAAGGAATCACTTTGTTTTGGTTAGCAAAATCGGGGTGAATAAAGTTTACTTTGTAAGTTTCATTAGGATCAATTTCAAATTGCCAAGCACCATCGTCTTTGGTAACCATTTTGTCCACCAAATTCCATTCGTCATTATCGTCTTTTTGAAGCAATTGAACTTCCACACCAGCGATGGTTTCTTGTGTTTCGTCATTTTTTACAACACCAGATATAATTTGAAAAGGATTGTTGTCATAAAAATAATACACCAAATCATACCCGTGTGTTCCTTCTCTATTGGTCGAAAAATATCCATTCGTTCCTTCTTCACTAATGATAAAGGAAAAGTCGTCTTTAGTACTGTTGAAAGGCTTATTTAAGTTCGTTGGTACAGAAAAACCATCCTCATTAATACTACTCACAAAAATATCAAATCCTCCAAACCCAGGATGACCTTTTGAGGAAAAGTACAACCTATTTTTGCTCACATAAGGATAGGTTTCATCTTCAAAAGTATTCACATTGGGTCCTAGATTGATTGGGCTAGACCAAGTAGAATCATTTATTTTATTGACTTTCCACAAATCAAAACCCCCAAATCCACCTTCCATATCCGAAGCAAAGTATAAAATATTGCCATCTTCACTCAAATTTGGAAATACACAATTGAAAGTTTTACCATTAAAGTTAAGTTCTTTAGCACTTTGCCATTCCCCATCAATTTTTTCAACTTGATAGATTTTAAGAATATTTCTACCGTCCTCAGAAATCGCTAGAGATTCTATTTTTTTGGGCTTGTATTTTTTTAAATCAGCAGAGTTACTCGAAAAAAGAATTTTATTACCATTATCAAATAAATAAGGTGTTCCTTCATAATAAGGACCATTCAATTCTTTTGATAATATCACAGGTGATCCAAAATTTTCAGGACTCGTTTTGTCTATTTGAGCAAGGTCGTAATAAATGGTTTGCTTATCGTATTTGTCATTCTGTGGGGTTGAAATAATTAACCCTGAATTAGAAAAAGACAACCCTAAACTTCTGCTTCCAGTTTCAATATTTGTTTTTTTGGTTTTCGCAACATCTTTATCATTCTGATGGTCGATTCCAAAAGAGACAATTGCGTTGAGTTGCTCCAAACTTGCTTTAGCGTTTTCTCTTTCAGCGTAGGATTGAAAAATAGTTTTGGCTTCTTCATATTTTCCTTCATTTCTCAATACTTGGGCATATTCGTAAAGGTTTTGAGCATCGTTTTCCTGTTTGTAAGCGAGCAATTCTTTGTAATATACCGCAGCGTTTTCATAATCAAACAAATGATTATACGTTTTGGCAACCTGCTGTAACATATAGTATTTATTTACGATTACTTTTTCTTCAAGCGCCAATTTGTAATAATCTATCGCCTCAATATATTTTCTTTTAGCATAATAATCATCAGCAATATCGAGATATTTTCTTTGACCTAAAACAGAATTTGCCGACAACACAGCAATCAACAACACAAATACAATACAAATTTTCTTCATAATTTCCAATAAAGTTTCCTCCTCAATAAATATTCTTTCTAAAATCTAGGTGCTTCTATAACCGGCTCAGCCTTTGTGCCTTGAACATTGAAAATAAACATAATTTCGTGGCTTCCAGATGAGTAATTTCCAAGATTGTTCAACGTATAATCGTAAGAATATCCAAGTCTAAACATTTGGTTGATGCTAAACTGAGCCAACGCTGCAATTTCACCACCCGTTCTGTATGAAAAACCAACTCCATATTTTCTTTGAAACTCTACAATCATATTCAAATCCGATTGAATAGGGGCTCCTGAAACTTGTTTGATTAATGTAGAGACATTCAAATTAAAACGTTCGTTCAATTCAAACTTATATCCCGAATGCAAGAAAAAGTGCATTTGTGACACGTCAAAAGAAGTTTCACCTTTGAAACCTCCGTTGTTTACAATATCATTGTGAAGTAGATTAGGAATAGCCAAACCTACATAAAACTTTCTGGTGTTGTAATACGCTCCAAACTTGAAATTAGGCATAATAATCGTTGGAGAATTCGCTTGAAAAGAAGGGTCAACAATGCCATTCGTTTCCACTTCTGAATAGTTACTTTGGTTCATTCTTAAAGTACCAGAAAGCCCAAAACTCAATTTAGACTTCAGTGAAGTTTTGATAGTATAAGCGTAGTTTCCAGAAATATCTGTCATGTTGTTCACTCCAATTCTATCATTAGACAAAGTAAGTCCGATATTGCTGTTACCATTTCCAATAGGAGAATTGATATTAAATCCAGCAACTTGGGGAGCGCCATCGAATCCCACCCACTGTGATCTATAAAACAAGGCTCCATTTAAGTTTTCAAATGCACCAACAGAAGCAGGATTAATCAATGGATGATGCACCATATACTGCGAAAGATGAAATTGGTTTTGGCCATAAATCATAATCGAAGTACCTAAAACCAGTATAGTTAAAAATAATTTTCTCATTACAAATATTTTAAATTTTTAATCTCTTTTAACTTCAATTGAACCTCTTAATGACTCTGTATCATTACCTAAATCCAGAATGTAAAAATACGTTCCTGTTGTTACTTTATCTCCAGTAAGTACTCCTCCTACATTTGGTGACCCATCCCAATCATTGTTGTATGGATTGGCTTCAAACACCATACTTCCCCATCTGTTGAAAATAGTAAGGTTGTTATTTGGATAAGCATCTAAACCATTGATAACAAAAATATCATTGATGTTATCACCATTTGGAGAAAACCCACCAGGAACACCAAAGTCATTTTCTCTATTTACTGTAATAGTTACCGTTGCTGTGTCACAAATGTTCACACAGAACACATCACAAATTGCATAAGTTAATACATCAGTACCTACAAAACCAGCATTGCTAATGTAGTCTATCGTTCCATCTATATTTTCCGAAGCAATTCCACTTGTAGGATTATCAATAATGCTAATTGAAGTTCCTGAATAAGTATCATTTGAAGTTACATCAAAATTCGTTGATACCTGAGATGTAACAGTATAATTGTCATCTACTGCAATTAAAGAACCTCCTGTAGATACTACACTAACGTTTACATCATCCGAATTAGAACAGTTGTTAGCATCAGTTAATGTTACTGTATAGGTTTCATCGCTTGAAGGAGCAACAGTAATACTTGCAGTAGTTTCTGAAGTTGACCAAATCACAGAACCTGTACCAGTAGCAGTTAAAGTAACATTATCCCCAGGACAGATTGTTTCATCATTTCCTGCATCAACAGATGGTAAGGGATTAACAGTTATTGAAATCGTTTGCAATCCACCTACATTTCCACAAGAATTTGAATTCACTGCTTCTACAAAATAATCTGTATCAACTGTTGGGCTTACTGTAAGTGGCGTATTTCCTAACAAATTTCCTCCGCTTATAGCGTCATATACATTATAAGTAATACCCATTCCGCTTCCTGAAGCGTCAATTTCCACACTTTCACCTTCACAAATAGTATTTCCAGTTGCATCAGAAGTTACTGTAGGAGCAATTGGTGATTCGTTAAGCGTAATTGTGAAATCTTGGTCATCTGGACACGTTCCGGTAGTAGTATAAGTAACAGTATAAGTTGCATTTAATGTACTTGCAGTCAAATCAATTGCTCCAGTTGTAGCATTAATTGAAAGACCAGCAGGAGAAGAAGTAAATATTCCTCCAGCAGTTCCTGAAATTGAAGCAATAGGATTGGTTTCATTTTCACAGAATGTTGCGCTTGCATAAGTAAATGAAGCATCATCTTGAGCAATGATTTCTATAGAAGTTGAAGCATTAGCAGGAGCACAACCACCACTTGCTACAATATTATTTTCTACAGAATAGATACCAGGCGTACTTGTGTTTAAATCAATTTCCCCTGTTCCGCTATTGATAACTAAACCAGCAGTACTTGAAAACACACCACCACTTGCACCAGGAGCAAAAGAAACAGCAGCGCTTCCACTTCCTTCACAATAAGGTGTTCCAGCGTAACTGAAAGTAGCATCCGGAGCAGAAGTGATTTGAACATCAAAAGTTGCTATATCAGGGCAAGTTCCACCAGTGGTGTATGTAACAGTAAAAGGATCTATGCCACTTGCTACTAGGTCAATTTCACCTGTAGAAGCATCAATGGTTCCTCCATTGTTGATGGTGAAAGTTCCGCCAGTTGTTCCTGTAATATTTGCAACAGGGTTGGTTCCAGACAAACAGAAAGTTGTTCCGCTGTAAGAGAAAGAAGCATCATCTTGACCGATAATTTCTATGGAAGTTATAGCATTAGCAGCAGCACAACCACCTGAAGCAGCAATATTGTTTTCTACTGTATAAATTCCAGGTGTACTTGTGTTTAAGTCAATTGCTCCTGTACCACTGTTAATAACTAAGCCAGCGGTACTAGAAAATATGCCACCACTTGCTCCTGGAGCAAAAGTAACAGTTGCTGTTCCGCTTCCTTCACAATAAGGTGTTCCAGTATAACTGAAATCAGCATCCGGAGCTGAAGTAATTTGTAGCGCAAATGTTTCAGAATCTGGACATACACCAGAAGTTGTATAAGTTACGGTATATGAATTAACTCCACTTCCTACCAAATCAATTTCACCTGTAGAAGCATCAATTACACCACCATTATTAATAGTAAATGTTCCACCCGTAGTCCCAGTTATGGTTGCAGCTGGATTTGTTCCAGTAAGACAAAATGTTCCTCCAGAGTAGGAGAAGGTGGCATCGTCTGCTTGATTAATGGTAACAGCAA
Organism: Flavobacteriales bacterium; assembly: GCA_018401455.1. Classification (GTDB taxonomy): domain Bacteria; phylum Bacteroidota; class Bacteroidia; order Flavobacteriales_D; family Parvicellaceae; genus Parvicella. The sequence continues at coordinate 28,098 of JAGYKU010000014.1, forward strand.
TATCTGAAGATGAAGCACAAGGACCTGGAGAAGTGTATGTAACAGTATATGAGTTGGCTGAGGAACTTGAAACATCAATCAAACCAGTACCTGAATCAATTGATAAACCTACTGGACTTGAAGAGAAAACTCCTCCAGTTGCACCTGTTATGTTAGGAGTGATGTCTGTTCCATTTTGACAAGCCGTAGGTGCGCTTAATGTGAAAGCCGAACTTTGAGTTGCATTGATGGTAACCGTAGTATTTGCAGTCCCTGGACACGTCCCTGATGTGGTATAAGTTACGGTATAAGTATTAGGAGTTGAAGCCCCAACATTAATAGCGCCAGTAGAAGCATTTAAATTTAACCCCGCAGGAGTTGAAGTAAATGTTCCTCCAGAAACACCTGTTATATTTGCTGTAATATTCGTTCCATTTTGACATTGCGTATTAGAACTCAAAGAAAATGATGCATTTTCTGGGTCATTGACAGTTATAGAAAATGTTTGCGCACTTGAAGTACCACAAGCATTGGTAGCAGTTACTGTTAAAGTGCCACTAGAGGTAGGTGACAAAGTAGCAGAAGAACTCCCCTCCTACTGGTGTCCCCCACCAGAATATGTCCAAGTGTAACTTGTTGCACCCGGAACAGCAGTAATAGAGTAAGTTTCATTAGTTCCGTTACATACAGTATTGTCACCAAATTACTCCTGGAGTAGTAGGTGCATTTCCAACTGTTATTGCTAGAGAAGCACTCGAAGAAGTACCACAAGCATTAGTTGCAGTTACTGTTAATGTTCCACTAGAAGTAGGCGTCAGAGTTGCAGAGGTTCCACCTCCTACTGGTGTTCCGCCACCTGAATAAGCCCACGTATAACTTGTAGCACCTGTCACAGCAGTAATAGAATACGATTGCGCTGTTCCAGAACAAGGATTAGCAGTTCCTGAAATTGCTCCTGGAGTAGCAGGTGCATTTCCAACTGTAATTGTTAAAGAAGCACTAGAAGAAGTACCACAAGCGTTAGTAGCTGTTACTGTTAATGTTCCACTAGAAGTAGGCGTCAGAGTTGCAGAGGTTCCACCTCCTACTGGTGTTCCGCCACCTGAATAAGCCCACGTATAACTTGTAGCACCTGGCACTGCAGTAATAGAATACGATTGCGCAGTTCCTGAACAAGGTGTTGTAGTTCCTGAAATTGTACCAGGAGTAGCAGGTGCATTTCCAACTGTTATTGCTAAAGAAGTAGCAGCAGAAGTACCACAAGCATTGGTAGCAGTTACAGTTAATGTGCCACTAGAAGTAGGCGTTAGAGTTGCAGAAGTTCCACCTCCTACTGGTGTTCCACCACCCGAATAAGCCCACGTATAACTTGTAGCCCCTGGCACTGCAGTAATAGAATATGATTGCGCAGTTCCTAAACAAGGATTAGCAGTTCCTGAAATTGCTCCTGGAGTAGCAGGAGTATTAGAAACAGTTATTGCTAAAGAAGCGCTAGAAGAAGTGCCACAAGCATTCGTAGCAGTTACTGTTAAAGTTCCGTTAGAAGTTGGAGTCAAAGATGCAGTAGTTCCCGTTCCAGAAGGTGTTCCGCCACCTGAATAAGCCCACGTATAACTTGTAGCACCTGGCACTGCAGTAATAGAATACGATTGCGCAGTTCCTGAACAAGGTGTTGTAGTTCCAGAAATTGCCCCTGGGGTTGCAGGTGCATTGTTTACAATAACTGAAGTTGTAGCTGCAGAAGATGTACAACCTGCCACAGTAACTGTACAACTGTATGTTCCTGCCATTGCTAATGTTACGGGCGATCTTGTAGGGTCTTCTGCAGATGAAGAAAACGAAGAAGGTCCAGTCCAAGAATAGGTTGCTCCAGCAATAGTATTGGATGTCAAATTTAAAGTTCCACCTACACAAACTGGAGAGTTTGAGGAGATAGTTGGAGCAGCAGGTCCTGGATTTACAGTAATATCAACTTGTGTTCTAGGACTAGCGCATAATCCTGTGCCTGACGAAACATAATAAGTAGTATTTGAAACTAAAGCAGGAGTGGTATAAACAGCACCAGTAAAAAATGATGTACCGCCTGAAGCAGTAGTGTACCAATTATATGGAGCCCCAGCACCATTTGAAGCAGTAAGGGTTGTTGTTTGTCCTTGACAAATTGTTGTTGTTCCAGTTACATCTGGTGGAAGTGTAGGATGAAGTTGCCAAATCATAAAATTGGCACTTGTACCATTAACATTACTTGATTGATAATATGCTCCTCCCCCAGGATCAACAGTAGGACCAACGTTATCATATCCTTCTGATGCAAAATAAACCCTTGGGTTATCTGTTCTACCAGCAACAGAAGGTCCATAGCCAGGATTATTTGATAATGAAGAAGACCATTCTGCATTTAATGCACTTCTGTTCATTTGCATAGCAATAACTTGACCCCCAGTCGCTAAGTTAAAACCTCCTGCTAATGGGATAGTTGTTGCAGAAGCAAAATCAGTTCTTCCTGCAATATATAATTTGTTACATCCACCAAATGTGACATCATGAATCAAATCTCCATTTGTACTATTATACCAATAGGAAGCATGACTTAAAGCACCCGCAGTGTTAAACTTAGCAAAGTATGCTGCGTAATTCCAAAATGAACCGCTTCCGTTAAAACTGGCGTGAGTTGGAACTGTTTTATAATAGGCTCCACCACCACCATTTAAAACAGGTAGGTTTGTACTTGTTGTATTCCAAAACATTAAAATTTCTTGTGTAGTTGGATCAATTAATAATTTAGCATATCCACCTTGTTGTGCCCATCTTGCATCGCTATTGTCACCACCATATAAAGTATTCCAAATTAAACTTCCAGAAGCGTTAAACATTCCTAATAAAACATCAACACCTCCCGCACCAGCTGATTGATAATAAGCTCCAGGTCTTTGAACTAACCTTTCCGTAGCAGGAGTACTCGCCCCAAACCAACTCGATTCACCAATAAATACAATATTGTTACTATTGTCAAATCTAAACATAAAACTTTCTTGAGGTGCAGGACCACCTAAAAATGTTCCCCAAGATTGTACAAATGATGAATTAAATAGCATAAAAAACATATCTGTAGATCCACCATTAGTAGGCTGATTAAAAGCTCCTGCTCTATTTACTACGTATGGATTATCAAAACTATATGCATGTCCTATAATACCAACATTTCCTCCAGAACTGATTTCAATGCTTGGTTTTCTGATACCTCCGATACCTGTCAAATGTTCTAATGCTCCAGTAGTAATGTTAAATCTTGCCCAAAGTGCATGGTTGTTGCTTGGCGGAGCAACATAAAACCCCCCTCCGTTAACAAAGGGAGCATCTTGAGAAACTCTTTCTCCGACTATATGAAGGGTGTTTCCAAAGGTTGTCATTACGTTAGAACCATAAGAGTTGTCAGCATTACTTCCACCAAAATAGGTTGACCAAACTAAAGCCCTATTTGCACCAAATTTTGCAATATATAAATCAGCATTTGAATTGTAAACTGCAGTATAAGCAGATCCACCTGGACTAATTACAGGATATGAATTAGCAGCGCTGTAGGCTTGTCCATAAATATAATAATTACCATTAGCATCTAAATGACTATTTGCATAATCTAATGAAGATGTAGTTGGAGTAGTATTGTTAAAATAGGTTGCCCATTCTAATACAGGGTCTATAGTTAGTGTGTTAAATGATTTAGCATTTGTTGAAAAAATACCATGTACTTTGGGAAAGAGTCGATCAGTTTATAAAATACATCAATTTCATTTTTGAATCTCCATCTATATAGGAAAGTGGAATTTCTTCTTCAAGTGTCTTGTAAAGTGTTTCAATAATTACTTTTCCTTCTTCTAATGAAACATTAGTAGCTCCATTGTAATTAATTTTGATATCATCAATGTTTGCTCCTTCATTTAATATAAAATCGTATTTTAAACCTTTACTATTTTGATAAAAAATCACATCAATATTGTCATATATATTTTTGTATGTAATCGATTCATAAGACCCAACATCTCTAATTCCATTTCTTTTATTAAGGTAAAAATGAATATCTCCTACAATTTTTTCTCCTTTTATAATTTCAATGTTTTCATTAGACCCTACAAACTCCATATCCATTCTGTATTGAGTAGCGCCCCTACTTCTTTTTAGACTGTCTAATAATTCTCGATTGTCTGCATACATTTTCTCATCAATTGGATCCAACTCAATAAATGAATAAACAATTTTATTATTATGAAAGTAAAGCGCTGTATTTTCTAATTCATAATAGAAATTTACGTCAGAAACGAAATTTTCATTTTTATCTAAAACCTGCCCCTTATTCTCTACAAACTGCGAAAATAAATTTCCTGATAATGAGAACAGTATAGTAAATACAATACTTTTGAATATAGATTTATTCATAGTGCTTAAAAGAATTAAAATTATAAAATATTTTCAAATGTAATGAAATTAAACTTAATCACAATATAATGTAGATTTTTTTTGAACTGTCAGACTGAAAACTTTCTAGCGATTTATTCACTTTTTCAAAACAACTACAAATTCACCTTTTGGGTCTTTTTTGGAGAAGTGTCCTAAAATTTTGTCTGGAGTACCACGAACTGTTTCTTCAAACTTTTTGGAAATTTCTCGAGAAACAGAAATAGCACAGTTTTCTCCAAAGTATTCTTTGGCTTCATTTAGTAATTTCACAATTCTATATGGAGATTCATAAAGCACAATGGTTTTATCTATCGAAGAAAGTTCTGTCCACTTCTTTTGTCTGCCTTTTTTTTGAGGTAAAAAACCTTCAAAATAAAAGGTATCACAAGGAAATCCACTATTTACTAACGCAGGAACAAAGGCTGTAGCGCCAGGAAGTGTTTCGATTTTTATACCTTCTTCGATACATTTTTTAACTAACAAATACCCCGGGTCTGAAATGGCTGGTGTCCCTGCGTCTGTAATCAAGGCAAACCCATTTTCGCTTTCCTTGATTTGCAAAACAATTCCTTCTACCAATTTGTGCTCATTGTGCATGTGGTAACTTCGCATTGGAGTCGTAATTTCAAAATGTTTCAACAAAAAACCGCTTGTTCTGGTATCTTCGGCAAGAATGTAGTCCACCAACTGCAATGTTTTGATGGCTCTAAAAGTCATATCGTCTAGATTTCCAATAGGTGTGGGAACTACATATAAAATACTCATGGTAGAATAAAATTAAGATCTTGTTAAGACAATATAGTCTTGAAGTGCTGTTTTGAGAAAGGTTATTTTTTTTTCAGGAGTTTCTGAAAGACCAAGTTTTTCGGCAGTTTTGTCAGCGATTTCTCTTACAAGTGATTTATGTGCATCATTAGGATTTTTTTTCAATCTATCCATCGCATTTTTTATAAGCAACATATCTTGATCGCTCATTTGTGTCACATTGGGATAGGTTGTCACATAATCTTTACTGCTTTTGATATTCAAAATGTCAACTATGCTGAATTCTTTAGAGGGTTTTAGTTTTATCTGTATTGTATTGGCTACTAAATCACCTAATCTTTGTGATTTTTCGTTTGATAGTGCTACAATTAAACCCAAAGCACCAATGGTTGCAATGATATCGATAATTCTAAAGATCCATCTCAAAAATAAATCTCCAATGGTTGCATTATCTCCCGAAACATTAAGCACTCTAATACCCAAAGCCATTTTACCTAAAGTTTGACCTCCAAGCAAAGCTTCAGATAAAAAAGAATAAAAGAATCCTGGCAAAAGCATTATATATAAAAAAAGAACTGAAACATTATTGAAATCGTCATAAGCAACTTGAACGCTCAAAACACTTGCAAATAAAATATTGATAAGGATAAAATAGAAAATTACAATAATAAAATCCAAAATACTAGCCACTACACGACTGATAATGGGAGCCATTTCGTATTGTATTACTACATTGTGAGATGTTACTATTTCAGCGGTTTTCAATTTAATTTTAAATTAAGAATTCTTCAAAAATAACATCTATTTTTAAATTTCATTCACTTTTTGATTTGTTTTTATTTAAATTCCTTATACATTTATGCGCTGACTTTTTGAAATGTCATGAAAGAAACATCATTTATCAACCAAAATAAAAAGAAATGGGCAAAATTTGAAAAGATGTCCAAGACTCAACAGAATGACCCTGATGAGATGAGTCAACTTTTTGTTGAAATTACAGACGATCTTTCCTTCGCTCGCACCCATTATCCCAAAAGGTCTGTAAGGGTTTATCTAAATTCTCTTGCCCAAAGGGTTTTTCATGATTTATATAAAAAAAAGAGAGAGCCTTTTTCCAAATTTATAAAATTTTGGACTACAGATTTACCTCTTGAAATGTACAGAGCAAGAAAAAATTTATTGGTTGCTTTTCTCATTTTCGCCATCGGAATGCTCATTGGAATCGTCTCCACTTATGATAATGAAGATTTTTTGGGTTCTGTAATTGGAGATGGATACGTAGCAATGGCTGAACAAAATATTGCAGACGGAAAACCTATGAATGTATATGGACACGGACCAGAATCTTTGTCTTTTGGGAATATTGCAATCAACAATATGAGAGTAGCATTTATGACTTTTGTTTTAGGATTCTTTTTCTCTTTAGGTTCTGGAATATTCTTGTTTTTTAATGCCATTATGGTAGGTGCTTTTCAGTGGTTTTATGTGGTTAGAGGTCTTACAATGGCTTCTTTTCTTACTATTTGGATTCACGGTGCTTTTGAGATCCCTGCAATTATTCTTGCAGCAGCTGCGGGTATTACTATGGGTAATGGCCTTTTGTTTCCAGGTACTTTAACGCGTTTGCAATCGCTCATTATCAGCGCCAAAAGAGGTGTAAAAATGATGATTGGTATCGTTCCATTTATTCTTTTAGCAGCATTTATTGAAGGATATGCAACAAGACATACAGTAATTACAATAGAAGGTGACCCACTGGAAAGTGAATGGCCGAATAGTCTTAAATGGTTGTTTATTATGCTATGTTTTGCTATCGTTTTGTTTTACTTTGTCATTTATCCATTTATATTGGCAAGAAAGCAAAATTTTGATGGAAAAGTTTCGGAAAACCCTCAATACAAATCCAAAAAAGAAATAGATTTTTATAAAATAAAAGATGTTGGAGAAATTTTCTCAGATACATTTATGAGTTATGCCAAATTATTAGGAAGTTACCTAAAGTTATTTTTGATTACTACACCACTCAATTTAATTTATGTTTATCTACTTTTCGATAGGGTTCAATACTATCATTACAGTCACGTGGCAGAGGGTTTTGGACTCCCATTTATGACAAGGGCAGAGAAAATTATTGAAAATCTTGAAGTGTTATTTACTTGGAATGAATATTTTAGTTGGGATTTGTTTCTGTTTCAAACCTTTATATTTACCATCAATACATATAGTGTCATCTATTTGTTTAGAACAATGGTTCGCAAAAACCTAGAGCCAAGTATTCGTTCTTATTTCAAATTGTTGCTACGTGCTATAATTCCAATTTTCATAGCCTTTTTGATTTTAGGAATGATAAGCGTAAAAGCACCTTTTGGTTTGATGATTTTTATAGGCTTATTAAGTCCGTTGTTGTTTATGTGGTTTATACCAATAACAGTTAGAAAAGATATGAAATTTGGTGAGGCATTACAAAAAGGTTTTTCAATTCCCTTCAAAGCATTTATGAGCGGAGTCGGTTTGTTTGGTGCTTTGTTAATTACATTATTTATTATTTATAGTTTTGTGGCTTTACCAATAGATATCTTTAAAGATATTGCATTGGAGTGGTTCGTATTGCCTATAGCAGAAAATCCTCAATACGTTTTTATCATTGTGGATGCATCAATTTATATTCTGTTGTGTCATTTGATTTTTCCTATATTTATAATAGGATTCATTATGATGTTTTATTCTACGTCAGAAAAAGAAGAAGCGACAGGAATGTTTTTGAAACTCAAGAAATTTGGAAAAGAAAGTAAAGTTTACGAATCTGCGGATGAAGGTGAATACTGGTAAAATAGCGTCTCTTTTGTTTTTGTTGGTGATTTTACTTTTGAATCACCCTGTTTGTTATGCCCAAAAATCTCAAGATGAATACCTTAAATCTAATCCTGATAAAAAAGAGTTTAGTAAAGAAAAGTGGAATTCTTTAAAAGGGAAACTCAAAAAGGAATCTTCTGGAGGTTCAGGAAGTGGAGAAATCAATTTTGAGCCTAAAGATTTCACGAATGAAAAAGCCCCAGAGGGAGATTTTTACGATTACGATAAAGAAGATGCAAAAGGAGAATATAGCGAATATCAAAATTTTGAAAACGAAGATTACGAATACGATGAAGAATATGATAATTATGAATATCAAGAAAATACATATAATTCTAAACCAGATAAAGAGGAAACCTATAGCAATATAAAAAAACCGAAAAAGCCAACTGAACCTAAAAAACCTAAAAAAAGTAAACAAAGAAATAGTGACTCTTCTTCTGGTGATGGCGTTTATAAAGTCTTAGAAATAATTGCTTATATCGTTGTAGGAGGTTTAATCATCTTTTTAGTGTATTACTTTTTTCTTCATTTTAAAGGAAGTGATTCAGGTGCCAAAATTGAAGTAAATTTTGATGAAACACCACCTTCTGAAATTCCTAAATCTGAATTAGAAAGAAGGTTGGAAGCAGGCTCTTGCCAATGAAGATTATAGAGAGGCAATAAGGATTTATTTTATTTTTATAATAAAAGATTTAGCAACAAAAGACTGGATAAAATGGGAAAGAGAGAAAACCAATTATTCCTACCTTATGGAAATGAGAAGCAAACCACAATTTGAATTGTTCAATGAAGTAGTTTCTGTGTATGATGTGGTATGGTATGGAAATTATGCTATCTCCAAATCATTGTATGAAAGTGTTGAACCCAAATTCAAACAACTTCTCAAAGAAATTAATAATTAAACGCAATTGAATAAAAATACAAAATACCTTATTATCGGTGGAGCAATTTTGCTCCTGCTTTTTGGTATTTACTTTTTTAGTTCTGGATCTAGTTCTCAAAATGAACCTGAAAAAAATGAAAAAGACACTACCCAAGTGGGTAAGCCAATCAACCCAACTGGGACTTATTTACTCTATAATTTGTTGAAGTCATACGAGAAAACCATTTCCATCAAAACAATACAAACTACAGATTCTATTACATTAAAGTCTTTGTTACCTAAAGAAAAGGTAAACGGACACCCTAATTTATACATTAATATTTCAGAATATTTTTACCTAAATTATGACGATAGAAACCACCTTATTGATTTCGTAAATGAAGGCAATTATGCTTTTGTAAGTTCTGATGTTTTTGCTACTTATTTTGCTCAAGATTTCTCAGATTATTCCAATTTTATAGAGCATTATTTTTACGATACTTTATTATATGTAAACTTTGAACATCCCAAATTCAGAAAAAACAAGCCTCTGGAACTGCTTAATGAAGAAATTAATTTTCACGGGCATCCAAAATATACGATTTATAACTTTTTTGACGATTCCAAACTCGGTGATTCGCATATTAGAATTTCTTCCAGCGAAGGTCATTACAATTGTGTGATGAAAGCTTATGGGGGTGGATTTATGATTGTTCACACACAACCTGGTAATTTTTCAAATATCAATATTGCTACAAAAGATGGTAAAACCAATGCAGAAAATATATTTTCTCATTTTCCTGAAAACAACATTCATTGGCATCAAAACTTTGGAAAATATTCTGAATATAGAGGAATTCCAAGACCAAAAATCAATAAGATTCCACCACAATACTCTAGAAAAAGTCCTTTAGAATACATCATCAGTCATCCTGCTCTTTTTACTGCATTTATTTTAATGTTGATTGGATTGGTGATTTATATGATTGTATTTAGTAAAAGAAAACAAAAAATTATTCCTCCTATTCCGGCCAACGCTAATTCTAGTTTAGAGTTTATTGATGTGGTAAGTAAATTGTACTTTCAGCAAAAACAACATAACAAATTGGTGAATCATATGTTTCTTATATTTGTTGCTTTCTTGAGAGATAAGTATTACATTAATATAAGTAAAAAAGATCCACAGATAGTGACAAGAATTTCAGAAAAATCAGGAATTTCGGAAGAAAAAATAAAAGAGATATTTACCACATTTAAAAAAGCAAAAACAAATAAATTTACCGAAAAAGAGTTAATAGAACTGCACATAATGCTAGAATACTTTTATAAAAAATGCAACTAAAAATGTATTTGGAGTTAGGTCTGGGGTTTCGAGGTTCGGAGTTTGGGGTTCGGAGTTTGGGGTTTGGAGTTCGGGGTTCGGAGTTCGGGGTTCGGAGTTCGGGGTTCGGAGTTCGGGGTTCGGAGTTTGGGGTTCGGAGTTTGGGGTTCGGAGTTCGGGGTTTGGAGTTTGGAGTTCGAGGTTTTTAGAATACAAAACACCAACTGCTAAGGACTAAGCGCTAACTACTAATCACTAACAACTAATCACTAACAACTAACCGCTAACAACTAAGCGCTAACAACTAAAGACTAAAAAAATAAAATTATGGAAGAAAATAAAAACAACGAAAACGAGAACTTGGAAAACGAAAACACGAATCCAAATCCAGTTCCAGCTACAAACGAAGAAAATTTGGTAGTTCCACCAGTGAATGAAACACCTGAAATGCCAAAAGTAGAAATACCACCAAGTCACGAGTCTTATGCTACACCAAGTTTTGGGACACCACGAATCGACTTGAGTATAGTAAACCAAAAAGTAACGCAAGCAAGAGCAGAAATTGCAAAGTACTTAATTGGTCAATACGAAATGGTAGATTTATTACTCATAGGACTTTTCAGTGGTGGTCACGTTTTGCTTGAAGGTGTGCCTGGAATTGCCAAAACACTTACTGCAAAAGTATTGGCTCAAACCTTATCGGTAGATTTTTCAAGGATTCAGTTTACGCCCGATATGATGCCTTCTGATATTATTGGAACTTCTGTTTACAATATGAAAGACAGCGCTTTTAATTTCAAAAAAGGGCCTATTTTTACAAACATTGCACTGATAGATGAAATCAACAGAGCGCCAGCAAAAACACAAGCAGCACTTTTTGAAGTAATGGAAGAAAGACAAATTACGTATGATGGAACAACCTACAAATTAGACTTTCCATTTTTGGTAATTGCCACTCAAAATCCTATTGAACAAGAAGGGACATATAGATTGCCAGAAGCTCAATTAGATCGTTTTTTATTCAAAATTAATTTAGTTCACCCTACTCTTTCTGAGGAGCAAGAAATTTTGAAAAGATATAAAAACAATACTCGTATAGATTTTGATAAAATCCCGAGTGTTTTTACCAAAACAGATTTAGAGAAAATTCAAGAAACTATTGAAGGCGTTAGAATTGAAGATGCCATTATCAAATATATTTCTGAAATTACACACGAAACAAGAATTCACGGAAAAATCTATTTGGGAGCTTCACCGAGAGCTTCTTTGTCGATGCTAAAAGCTTCAAAGGCTATGGCAGCGATAAGAGGAAGAGATTTTGTGATTCCAGATGATGTTCAGTTTGTTGCATATCACGTTATGAACCACAGAATTATACTAACGCCAGAAGCAGAAATGGAAGGAATGGACGCTATGTTGGTGATTCAGGAAATTATTAAAAAAGTGGAAGTACCGAGGTAGTATATCATTTTCATCAAAAACTGTTTAGATTTTTTAATATAAATACGATTAAGAGACCTTCTTTTTGGTAAGAACTATTTTATGTTTTAAAATTTTCACCCATTCTTTGGATTTGTTCACACTCAAATATTATATGTACATTAAAAAATCACTTTTAAATTTTCTATAACTCTATTTTTTTGTAAGTTTATACTCAATTTTAATTAATTAACTTAAATAAATTATGAATATAGAAATTGCAGGAAAACCAGCATTTGGATATCTACACGTAGATTTGGCTCCTGGAGAGTCATTCATTGCAGAATCGGATGCTATGGCGAGTATGAGTGCTCAAATGGAAATGAAAGCCAAATTTAATGGTGGATTTTTTAGAGGACTCGGAAAAAAATTCTTTGGTGGAGAAAGTTTGTTTGTCAATGAATTTTCAAACCCAACACAAGAAACACTAAGATTAACCCTTACTCAAGGATTTCCAGGAGATATTATGTTGATGGAACTTAAAGAAGGAGAATCTTTCTTTATGCAACCTGGCGCCTATATCTGTTCTGAACCTACGGTGAAACTCAAAATGAAATGGGCTGGATTCCATTCTTGGTTTGGAGGAGAAGGTCTTTTCAGACTTAAAGTGGAAGGAACAGGTAAATTTGTATTTGGTGCTTATGGAGGTTTGTTAGAAAAAGAAGTTGATGGAGAAATCATCGTTGACACAGATCACTTAGTGGCTTACCCTCCGGGATTCGAAATCAAAACACAACTTGCAGGTGGAATTATTTCTAGTTTTACAAGTGGTGAAGGTTTTGTGATGAGAGTGAAAGGAAAGGGTAAAATAATTATCCAAACGAGAAGTTTTGCTGGTTTAGCAAGTTGGGTAAATAGAAACCTTTAATTAATCAACTAAAAAAGAAATTACAATGAAGATAGATATACAAATGGGACCAGGAAGTTCTGTTGCTAAAGTAGTAATGGAAGCCGGAGAAGTCCTCACTGCTGAAGGCGGGGCGATGGTTGCGATGAGTAATGATATGACCATCGAAACTACCACTCACAAAAAAGGTAAAGGCGGTATAATGAAAGGTCTGAAAAGAATGTTGGGAGGCGAAGGTTTTTTCATCAATCATTTCACACCAAGTGCTAATGGAGGTGAAGTTTATTTAGCGGCAACATTACCAGGGGATATGTTTGTAAAAGAACTCAATGGCGAAAAATTAATCATCTCAGGAGGTGGCTATATGGCTTCTGAACCTGGAATTGAAATTGATTTGAACTGGCAAGGATTCGGAAAAGCATTATTGGGAGGAGAAAATTTCTTTTGGATTAATGCCAATGGAACAGGAAAAGTTTTGGTAAATGCTTATGGCGAAATTTATCCAATCGAAATAGATGGTGAATACATCGTAGATACTGGTCATATTGTAGCTTTTGAATCTTCTCTAGAATGGAAACTTTCTAAAGCAGGAAGCAGTTGGGTGTCTTCTATGCTTGGAGGCGAAGGATTTGTAGCAAGGTTCAAAGGAAAAGGAACTCTATGGTGTCAATCACACAATCCAAATAGTTTTGGAGCCGCTATTGGACCAAGTCTTAGAGCAAGATAAACTTAAATTAAATAAGATAAACAAATTAGTTTTGAGTCGCTGTAGAAAAAATACAGTTGAACAAACGTAAAAAATAATACAAAAATGGAAAAATTTGATTTTAAGTTCGATCATAAGCCAGATTACGCTTTCCTTACGGTACAATTACCTGCTGGTAAGACCATAAAAGTTGAAGCATCTGCAATGGCAACTATGGATACGAACGTGAATATGAAAACAAAGTTTAAAGGTGGTTTCAAAAGACTTTTAACAGGTGAATCTATCTTTATCAATGAGTTTACTGCACAGAACGGAGCGGGCGAAATCACTATTGCACCTGCATCGCCAGGAGATATGGAGCACATTTATCTCGACAACCAAACGATATTTTTACAAAATTCTGCATTCGTTGCTTCCGATCCTGCTATTGATATTGCTACCAAATGGCAAGGATTGATAAAAGGATTCTTTTCGGGGGAAAAACTATTTTTAATCAAAGCTTCAGGACAAGGTGATTTATGGTTTAATAGTTATGGAGGAATTTTGGAAATTGATGTAAAAGATGGATATGTTGTTGATACAGGACACATCGTTGCTTTTACAGAAGGATTAGAATACAAAGTTTCTAAAGTGGGAGGCTATAAATCTCTTTTCTTATCAGGAGAAGGATTTGTCTGTAGATTTTCTGGAGAAGGAAAAGTTTGGATACAAACCAGAAAAATCCAACCACTTACTTCTTTCCTACAAAGATTTAGACCTACTAAAAACAATGGGTAAAAACTAGATTTAAACTAATATTAAAGGTTGCCAAGCATACATATGGCAACCTTTTTTTGTTTAGAATTAAACTTTCTATTTCATTTAAAAAAACCGATAATGAAACTTCTATTTAACAGTGCTCTTTTACTCTCTTTTCCATTAGTTGGAATTGCCTCATTCTTTTTGGGAATGTATTTTTATGATTATGAAAGTAAATATTTAGCAGGAATATTAAGTTTCATTATTGCTCCTTTAATCATTAGTTTGGGAATAGCTTCTATTTTTAATTCTTGGTATCAAAAATTTAATCCAAAAGCATCTTTACATATTTTGAATCCATTTTATATTACTCCAGTTATTGCCTTTTGGGCGTTCATTATTTGGGGCAACAAGATTGGAGCAAATGAGTATCTCAATTGCAAGTTATTTGGAGAAATTTATTCTGAAATATCAATAACTGATACATCAAAAATCAATACAAAAGGTTATGCAAGTTTTGAAGATATTTATGTAAACAAAAACCAATTTGGATATTATAGAAATGACATCAAACGAAAAGAAGGAGGCGTATCCACTACTACTATAGAATCGATTGTTTTTCCTATTTTTCCACTAGGTGGAACACTCCAAAAAGTAAAATATTTTGCAGTAATTGAATATAGTGATCTCAATAAATTATTTGAAATCGAAAATTTTGAAATAGCGTTGATAAACAAATCAAAAATTGGAGGTTCAATTGAAAGCAACCAGCACAAGATAGACAATTATAAGTTAGCTGTTAAAGATTTTGAAAAAAACCATTCATTTCAAGTTGATGAAAATCCTGTTTTTATTAATCCTTCAAATTTATCTCTTGATGATTATCTCTCTACTAAATTCAATTCATTAATCATAGTCCTCACTACTATAGCCTTAGTTTATATAGTATTAGGGGCTTTTGCCATAAAATTTATGGTTAAAAAACATTTCTGAAGATATAATAGAACTATCCCGTCAATCATAATAGAGAATTGGACGTGCATTGGGTCTGTAAAGAACTTGAAAAATGAATTTCTTTTAAAGTTTATTTTATAACCTGATGTGTATTCTATTCAACATTCTTTTCTTCAATTAACCCATAAAAAATCGTAACCATCATTCGACATAATTTGATTATAATAGATTTTGTCCTGTAGATTTAAACCAACTTTTTTTATTGCTTAGGGTCATTCGAGATGGCGGTGGCATTCTTAGATATTAATGTAGAAAAATCTTTTATTAGTACAATCATCAGATTTAGAAAAACAAAAAATGAAATGAAAATAATGTCTAAAAAATCCACCATTTGTTCTTCTAAAAGAAATGAAATCATTACATAAATTAAAAGTAGAGAACTCAAAAGCGTTCCTAAAGCACTAATTAATAGATGGTTGTTAATTTTCTTCGTTATAAAATTATTAGTGAATAAAATTAAGTACACGGCCAAATACAAAAAAATAGTAATTTCATAAATCCAAGAATAAGAATCATTCATCCTACTTTCTTGATAAATAGAATGAAAAAAAATTGAAAGCCCAAGAAAAGCTAAAGAAATCCATATTGATAATATAATTGCTTTTTTGGAGGCTAGGTATATCATAACTAGTTATTATTGTACATCCTTATTTTCAATTAAAAAAATAAAAATTATAATAAATGTTAGAATGGAATGCGACACTGCCTAGGTTTAGGAAGCGTAATAGTATTTTTATTTTAGTAATTTGAATCAGGTAGAGGTGTTCGCAAACTTTTTTAGTGATTCTATACGTAATTGAAAAACTGATTACAAAATATCCCAACTGCAATACCCAAATTCAAAGATTCTGAGGCTCCAGTTCCGGGAATGGTTACTTTGTAATCGAGCAAATCAATGATTTTTTTGGACAAACCATGACTTTCGCTTCCAAAAATCAAATGACAAGGTTTTTGAAAGTTGGTTTGAGGTAGTTTTTCTCCTTCCAAAAGTGCACCATAAGATGGAATTGTACTTTCTGAAATAAATGTTGCGATATCCGCGTAAAAAATTTCCGTTCTAAAAATCGCCCCCATAGTGGCGGACACTACTTTTGGATTGTAGCAATCTACAGAATTTGGAGAACAAATTATTTGGTCTATCCCAAACCAATTGGCAGTTCGTATGATCGTTCCTAAATTTCCTGGATCGTTGATGTCTTCAAGAATAATGCTCGTTTTTTGAAGGTTGGGATTTTTTTCTTTAGGAATTTTCACCAAGGCAAGCGCTTCATTTGCTTTACTGAAATTGGAAATACGGCCTAGTTGAGATTTATTAATTTTTTTTGAAAAAGAATGTTGCAAAAACGTATCCGAAGTGCTGTAAAGTGCTTCTATTTCGTAATCAGACTGAAGTAACTCATCAATCATTTTTACACCTTCTACCACAAATAGTCCGTTTTCTATGCGTTCTTTTTTTCTTTGAAGTGCATTTATAAATTTTATTTCATTGTGTGTAAGCATACTTTTGTGAAATGTTCCTTAGATTTGCTCAAAATTAGAAATTTTATATTCATTCATTGAGAAAAGTTTTAAAATATCATTTTATTTAGTCCTGTTTAAAATTCATACAAGCCATTTCTATAATGTTTTTATCTGCGACTTCTTGTAGTCAGGTAAAGTATGTTCCAGAAGGACAATATTTATTAAAAGAAAACCAAATAATTATTTCCAACGACACTATTGTAGGAGTAAATATAGTAAACAGAACTGGTATATCTAACGATGACTTGAGTCCGATTATCAAACAAAAACCTAATAGGAAAATGATTATCGGAAAATTTTATTTGTGGTTGTACAACCAAACAAATCAAAATAGAATTGATAAAAAAATAGCCAAAAACAAAGAAAAGGCAATTCAAAAAAATGAAAAAATTGAATCCAAAAACGAAAAGAAATTAACTAAAAACCCTTCTTACAGACCAAAGGAATTGGTAGAGCGCAAAAAGACTTTTGGAGAAAAACTCCGAACCGCTGGTGAAGCTCCAGTAATTTTGGATTCCATAAAAATACAAAAAACAGAACAACAGATGAGTTTATACCTCATCAAAAAAGGTTATTTCAATAATAAAGTTAAATCTGAAATTGTATTACTAGACCAAAATTCTAACAAGAAAAAAAACAAACAAAAAGCAAATGTAATTTATAGAGTTACACCAAATAAACCGCATAAAATTCAAACTTATACTTGGGATATTAGAGACCAAAAGATTTCAAATGTTCTGAATGCGTTGCAAAAAGATTCATTGATAAAAGTAGGTGCAAATTTTGACACAGATTTAATGGAGCAAGAAAGAGTAAGAATCACCAAGCACTTATCTGAAAATGGATTTTATTATTTCAACAAAGAATTTATTTTTTTTAGAGTTGATTCAACATTAGGTGACCACAAACTTTCTATTAGTCTCGGTATTCAAAATTTTAAATACAAAGATTTTGCAAAAGATACCATGCTCGACAAACCGCACAAAGCATACAAAATTGGAATTATAGAAATATATCCAGATTTTGAGATTAAAGATGACGAATACACAACATATAAAACGTTGAATATCGATGGTATAGAGATAAAGCACAAATATGAAATGAAATTGAAGCCTACTTTATTGGCATCAAGCGTACTTTTTGATGAAGGTGAATTGTACCAAAAAACAAAGGAAGAAGGTACCTACAAAAAATTCATGTCACTTGGTAATTACAGAACCGTATCTATGAAATATGATACTATTCAAGGTGATTTGAGAGTGAGAATATATCTTGAACCATCAAAATCTCAAACTTTTAATATTGCAGCAGATGGCACGCATACCAATGGACTTTTTGGAGTAGAAGGAAGTATGACCTATACACATAGTAATTTATTTGGAGGTGCAGAAAGATTAAGAATTTCTATGTCAGGCGGTTTGGAAATGCAAAGACTACTCTTCGCTTCTGATAGCGCTGCTACATTTGGTTCAGAAGTTTCCACCGTTAGCGGTATTGCAAACACTTTCAACACCGCAGAGTTTGGCCCTAAATTATCACTGACACTTCCTAAATTACTTTTTATACAATCACCTTTAGAAAAGTTATTAAAATCAAAACTATCAAGTCCGCAAACTGAAATTTCTGCTTCCGTCAATTATCAAAGAAGACCTGATTTTAAAAGAGGTATTGAGGAATTTTCTTTTGGGTGGATTTATCACGAAACAGCTCCAATTACGATAAGATTTTACCCCCTTATTGTTTCAGCAATTGCCATTGAAAAATCTCAAGAATTTGAAAATAGAATTAACGAGTTGAATGATAGATTTTTGGCTGCTAGCTATCAGGATCACATTATTGCAGGAGGAAAAGCCTCTTTTATTTACAATGGTCAAAATGATAGAAAAGTAAAAAACACTTTTTATTTTCAATCAACGCTCGAAACTGCTGGAAATTTATTGAGAGGTGCCTATAATTTATTAGACAGACCTTATGATAATGATAGTTTGCAGAGTTATAATTTGTTTAATATCAGATTTGCTCAATTTGTAAAAATTTCTGGTGATTTAAGATATTACCAGCCGGTATTTCAAAAAAGTAAATTAGTTTACAGAGTTGCCGGTGGTATTGGTGTGCCTTTGTCTAATTTGAATGAAGCTATTCCCTTTGAAAAAAGTTTTTTCTCTGGAGGTGCCAACGGAATGAGGGCTTGGAAAGCGAGAACCTTAGGGCCGGGAAGTTATACAGATCCCAACTTTAGATTTGATAAAATTGGAGATATTCAATTGGAAGCCAATATCGAACTTCGTTTTCCAATGATCAGTTGGGTAGAAGGTGCTTTGTTTGTGGATGCTGGAAATATTTGGACAATAAACGAAGACCCCGTGAGAACAGGAGGTAAATTTGATAGAAATGAGTTTGTTTCCGAAATTGCTATTGGCAGTGGGCTCGGTCTCAGATTCGATTTAGACTTTTTTATGATAAGGTTGGACTTTGCTTTACCCATTAGAAATCCTGCAATTACTAAAGGCGAAAGATGGATATGGGACGCCCCCAATAATGAAGAAAGAAGACCTTATTACAGACCGCAATTTAATCTTGGTATTGGATATCCGTTCTAGATATTTATTTATATAACTTCCTAAAATAGAACTATCCGCCTGTCAACCATCTGTAAATATCCAATCCATTGGCATAAAGCAACAAACTGAATAAGATGACCATTCCGATTATTTGAGCTCTTGTAAGGAATTTATCACTTGGCGCTTTTCCAGAAATCATTTCATAAATCAAAAACAAAACATGTCCTCCATCCAATGCAGGAATAGGAAGGATGTTCATAAATGCCAAAATGATACTGATAAATGCAGTTCGCTCCCAAAACACTTGCCAATCCCAAGCACTTGGAAAAAGACCTCCAATCGCTCCAAAACCTCCAACTCCAGTAGATCCTTTTTTCGTAAATACAAATTTAAACTGAGTAATATAATCATTCAAAGTGCCGATTCCATAAGAAAAACCTTTTGCCAAACTTTCTCCAAAACCGTAGTCTTTGTGGCTAATAATTTGAACCTCTTCAGGTTTAGTTTTGTTCTGAACTCCGATAGTTCCTTTTTCGTCAGGAATTACGCTTAAAGTCAAAGAACTATCATTTCTTAAAACTGTTATACTTATTTCTTTAGATTTACTGCTCTGAACCACTTCAGTAAGTTCATTCCAATAAACTACTTCATTATTATTAACTGCGATTACTTTATCTCCATTTTGGAACCCTGCTTTCATAGCGGGTGAATCTGCAAATACACTATCAAAAACAGCTCTTTTAATTCTCGGGCTAAAAGGTTGCATTTCGCCTGCTTGAAACAAATCCATATCTGTACCTTCTTTTACCTTTAAGGTTTCAACTGTTCCGTCAGGGTGCATCACTTCGATGGTTTTGACATCATGAAAAAGAATCTCTTTGTTTACATCTAATACATTAAAAGGCACTTTTCCATCTATTTTCAATACCTGATCTCCATCTTGAAATCCCAACTCTTCCATTATAGGAGAAGCAGCAAATCCATGAATTACATCACCAGGTTTTACGTAATCTTGTCCCCATACAAATAGCAACATCATGTAAATAAAAAACCCAAGAATTAAATTTACTGTGACACCGCCCAACATAATAATCAATCTTTGCCAAGCAGGTTTAGATCTAAATTCCCAAGGTTCTGGGGCTTTTTTAAGTTGCTCTTCGTCTAGACTTTCGTCTATCATACCCGCAATTTTCACATATCCACCCAAAGGCAACCACCCAATTCCGTATTCAGTTTCCCCTTTTTTGAACTTCAACAAACTAAAGCCTGCGTCAAAAAACAAGTAAAATTTTTCTACCCTCGTTTTGAAAATTCGAGCAGGAATAAAATGCCCCAATTCGTGAAGCACAATAAGTATAGATAAACTCAATAAAAGTTGAGCCGCTTTAATCCAAAAATCCATATTAAATATTTTGAGCGAACAAAGATAGTCTTTTGAAGTAAAGTGGGTAAAAAAACTATTTTAAATTGTTTTGAACCATATAATCTTAGTTTGAAATATTTACTCAACTTTAAATTTTGTATCTAAAAATTGAATAAGCGATGATTCTAATCGTAAAAAACTCCTTAAAACATCAATTTTGTAGATAAAAACTTGTATTTATTCGACAAAAATTGTGTTTTTTATTTGTTTTTCTAGAATAATATGTTGCAAATATTAAAAAACAAAGATAAATATGTTGCAATTGATTAAAATTTTAAATTATTATATCAAATATTCGATTTAACTTAAAATTAACACTTTTTTGCTTTTTTATTAAACTAAACTTTATTTACCTTTGCAGTCGAATTAATTGACAGATTAATAAATGAAAAAAATGCCCTTAGAAGTTCAACAAGAGATATTAGATATCCTTGAGAGCAATGAAAAAACAACACTTATCAAAGCTTCAAAAATCAAGCAAGCAAGATTGGTGATTGCTTTGAAAAATAAATATGATTTCAAAAAGAAGTCATTGGGTATGAACTAAATTATGGATTTCAAACAACGATATAGGTTTATTGAGTTGTTTCATTGGTTAGAAAGGTCGCAACGTTTCACGTGCGACCTTTTTTTGTAATATTATTTTGAGTTTACGAAGTAGAATCACTACTTTTACATTTACAAAATTATGGAAAACAAAGGAAATATAATAGTAACTGGTGGTGCTGGATTTATTGGCTCGCACACTGTTGTAGCACTTATAGAATCGGGATACACTCCCATCATTATTGACGATTTTAGAAATTCTGAATCATTTATCTTAGATAGATTGGAGCAAATTACAAATCAAAAAATGATTCATTGCAATTTTGATTGTGCGGATAAAAATCAATTAAGTCAAGTTTTTATAAAACATCAACCTGTTGGTGTGATTCACTTTGCAGCCGACAAAGCAGTTGGCGAATCGGTAAATCATCCCCTAAAATACTATCAAAACAATCTACAGTCTTTGGTTTCTATCCTAGAAGTTTGTTTAGAAAATAGAGTATCCAATTTTGTGTTTTCTTCTTCTTGCACGGTGTATGGAGAGCCAGAAAAAATGCCTGTTTTGGAATCGACTCCAATTGGTTATACAGCCTCTCCTTATGGATATACCAAACAAGTTTGCGAAAGAATTTGTAGAGATACCGCTTCGGCTCATCCGGAAATCAACATCACACTTTTGAGATATTTCAATCCAATTGGAGCACATCCTTCTGGATTAATTGGCGAATTGCCCATTGGTGTTCCGAATAATTTAGTCCCATATATTACTCAAACAGCTGCTGGTATTAGACAAATGCTAACTGTTCATGGCAATGATTACCCTACACAAGACGGCACTTGTATTAGAGATTATATTCATGTGTGCGATTTAGCAAATGCCCACGTTTTGGCTTTGGATAATAAAATGCAAAGTTCTCAAAATATTGAAGTTTTTAATGTTGGCACAGGTGTTGGCTCTAGTGTTCTGGAAGTTATTCAAACTTTCGAAAAAGTGAACGAAACTTCTTTAAGTTATCAATTTGGTGAAAGACGTGAAGGTGATGCTATTCAAATTTATGCAGACAATACAAAAATTGTTACCTCATTAAATTGGAAACCTCAATATTCTCTTGCAGATGCACTTAAACATGCTTGGAATTGGCAAAAATTATTAAACTAAATGAAGCTATTTAAATTAATCATATTGTTTTTACTCTTGGCTCTTGTGTCCAAACACAACGCTCAAGGGCTGTTTAGGTATTTTAATTGGTCTGCCTACAGTGATGGTCCAGAAAGAATTGATCATGTGGTTTTAGATTTCAATCATGATAGATTTCAGTTGCTTCCACAAGGCGTTACTCAAGGTTATTTTAGTTTTGGAGTCAATGCATATTTGTTTCACGACAGACCCATCAACAAAAAAGGTACGCTTGCTTTAGCTATTGGTGCAGGTGTTAGCGGATTTAATGTCCATAATAATGGTCAATTTTCATACACAGAAAATGACGAAGGTAATTTGATTACTGAATTTACACCTTTTTCAGAGGGGCTTGAGTATAAAAAAAATAAACTCAATTTAAATTATCTTGAAATACCTGTGGAATTCAGAATTCGTACTATGAAAATAGACGAAGAAGATAAAAGCAGAACCAATTTCAGATTGTATCTTGGTTTCAAAGCAGGTTATCTTTTGAGCAGTCATACCAAATACAAGGACGATGATTCCAAAATAAAAGTGTATAATATCAAAAACTTACTTGAATACAGATACGGTCCCACTTTGAGAATTGGATTTAAAAAAATTGGTTTTCAAGCATTTTACTCCATGACATCTATTTTCAAAACAGGATTAGGACCAGAGCTGTATCCTTTTTCAGTTGGAATCACTTGGATGAGATTTTAATAAAATCAAATGAATAAACTTCTTGCGACACAAAAAATCAAACAAAAAGCGTATGATTTAGGATTTCTATTTGTAGGAATTTC
>JAGYKU010000140.1 GCA_018401455.1 Flavobacteriales bacterium
ATTTCAGGAGAAATAATATTTAGTAAACTATCTAAATGAGCAATCATAAAATCACAACTGAAAGTTGTATTTGTCAAATCAATATATCTGGAAACGTAAGCCTGATAAAACGTTTCGTTGTTCATCAAAGCATTAAGAATAACAGTGTGTCCTTGTCCTCCTGGATCAGGCAAACCTTCAACATTACAAGGGTCAGCATTGGCAGATTCATCTGGTATTCCCGTGTAGTTTATGTAATGCCCAAAAGAAGCATCCATGTCCCATAAGGTGTATCTCCACTTTTTCTTATCTCCGTTTGGGTCTCTTCCTCTCCACCATCCAGTGTTCCAATCTAACCAATCCTTACTAACAATATAACTGTTGAGTACAAAATAATCAATTAAACTTTCCCAATTGTAGACACTGTCTATATAATTCCAAACTACTGGGTCTGTTACATTATTGGTAGTTACATAATTGACAAATGCATCCCAATCTGTTTGAGCTTGAGCACCTCCAAATTCACTCCAAGTAGGCCCCCAAGTTTTTAAATACTGAACATTCAAAGGAGCATCTGCATACAATCTTTTTTGATCGTAATAGTTATCTAAAAAGTCATTATCATCTACTTTTTCTCTTATTTCATATAATCCCCAATACTGACCGTCAACATATATTACACAAGGCTCATAACTTCTTTCGTCCATTTTTAGTTCACCTACTTGTGACAAAGATTGAACATAGGCGTCTCTAATATAAGCTCCATCAGGTTCTGCTGGATAATTATCATTTGCAGCAGCTTTGAGCATAATGTTAGAGTATTCATCTCTGTTTTTACCTCTAAATATTTCATGTTTTAAAGCATAATTATAGCCGTATTGATCTCTCATTTTAAAATCAATTCCTCTTTGATTATAAGCCCAACTATCATTTCCATGTTTGTTGTAAAATCCCTCACCTTCGTCAATCAATGATCCACTAGCATTAAACATTTCTATTGCACCATCAAAATTTGATGTGAAAGCATTTGGATGAACATCATTTATAAAATCAGAAATATCATCTCCACAAATAGACATAATTGATACAGTGTGAGATATTCCTACAAAATAAGTGTTGGTTT
>JAGYKU010000141.1 GCA_018401455.1 Flavobacteriales bacterium
ATTATTTGAAAATCCAAAATTTGATAAACTTATCCATCCGTTTGCTTGAGTATATTCATACAATTCGCTATATCCTGCTAAAATTCTGTCGTTGTTTGGATCAATTTGCATTGGTGTTACCCAAACTCCATTTTCAGGACTACCAAGGCCAGATAGATTTGTACCTCCATCTGTAGTTTGATAAAGATCACCAAATTGTATCATACCATATATATTGTTAGAATTGTTAGGGTCTATAGCACTTTCCATTCCGTCTGCTCCATAATAAACTTTCCATACATTATTTGTGTAGGCAAAACCTCCATTATCCTGTAATCCACCAGCTATTGTAGTTGGGTCGTTTTGTGAAACAGCTATTGTATAAAATTGACCTATTTGAAGCCCACTATTATATTCTTCAAATGACACACCATCATTATCAGAACGATAAACGCCACCATCACTTCCACAATACAATGAACCATTGTGATAATGAAGATAATGAATATCTGCATGAGTATAGGTAGGCGAACCAGGATCAGACCAACTATTTACTTGAGAAAAAGAATTACCTCCATTAGTAGATTTCCAAACATTTAATACTCCAGTGAAAATCATTTCAGGATCAGTTGGAGACACACACATAGCCAAATCAAACCAAGCTTGACCACTTTGATCAAAAATATCATCATTACTGTATCTCAAATTAAATGATACACCAGAATTAGTGGAACGATATAAACCTTGCATTTCATAATTATCGTCTGCGCTCAAAATATAAACATATTCATCATCTGCTGGAGTTACACCGATCACAATTCTTCCTCCATTTGGAGGAAGTCCAGAAGCTGTGTTAAAAGAATTTCCTCCATCATTACTGTAATAAAAAACATTTGGAGAAGCTGCGTAGATGGTATTCGATTGATTAGGTTTTATTGCAATATCTTTGATGTTTTGAGGGAGTATATTTGACCAAGTGTTACCTCCATTGGTTGATTTCCACATTCCAGATGAAGAACCAACATATATCGTATTGTTATCTAAAGGATCTATTAGTACTCTATGCGTTTGTCCACTTATGTTTCCTGTTGGATTCCAACTTTGTCCAC
>JAGYKU010000142.1 GCA_018401455.1 Flavobacteriales bacterium
AGGAATTCCGGGAAAGTTAGTCAAACAGAGGTTGTCTGGAGAAAATTTAGAACTGACAATATTGTAATTGGCATTGACCCCAAAATATAATAACTCAGAGCTTTTATAATAAAAACTGATCTTCGGCTCTAATGCTATACTCTCTTGTCTGTATGGCTGAGGGCAATTGTTGGAATGTGTAAATAACATTCCGTAGCCTGTTTTGAATTCGTATTCAAAAAACATTTTATCATTAACATCACTTCGATAACCAACACCCAAAAATGGTTGGACAATGTCCATTTTACCAGTTGTAACATTCCCAGAAAAAATACTTGATTCCACATTCCAATAGCCGTATTTCATCCCAAGACTTAAAACCAGTCCGTTGTTTTTGAATTTGTATTGATACGCCAAATCTGCATCAGCAATTCCGCTCATCACTCCTTTAAAGCTCTTATTTGAAATCGCAGTTGGTAATTTAAAATCTACTTTTATACCGTGTGGAGTGGGCTTACCATCTTCTTGAGAAAAGGTATTTGAGTAAAGTCCCAATAATAGAAACAATATGAAAATTCTAGTTGTCAATGATAAATTTCTTTGTAATATTTTGTACTTCAGAAACGTATTGGTAGTAATAAATATTGTTTGGAAATGATGTTGTATCAAATAAAACAGGATGAATGCCTTCTTCTAATGTTCCGTCAGTTAAAGTAGTTACAATTTTATAATCTCTATCCAAAATATGAAATGCCACTTTTGTTGTTTCCTTTAATTCAAAACCAAATTGAACAGTTCCTTTTGCAAATGGAGGTTTCAACTCAAAGACATCGGCATATTTTACTGTGATTTTTTTTCTTTTTCCTCTTCCGTAAATAACAATTAATTTTCTGTAGGCTACATAAAGGAGATAAAGCGCTACAACCACACTCACACCAACTATTAGATTTGCAAAAATCCTTCCCCAAGTGCCACTATACCATAAATCTCTTAACATTATTCTTTGTTTTCTTTAGAAAGGGTAAAATTATGATATTTCTTGGATTTAACCACTTCTTTTTTGAATGTTGGTAGCGAATTTAATTTCTTTATATCTATAA
>JAGYKU010000143.1 GCA_018401455.1 Flavobacteriales bacterium
ACTAACTAACTAACTAACTAACTAACTAACTAACTAACTAACTAACTAACTAACCAATCAACAAATCAACCAATTAACCAATTACCCAATTACCTAATTATCAAATTGCCCTTCAGTCTTTTTTTACCGCAAAGAACGCAAAGTCTATACACAAAGAACGCAAAGAATAAAGTGATTTCTTAATCAAGTTTTCTGATTGTCAAATTTAGTATTTAGACATCTCCACAAGCAAAGACGCTTTGGTCTTAATCTATATGAGTCGATGTGACAAGGTTGATTTAATTATCAAATTATCAAATTATCCAATTATCCAATTATCCAATTATTCTCATCCCTAAATTCAATCACCGTTACAATGGATTATTTGACCGTTTATTAAAAAGAAAGTGGTGATGCGATTATTTTTATTATTTTTGTTGTTCGAAAATTAATTTTAGATGAATATTAGACCTTTTTTGATAGCAGTTATAGCATTGGTAACCCTTTCTTTTGGAAGTTGTAAGACAGATTTTGAGTTGAATGCGCCTTATGAAGTTGTGCCAGTTATATATGGTTTTGTAGATCCCGCTGTGGATACTCAATTTGTAAAAATCAATAAATCTTATTTGGGAGAAGGTAACAATTTTACATATGCATCGATTAATGACAGTACTATGTTTGCGAATGTTTCTGGAACTGTCACAGCTGTAAAAAACGGTTCTGAAATTGCAAGTTTTCCATTACAAGAAATGTATGTGAGTAATCTAGATGCAGGTATTTTTTACTCGGATTCACAAAAAATATACTATTGGGTTCCCACTGAAATTGATTTTGACGCTACCTATAAAATAGATGTTAGTATTAATGAAGGACAATACATGGTGAGCGCAGAAACAGCTGTAGTGGGTATTGTTAACTTCAGTTCACTTTTTAAATTAAAAGTGACAACTCCAAATGGAGTTTCATTTGCAAGTACTAATACACCTGGTAATAGTTCATACAATGATTTAGCAGTTGAATGGTCTGTTGCAAATAATGGTAAAAGATATCAAGTGAAATTAATTTTTGGCCATCATAAGTAATTGCGTTTCTAACTC
>JAGYKU010000144.1 GCA_018401455.1 Flavobacteriales bacterium
ACTGTCAACAATACTAATACAGTAGCTTGGTATGTACAAAATGTATTGCTTGGAGCAAATGTAACTGTTAGCAATATAACATATAATGGAACTGCTGCTAACGCTACTAATCCCGCAGTAACATCAGTAGGGGAATTTAACAATCCAGCAATACAAGTTGGTCTTCCAAATGGAATGATTATGGGTACAGGAGATGTTAATCTTGCAGCACAGACAAACAATAGTGGTTCTGCCTCTTTAGGAAACACACTTCCATCCACAAGTGGAAATGATCCTGATTTAGCATCAATTGTTACAGGTACACAATTTGATAAGTGTATTGTTGAATTTGATTTTGTACCATTAGGAGACACATTGTCTTTTAATTATGTTTTTGCATCAGAAGAATACCCTGAGTATGTTTGTTCAGAGTTTAATGATGTTTTTGGTTTTTTTCTTAGTGGTACTAATCCACAAGGTGGCAATTATACTAATTTCAATGTAGCTAGAATTCCAAGTTCATTGAATCCATTAACATTTACAAATACTCCTGTTGCAATTAACTCAATTAACCCAGGTGTTCCTGGTGCTAATGGTACAGCAGGCGAATGCAGTGCGTTAGATCCAAATTGGGCTTCATATAGTGTTTATTATGTTGCAAATACTAACGGTGGTCCATATCAATATGACGGTAGAACTATTGCTCTTCCAGTATCTGTACCAGTAGTTTGTGGAGACACTTATCATATCAAACTTGCAATTGCAGATTTGGGTGATGGAGGATTTGACTCGGGAGTGTTTTTAGAAGCAGGTAGTTTCGCTTCCAATGGAGTAAGCGCTGCTGATGCTACCGCACCAGGTGATGTAGTGTTGTGCACTACTGATTTATCAATGAGTTTTACTGGTGCAACTGATCCTTCATTTTCACATTTTTGGAATTTTGGAGATGGTGTCGGAACTTCTACTGTACAAGATCCAACTTATACCTTTTTAGATACTGGATATTATCAAGTCATGTATGTAGCATCTATTGGTTCTGGTGGATGTTCATCTTCTGATACTGTTTACTTTGATGTGACTTTAAGTTAC
>JAGYKU010000145.1 GCA_018401455.1 Flavobacteriales bacterium
TCAGGTGGAGTTACATCTACAAGTTACACAGTTTCTTGGCAAACGAATCCTGGTGGAGTGTCAGTTGGTTTTGGAGATTCACTATCTAATGTTGGTGTTGGTAATTATATAGGGGAAGTTACTGATGCAAATGGATGTTTTGTAAATGGAATTGTAGATATTCAACCTGGAGAAACTTTCTTCCCATTTATTACCGTAGGATACACCGATTCTTGTGTTAACAGCAATTCTTTTGAATTTGAATCCATCTCGAACCCTCCAAGTGGGTTAGGTTCAATAACATGGAACTTTGCTAATGCAACTCCAAGCACCAGTTCAAACTCACTAGTTTCTGGTGTACTATTTAATACAGCAGGAAACCAAACTGTTATTGCTAATTACACTTCTTCGAATGGGTGCGTTTTCGATACTACATTTTCTGTTCAAATTTATGATACGGCTGCTCTTGATATTCAAACTATTGATATCACTTGTTTCGGATTTCAAGACGGAGAGATATTAGCGTCTGCAGTTGGAGGTACTTCACCTTATGAATATTCATTTAATTCAGGTGGATTTTCTGTAATTAACTCATGGAGTAATTTAAATGCAGGAACATATACTCTTCAATTACAAGACAATGCTGGTTGTATAGGAAGCTTACAAAATGTATTAATCACAGAACCTACAGAAATTACTTATGATACTTTAGTAACAGACATCTCTTGTGGATTGAATAACGGTTCTGCTGAAGTTATAAATGTAAATGGAGGGGCTGGAACTGTTAGTTTTGAATGGTTTGAAGACAATGATCTTCTTTCAAGTTTAGGAAATGTAAATCCAGTTACAAACTTAACATCTCAAACATATTACTTTGTTGGTACAGACGCAAATGGATGTCAGGTGTTTGGAGAGGCAACAGTAGGAGTTGGTCTTACTTCTATTCCTGTTCCAACGATTGATCAAGGAACATTTTTAGCTATTTGTGAAGACCCAACAGGTAGTTCTTACCCTGTTTTAAGTGCTACATCTAATGCAGCAACAACTGGAACTTTCACT
>JAGYKU010000146.1 GCA_018401455.1 Flavobacteriales bacterium
AAGTAGCCATACTACTGGACGGAGCTGCAATGACTGAGGTAGTAAAAAATAATATAGTCCTGCCCAACGAACCATTTGATAACAGCAATACCAGACAAGCCATAGGCATAGTGGCAGACCATGCTACTGGGTATTTAGTGTCTGAAAATAACATTACCGTAAGTGCTACAGGCAGCTCATGGGCTAGAGGCAGCTTTACTAAAAACACCAACATTACTTCTGGGCAGTTTTATAAAAACTTCCTCTCAGATGTTGCCATAGGAGAACAGATAGAAGGGCAAAACACACAGTATAATATAGACTGCAACGAATATACACGTCTTTCTCGCTCAGTTTTGGATATATATCACCATGAAGGAGATTTAGCAGACCAAGGTTCTGGAGGTGCTACTGGTTCACCCCGTCACAACAAATTCATCAACACTTGCGACCCAGTGCTGAATAGCCAAATCTACAAGGAAAGTCTCAATACCAACAGTTGGACTTATTCGGCAGTATCCGGCAGTATTGACCCACTTTGTGTGGATGATGATGTGAGTGTGAATTTTCCTCCAGGACTTGCAAATGGTTGCGATACCAAAGTAGAGGACTTCGCTGGTGGAGGAATTGTAGCCATACCTTTTGATAAACTTAGCATAAAGGGGTTGAAAGATGAAATAACTGTTATACAAAATGAACTGAGTACAGCTAATGATGCTACCTATATAAATCTCATCAATACTGCACCAGATTGGCAAATTAGAAATGATTTAGTAGCCGCAGGGGCCGGATTATCTAATGACGTGTTAATCAACTTAATCAACAGACCAAACCCCTTAGCAGATTATGTGGTAAATGATGTATTGATGGTAAATGCCCCCATAGCAGATGAAGTGATTATAAACCTTATGCAGCGAGGCGTTTACCAAGACTGGGTCATTCAAAATGTACTCTTGCAGAGCATTCCAGTGAGTAACGAGATTTTAAAAACACTCATCTTAGATGATTATCCAGACTGGATGATAGAAAATAACCTCATCAATAACGC
>JAGYKU010000147.1 GCA_018401455.1 Flavobacteriales bacterium
CGTTTCTGTTAAGAATGCTTGACATCCGTTATTATCCTGTAAAACAACACTATAGGTCCCTGAACCCAATCCACTAAATACATTTGAAGATTGGAAATTGTTTCCACCATCAATACTATATGTATAAGGTGACACTCCATTTGAAGCAGTTAGAGTTATTGAACCATTATTATTATTACATGTTGTTCCTGCAACTGATGAAGAAACAGCAGGAGCGCCAGGAGCGGAAATTATTTCAGAAATTGCGTTTGTAGTACATCCATTTGCATCTATAACTATAACTTGGTAATTATTTGCACCCAACCCGCTGAAAGTTGGATTAGTTTGAGAAGTTGCATTGTTATCTATAGAATACAAATAAGGTGCTGTTCCCCCACTTGCAGAAACAGTAATCATTCCATCATTTCCTTGACAAGTTGCATCTTGTCCAGACACATTGTGAGTCAAAGCAGTTGGTTGAGAAACCGTAGCAGTTGTAGAAACCTCACAACTGTTTGCATCACGAATATAAACAGTATAAGAACCTGCCCCAACATTTGAAAACTGATTAGAACTCAAATAGTTTGTTCCGTCAATACTATAAGAAAGTGGTGCCACTCCCCCAGAAGCTGAAAGCGTAATCGTACCATTATTTGCTCCATTACAATTTACATTAGTAACACTTGCTGAAGGATTTGAAGGACAAGTTTGAGACAAAGTTCCATCTATATTTATGTTGTCAATAAACAAGTTGTTTCCATTTGTACCTGCATTGTATGATTCAAACTTAACCAACACACTAGATAGCCCAGCATAAGCATCTAAGTTTACTGTAAAACAATCCGCTCCAACGGTTCCCATACACCATTCACTTGTTTGTCCTGGGGTAAACGAAACGGTAGTCGTAGTTGCAGTTGCAAATGTTCCTGTTCCATTTTCGCCACCTGCAAAAACTCTATTGTAAGTTTGTCCACAATCTGAAGAAACATAGATAATAAGTGAGTCAGAACTATTTTGATCATATCGTCTGTAAGCGTG
>JAGYKU010000148.1 GCA_018401455.1 Flavobacteriales bacterium
TCTTAAAATCACAAGGAAACAAAACGAAATTATTGCTTTTAGAAAAACACAAATTGACAAAGCATTTGTAGAATTGGGCATCAAAAATAAGGAGATTATGGATTCTATTAATTATGCAAAACGAATTCAATCTGCCATTTTACCTTCTGATGAAACCATAGCCTCAATTTTCAAAGATATTTGTGTTTTATATTTACCTAAAGACATCGTAGCAGGAGACTTTTATTGGTTGGAACAAAAGGATGATAAACTGCTCATTGCAGCAGCAGATTGCACAGGTCACGGAGTTCCTGGCGCAATGGTAAGTGTGGTTTGTAATAATAGTTTGAATCGAAGTGTTCACGAATATGGATTGACCAATCCTGCTTCCATTCTTAATAAAACAAGAGAATTGGTAGAAGGTGAATTTGCCAAATCTTCTGAAAGAATGATGGATGGAATGGACATTGCTTTGTGCGCGATTCATAACTATAATTATTCAAACAACGACAACCAAACTTTTCAAATGGAGTTTTCGGGCGCCAATAATTCCTTATGGTTGATAAGAAAAAATGCCCAAGAAATTGAAGAATATAAAGGCGACAAACAGCCCATTGGTAAAACAGACTTTTCAAAACCTTTTAATTCGTCAAATATTACTGTAAATAAAGGAGATGTATTTTACCTTTTTTCGGATGGATTTGTGGATCAGTTTGGAGGAATTAAAGGCAAAAAATTTAAAAGCAGTGGCTTAAAATCATTATTATTAAGCATTCGTAATTTGCCTATGGTTGAACAAAGACAAAAACTTATAGACTTCTTTGAATCATGGCGCGGAGATTTAGAGCAAGTCGATGATGTTTGTATTATAGGCGTCCGACTTTAAGAGGGAAACTATAGCATTAAAATTTAAAGGATTATCCTTCAGCCAACTCTTTCAGTTCTTTTACAAATCTCTCACCTAAAGCATTTGCAGAGGACTCCGAAGTACTTTCTGCATAAATTCTTATAATAGGTTCTGTATTCGATTTTCTCA
>JAGYKU010000149.1 GCA_018401455.1 Flavobacteriales bacterium
GGAAATTGTTCGTAACTCCAGCAGATTTTTGAACTTCCAAAATCTTAATCAGTTTATCAACTAAAACCGTTTTCAATTTTGCGTAATCTTTATCGTATTCGGAATCCAATTGCTCTAAAATTGGTTTATCTTGAGCTTTTGTTTTTCTGTCTTTTACAGCTTTAGAGAACAACTTTTTATTGATAACCACCCCCTTCAATGAGGGACCCGCTTTCAATGAAGCATCTTTTACGTCACCCGCTTTATCACCGAAAATTGCACGAAGCAATTTTTCTTCTGGAGAAGGATCCGTTTCACCTTTTGGAGTGATCTTACCAATAAGGATATCCCCTTCTTTCACTTCAGCACCTATGCGAATCAACCCATTCTCATCAAGATCTTTAGTTGCTTCTTCACTTACGTTGGGAATATCAGCAGTTAACTCCTCCATTCCGCGTTTTGTGTCACGCACCTCTAATGAATACTCGTCAATATGAATAGAAGTAAATACATCTTCTCTAACAACACGTTCCGAAATTACGATCGCATCTTCAAAGTTGTATCCTTTCCATGGCATGAATGCCACTTTCATATTTTGTCCAAGTGCTAATTCACCTTGCTGAGTTGCATAACCCTCACAAAGCACTTGATCTCTCGTTACTTTATCACCTTTTTTAACGATTGGCTTCAAGTTCATTGTTGAACCCTGGTTGGTTTTCATGAACTTCGTTAAGTTGTAATGCTTAACATGACCATCGAAAGAAACTAACTCATCTTCATCCGAAAGATTATATCGGATTACAATTTCATTAGCATCTACGTATTCTACAACACCTTCACCCTCCGAGTTTATAAGTACACGAGAATCTCTAGCGACTAAACGCTCAATTCCAGTACCGACAATCGGAGAATTTGGTTTTAATAAAGGAACAGCCTGACGCTGCATGTTAGACCCCATCAAAGCACGGTTGGCATCATCATGTTCCAAGAAAGGAATAGAAGAAGCAGCAATCGATGCAATTTGATTGGTTCCA
>JAGYKU010000015.1 GCA_018401455.1 Flavobacteriales bacterium
CGCTTTTGTAATAAACTATCGTAGTAGGGTCGTAATGATATAATGTGTCGTATCGATAAGTAGTGTCAGCAACAGATTCCATAATTTTTTTGAAAGCGCCTCGCAATCCATAACAATACATCATCATCAAAACTGGAAACTCCAAAATGTCTTTAGGGACTTCCTCATACTTATAATGCGTGGTACTTTTATTTGCTATTTGTTTTCTTGTTGGCATTGCTTTGGCTAAAGTAAAAATATTATTCGAAATAAACAAATTACTTTATCTTTATCTCACCAAATGCGCCATCGAGTTTGAAGCCTTTAAAATCAAAATATTCGGAGGTGAAAAATAATTTATTTTTAGCAAACGCCAAGCCTTCTATCTGTGGGCTGTTTTCCAAATTCAAACTGCAAGATGTATTTTTGAATGCTTTTAAATCTGTACTCGAAACATTAGCAAAAGTCATCAAAAAAGGTTCTGAACCGTATCCTACTAAATATAATGTTTTTGTTTTTGTATCAAAAGTAGCGTCTGTCACCATACCTCTTGTGGCCATACTATCGATGGGAGAAATGGAATAATTTCCCGCAATTTTTGGTATATGGTAATAGTAACAAACATTAGATTCCCAATTTTTGCTCAACATCATCAAACTGTCGTTGATTACAACCAAAGTTTCTGCATCATAAAAGGAAAATCCTTCGTTTTCAAAACTTTTTTGGTTGGCGTAACTCAAGATGATTTCTTTGGCTTCAACTGCACCATTTTCTAATACCTCTTGAATTTTTATTTTATAAATTTTCAGTTGTTTTCTTGTTCCATAATTGTTTCCAACATCACCAATGTAAATAAATATTGAATCCATCGTAATGGCTTCCCAATCCACATTTTTGGCATTGGTTATTTTTACCGTTCTTTTAATGTCGCCTTTTTTGGTGTCAATTTCATACAATTCTGGTTTTCCTCCACTATCGTTGAAGGTATAAAAAGCATCTCCTACATACAACAAACCCGAAGTTTCTGAAAGCGTTTCTGGAGGCGTAAACCATTCTTTGGTGTCGCACTGAGAATGTATGTTTAATGAAAATAAAAAAACGTAAACCCAAATTGATATTTGAAAAAATACTTTCATATCAAATACATTTGAAATAATCAAAAGGTTCTTTACAATCTTGACATTGATACAATGCTTTGCAAGCGGTAGAACCAAATTGACTGATCATCAAAGTATTTTTGGATTTGCATTGTGGACAAATTACGCCTGTTCTCTCTTTTCCAATAAGATATTTCTTATCCGTAGTTTTTTCTTCGGGTGGCGCTATTCCATAATTTTGAAGTTTCAGTTTTGCCTCTTCCGAAAGCCAATCTGTGGTCCAAGGTGGATCGTAGGTAGTGAGAATTTTCACTTTGGAATAACCATTTTTTACCAAAGTGCTTTTGATATCGTCTTCAAACTGTGTCATTGCTGGGCAACCCGTATAGGTTGGCGTAATCGTCACCAACACCTCATCTTCTTCGATTTCCACTTTTCGAATCACGCCCAAATCAGAAATGGTGAGCACAGGAATTTCTGGGTCAGGAATTTCTTTGATGAGATTCCAAATGGATGCTATTTCTTCATTAACAATTTTCAAGTGCTAGTTCTTTTATTCGTTTTACCATTCCTAATAATCCATTCGCTCTTGTGGGAGACAAATGCTCTTGCAGTCCAATTTCGTTGATGAAACTCAAATTTGCTTTCACAATTTCTTCTGGTTTTTCATCGCTCAAAACTCTTACCAAAAGTGCAATAATTCCTTTGGTAATAATGGCATCGCTATCTGCTGTAAAATGTATTTTACCCTCTTTGAAATCCGAACTTACCCAAACTCTAGATTGGCAACCTTTAATTAAATTATCCTCTACTTTTCTATCCTCAGAAATGATGGGCAAATCTTTTCCCAGTTCGATGATGTATTCATATTTTTCCATCCAGTCTTCAAACATTGAAAACTCTTCTACCACTTCTTTTTCTTTATCTTGAATTGTCATTTTCTATACTTTTTAATGCTGATGAACAATTTCCAACAATGTTCTGAATGCGGCAAATTTGCCATTATATCTTTCTGTGTGTTCTTTTTGAAGTTTTGGCGCATATTCTTTTTGGTAGGTTTCAAAATCCAACATAGAAGGGCAAGTATATTGAATTGCATAAGAAATTCCACCTTCGCTTTCTGCTAGAATTTTGCAAATTCTATTGTCCAAAAAAAATCCTGTAGCCATTACTTCAGGTATGTGTACTTCCTTCATCCAGTGAAGCCATTCCTGTTCTGCTGCCTCCTCAATTACCACAGTTACATTGTATATTACTTTGTTTTCACTCATACTTACAAATATACCTATAAAAACAAAATCCCTAACTAGAAAGTTTAGGGATTTTGTATATTTTCTCACAATCTGACAAAATTATTACACCGAACTCACTTAAATTAATTACCACCTCTTCCTGGCAATTTGGTTGGCGTAACCGTTTGTTTTGGTTTTATGGTTGGACTCGTTTTTTG
Source organism: Flavobacteriales bacterium (assembly GCA_018401455.1). GTDB lineage: Bacteria > Bacteroidota > Bacteroidia > Flavobacteriales_D > Parvicellaceae > Parvicella. Next base: position 2,527 of record JAGYKU010000015.1, read on the forward strand.
TGGAGTCGTTTTGACTGGTGTATTTGTTTTTGTGGGTGTTGTTGTATTTGTAGGTTTAGTGTTGTTGGTTGGTTTTGTTGTATTAGTTGGCTTGTTGGTATTTACAGGCTTATTAATAACAGGCTTTTGTTGCTGTTGCTGTTGAATTTGACTCATTTTAGCATTAATCTCATTGATTTTTTGTTTAGGATATGCTTCGTTGGGTTTAATTCCAAGTGCTTTCGTGTAAAAAGTTTTGGCAGTACTGAAATTTCCTGCTTTGAAATACAAGTCACCTTTTTTAATTTGATCATTGTAATTGTCATTAATTGCTTTTTGTTGTTGCTCTTGTTTTATTTTTTGTTGAACCTCAGCCATTTTTTGTTTTGGCAATTGTTCATTAGGTTTCAAAACAGAAGCTTTTTGGTACTCAGCATAAGCAGCGTTATAGTTTCTAGCTTGGTTAAAGCTATTTCCTTTTTGCATTGCAGTATTATAGTCATTATTCAATTTAACCATTTGGCTGTTTTGCGCTTGATTTTGTCCGTTGTTGGTCGTTCCCATATTGGTTGTACCCGGATTTCCTCCTCCATTATTTCCATTTTCATCATCCACACCTCCAGAAGCATCCTCTTGCCCATTAGGACCTCCGCCACCTTGACCTGGATTGCTTGAATCTACACCATCGGCATTGTTTCCGTGACCATTATTTCCGTTGGAATTTCCACCGCCACTGTTACCATTTCCTCCACCAATATTAGGTTTCCCTCCTGTTCCTCCTCCAGAACCTCCAGAACCTCCAGTTCCACTACCGCTATTTGGATCAAAAGTCTGATTACCTCCACCACCAAATCCTCCTCCTGTATTAGGATTGTTTGGATCAACTGTCGCAGCAGAATCTACAGCATTTGGATCATGTACTTCATTTGGATTATTATTGTTATCATTAGGTCTTGTCCATCCATCATTTGGGTTTATTGCACTATAATTGATTACAATATTTTTCGAATCACTACCACATTCATTTTTTGCCATGATGTTTAATTGGTTGTTTCCATCATTAAATGATGATAGCGTTAATGTCAACATTTGTGTGCTTGCATTGTAGGATTGATTCACATAATTATTATTGAATTTTGAGAAAATCTGAGATTTATCCGAAACGCCTGTTACTCTAGCAGTAACAGTTAATGGCGAGTTTACTTTGTGCTCATAAGTTGATGCACTTGGAGTAAGGATAGTTACAGTAGGCACATCACATGGAGGAGGTGCAGGAGTATAATTGTAAGTAACTATCTTTTTATCTTGACCACAAGCATTTGTAACACTAATTTCATAAGTGTTATTTCCTTCTTTAAGATGTAACATACTTTCAAACTGACCATTCGAAGGATTAAAATTAAATCCTGGTGAATTTTGCCCATTGATTTTAAAAGTCACATTGGTAGCGTGTTCGATGGTTGCTAAAATTGCTCCTTTGCTGTTTTCAGTATTAATCGATATGCTAGAACCAGAAACTCCTTGAGGTTGCGTAACTTTAATTACTGGAGGAATACAAGCTGCTTCTTTTTCTTCAACGATGATTTCTCCCATATCTTGAGCACTTCCAGCTGTATTTGTAGCTTTTACAATTACATCATGAGAGCCAATTGGTAAAGTTAAGTTGAAACTAACTTCTTGTGTATTTACATTAAAGTTATAGTTAGTAACAGGTTGTCCTTCAAGTAAAATACTAATTCCACTTGCATTAGCCACATTGGTTACTTTGGCTTTTACATTGATGTTGTTTCCATTATCTGTAGTATAAGGTAATGGAGCAGGAACGGTGATTTTTACCGTTGGTCTTGCCAAAGGTTTGGTGTAGTTGATTACCATAGTTTGGGTCACAGAACCACAATCATTTGTTGCAGTAATTGTAAAAGTGTTGTTTCCTTCTACTAAAACAAGATTAGCAGAAAGCATTCCTGTATTTGCATCGAAAATTTTCTTTAGCGGCTTATTATTCAATTTACAATCTACTTGCATTGTGTTATTTACACCAAGCACATTTGCGCTTACAGAAAGTGGTGAAGCACCGTTGTAACTGAATGGTGAAGTTTCAGGAGATACAAAGTGAATTACTGGATTATCACAAGGAATTTCTTCTGGTGTATAGATGTATGTAATATTTTGAACAGTAGTACCACATTGATTTGTAGCAATGATTTGATACATATTAGCCCCTTCTTTAAGGTGAAGAAAACTCTCAAACGCTCCGGTACCAGCATTGTAGTTGTATCCAGGAACCGATTGTCCATCTATTTTGAAATCTATGGAATTAGCATCAGTAATTTTCGCGGTAATTGCACCTTTGCTATTACTAGTATTGATGTTTACTGGAGCATTTCCATTTCCTCCAACATTAATTTTGGTTTGAACTTTTGGTTGTATCAAGTCTATTGTAGGATTATCACAACTAGTTACTGGTGCATTGTAAATAATGGTAGTAGATTTCGAAGCAGTTCCTACATTATTAGTACCTGTGATTTCCATAGTATTTGCACCTTCTAGCAATTGCGCACTGTAAACAAATTTATCAGTAATATGGTCAAAAGTGAAATCTGTAACAATTACACCGTTGAATTTTGCTGTTACACCACTTATATTGTCCACATTTTGAATTTGCGCGTTGATCAGTTGAGAACTAGAACTAGTAACATGAGGATTTGCATTTGGATGTGTAATGTTTACAATTGGAGGAAGTGCATTTTGAACAAGTTTGTGTACTACAATCTGCTCATCTTCGTCACTTCCTGCGCTATTAGTTCCCACTACTTTGAAAAGATTATTTCCATTTATCAAATTTACATTGAAAGAAACTTCCTTAGTAGTAGAATTGTACGCAAAATTGGTAGTACTTTGACCATTTACAAAAACTTTAATATAACTACTAGAAGTCACATTAAGCACTGTTGCTCTAAGTGTAATATTATTCACTTGGCTAGTAAATGGTGATACATGAGGCACAATAAATTCTACTATCGGCATCGGCATAGTTTCTTGAGGCTGATAAACAATAGTTGTAGTTTTAGAATCTGTTCCAACTGAATTTGTACCAGAAATTTGAATCACATTAGCACCGAAAATTAAATTGGCAGAGAAAGAGATTCTCTTCGTATTCAAATCATAATTGAAATTTGAAATAGAATTTCCATTCACCAAAACTGAAATATTATTAGCACTTGTTACATTTAAAACTGATCCATTGATGATTTCAACTGGACTATTGGTATTGAATGGATTGGTATTAGGAACATCAATAGTAACAACTGGAGGAACGGGTGTTACTTGTTGTTGTGGTTTTGTATAAACAATGTTTACCGTTTTTACATCAGAACCAATTTGATTCACACCTTTTACAGTTACTGTGTTGTTTCCTTCTTTTAGATTTATCAATGCTGAAAGCATTTTTGTGGAATTATTGAAAGTAAAGTTGTTTGAAATTACTCCATTTACAGAAAAAGTAATATCATTTTTTGACCCTACGTTCAATACTGTTGCAACAATATTATATTGAGGATTTGTTACATTTGTAGAATTTAAAGTTGGATTGGTAAAGTTTACAATTGGTGGTGGAGCAGTAGTGAATCCTGTGCTCATTTCGTAAATAATTACTCTCGAATCTTGATCCGAACCATATTGATTTGACCCAATGATTTCAAATTGGTTGCTACCAGGTTGTAAATAAACATTAGCAGAAAATTCATTATTATTTGGATTGTAAGTAAATCCAGTAGTTATCAAACCATTTTGTTTGAAGGTAATACCATTAGCATTATTTACATGGTAAATTTTTGCTTTGATAGTATAAACCGAACTGTGAACAACAGAATTGTTGACAGATGGATGATAGATATTCACCAAAGGTCTAATTTGTTGAGCGGTTGTTTGTGTTGTCGTAGTATTTGTAGTTGTAGTTTGATTGGTTGACCAATTATTGTTATTTGTTGTAGTGTTATTAGGTACATATCTAGTTCTACCCCTTAAAATGTTCCATCTAAAAAACACTCCAGCATAATGATATTTGTCCATTACGTTATCTTGAAGATAATTCTGAGCACCACCATCAAATTCATCCCCCATAATATCATAAGCCACCTTGTATTCTAATCCCATAGAAAAACTTTCGCCAAATTGTTTTCCTAGTCCAAATCCCAAAGAAGGAACTAAAGAAAATCTACCGGGAGTCAAAGTAGTTTCATAATCATTAGAAATAGAAGAACCAAGTTCATTCGCAATATCGATTGGGCTACCAATTAAATCTGATGAAGAATAGCTATTTAAATCACCAAATCTATCGAATTTTTCAGTTTTTACTTTATTATAAGTTGCTCCTATTCCTCCAAAACCATAAAGAATGATTCCTGTTCTTTCTCTCAAACGATGCAAAGTAATAACACCCTCTAATGAAAACTCGTGAAGTGTAGTTCTATAATTTCTAAATCCAAAAGAATTTCCTGAAGTATCTCCAGTAAATGCTGTAGTAGAATCCGGAACTCCCACCCAACCAGAATTATAACTTCCTAAATATCTACCTCTCCAATCTAAGGCAAAAAAAGCGCCTTCTTTTTCGTAGATGGATTTTCCTAAAGTCATTCCACCGCCAAAACCTCCGAAAGATCTTGTTTTAACATTGGTAAGTGATGTAGGTCCGCTATACAATTCTGAAGGTTGCCAAGTCGCTCCCATATTGAATCCAATATTCCATCCTGTTTCATGTTCGTAATTTACAAACTGAGCATTTGAGAAAAGAAAGGATGTGAATAAAAATGTGAGTAGTAGAAACTTTTTCATATAATGTGTTTTATCTGTATGTATTTATTTTTTAAAGTCAATATTTCAATTACTACATGTAGTGTTTAAAATACCAAACATTTTTTTTCAAAAATTGTACCAAAACAACAAATGTAAGAGATTAATCTAAAACATTTAACTATTTATCGATAAAATATCAGTTTATCAATTAGTTAAAGCCTCTCATTATCCCTTTTTCAGAACCTTGTATAAATTGAATAATTTTTGTTTTTTCTTCTGATTCAGGTAGTTCTTCTTCTGCAATTTCTATTGCTTTTGTTTTGTTGTTATTTTGTACGTAAATAATTCGGTAAGTATCTTCCACATTCATCACTTGCTGGTCTGTAAACCCTCTTCTTCTCATTCCAATGGCATTGACACCAACATAAGAAAGCGGCTCTCTAGCAGCCTTTACAAAAGGTGGAACATTTTTTCTAACTAATGATCCTCCTGCTATAAAAGCGTGGTCTCCAATAGAAACGAATTGTTGAGTACCTACCATTCCTTCTATCACTACATAATCTCCGATAGTGATATGTCCTGCCAATTGTGTACTATTGGCAATAATTACACTATTTCCAATGATACAATCGTGCGCTACGTGAACATAAGCCATCAAAAGGCAATTGTCCCCTACTACAGTTTTCATTCTATCAATTGTGCCTTTGTGGATGGTGACACACTCTCTAATAGTGGTATTATTTCCAATATGAGTGGTTGTATATTCACCTTTGTATTTTAAATCTTGAGAAACTGCAGAAATTACTGCTCCAGGATAAATTTTGCACCCAGAACCAATTCGAGCACCGTCAAATATAGTAACATTAGGACCAATCCATGTATCGTCTCCAATTTCTACATCACCATAAATAGTAGTGAAAGGCTCTATGATAACGTTTTTGCCAATTTTGGCATCGGGGTGTATATAATTTAATCCTTTAGATGTCATATATTTATTCTCTATCTTTTATTACTTGAGCAAGCATTTCAGCCTCCATTACTACTTGTGAATTCACATACGCTTTTCCTGCCATGTGTACGAGCCCTCTTCTCATTGGTGAAATCAACTTTAACTCAAAAATGACAGTATCTCCAGGGATTACTTTTTGTTTGAATTTTACATTGTCTATTTTCATAAAGTAAGTAGAGTAAAAATGTGGATTTTCTACTTTGCTTAAAGCGAATATTCCTCCAACTTGGGCCATTGCTTCAATTTGAAGAACTCCTGGCATCACTGGATTTCCTGGAAAATGTCCTGTAAACTGCGGTTCATTCATCGTGATATTTTTCACTCCAACTATTCCATCTTCAGTAATTTCCATAATTTTGTCCACCATCAAAAAAGGATACCTATGAGGTAGCATTTTTTCGATATCATTGATATTGTACAATGGTGGTTTTGACAAATCGAATTGTTTCCCTAATTTACTTTGCGCTTTCATCAAGTTTTTGATGATTTTGGCAAAAGAAGTATTTCCTGAATGTCCTGGTCTTGCCGCTAAAATATGTCCTTTGATAGGTTTTCCAACCAATGCCAAATCTCCAATAATGTCGAGCAATTTGTGTCTTGCTGGCTCGTTGATGAATTTTAACTTAACATTATTTAGTGTATTTCCTTTTATTTTGATATCGTAATGTTCTTTCCCTAACAATTTTGCCAAAGCATCTAGTTCTTCTTGAGGCACATTGTCTCTTTCTACCAAAACAATTGCATTATCTATATCTCCACCTTTGATAAGTCCTGCTTTAGCCAACATTTCTAATTCTTTGAGGAATACAAATGTTCTACATGGCGAAATATTATCTTGAAACTCTTTGATTTCGTACATAGAAGCGTGTTGTGTCCCCAATACTTCAGAATTGTAATCTACCATTACGGTAATTCTAAAATCATCGTAAGGAATCGCTAACATTTCTACACCTTTTTCTAAAATTTCAAAAGGTTGATTTTCTCTAAATTCAAAAAATTCTCTATCTGCCGATTGTTCTTTGGCACCAACTCTTACAATTTCGTTTACAAATTCATAAGCACTTCCATCCATAATTGGCAACTCCTCATTGTCTAATTTGATGAGTGCGTTGTCGATTTGCATTCCATACAAAGCTGCAAGTACGTGCTCTGTTGTACATACACGAACGCCATTTTTCTCAAGCGTTGTTCCTCTTTGAGTATCTGTTACTAAATCTGCATCAGCAGGAATGATAGGTTGCCCTTCGATATCGATTCTTTGAAATTTGTATCCGTGATTTTCTTCAGCAGGTTCGATGGTTAAATTAACTTTCTTTCCCGTATGTAAACCTACACCGCTAAAAGAAATAGCTTCATTTAATGTATGTTGTTTGGTATTCATTTTTCAATTTTTTTTTGCAAATCTAAGATTTGTTCTCTCAATTTCGGCAAACTTCTAAATAAAACATAAGACCTTTTGTAATCTCCTATGCCAAATGCAGGCGAACCTTGCACGATTTCATTGGGTTTTTCGATATTTTGACCAATACCACTTTGCGCTGCAATTTTTACTCCATCTGCAATTTTGAGGTGACCTACAATTCCAACTTGACCGCCAATCATCATGTTTTTTCCTAATTTGGTAGAGCCAGCCACTCCAGTTTGAGCTGCAATTACGGTATTTTCTCCAATTTCAACGTTGTGAGCGATTTGAATTAAGTTGTCTAACTTCACTCCTTTTCGGATAATTGTAGCCCCCATTGTAGCTCTGTCGATAGTAGTGTTCGAACCGATTTCTACATAATCTTCGATTATTACATTACCTATTTGCGGTACTTTTTGATAATTATTTTCAGCATTAGGCGCAAATCCAAAACCATCAGAACCAATTACAGATCCTGAATGCAGTGTACAACTCATTCCAATTTTACAATTATTATAGATTTTCACACCCGAAAAAATAGTAGTATTTTCTCCAATAACAACATTATCTCCGATAAAAGTTTGGGGATAAATTTTCACATTATTTCCAATTTTTACGTTTTGTCCGATGTATGCAAAAGCCCCTACATAAACATTTTCACCGAGCGTTGAAGTAGCATCTATAAAAGAAGGTGTTTCTATCCCCGATTTATTTTTATAAACTTGGTCGTATATGGAAAGTAATTTTGTGAGACATTGGTAAGCATCATCTACTTTTATAAGTGTCAAAGAATGCGGAAGTGATTGAGAAGGTACAAAGGTTTTATTTACTAAAGCAATAGTTGCTTTGGTGTTGTAAATATATTCTTCATATTTTGGATTAGCAAGAAAAGTAATTGTTCCGGGAATTGCTTCTTCTATTTTTGCCATGTCGCTAATGGAAGCGTCTCCATCTCCTACTACTTCACCTTGAAGCAATTCTGAAATTTGATTTGCAGTAAAATTCATTAAAAAATTATTCGATAATTATAAAATTAAAAGGCACTCCGAGCATATCTTGAAATTCTTCACCAGATTCAAGCATGTCTTCGTCCATGGCATCATAGTGCCAATTGAGTTTGAAATTAATGTTTTCGATTTTTGAAATTTCGCTTAATTTCATAATGATGTCCATCAAATATTTTGCAGATGAAGAGTTGAAATATTCAAATTCGAAATTGGCAACGACAGCGATGTTTTTTGTCTGATCTTTGAGAAAATATAAATGTTTTTCGTATTCTCCTAGCCAATCTAAAACAGGTTCATAAAACTTTCTCACATCTTCTGGTCGTGAATCGCCTTTGAAACGAATTTCATGGTTTTCATTATCTAATAAAACCATGGGTGTATTTTCAGTTTCTTCTAAAATAAGTTTTTCCATCTTTACTATTCTTGTATTAAAACTTTGAGTGTAAAAAATTGTTTGGTATCTGTGTAATTTTTGAATTCATAATCCAAAATACTTCCAGATTTAAGAGCTATATCTATCATTCCCATACCTGCGCCACCTTTCTCACTCACTGTAGTACTCATTAAAGTATCTCTGTATTTTTTCTTCAATGCCTCTGGATCTAGATTATTAATTTCGTCTAAATGAGACTTTAATCTATCTACCTCATCCATTATGATAGCATTACCAATGGCAACAATATAGGATTCGTTTTGTTTTTGCAACAGAAAAATACCTTCGTTGTTTTCGTTGCTATTTTCACTATTTCTTGCAGAATGTTTGTGAACATTTTCCAAACATTCTACCAAAACTTTGTATGTTTTTCTTGCAATTTTAGTATCAGCACTTGATTTGTTAAGTTCCTTTTTGATATCTGTTAAAAGTGTATTAACTACACCATAGTTAAAGTCGCCATGAAAAACATAAATTATGTTTTCACTAGTCATGGCGTTAAAAATTTCTATTGCGTCTTTACTATTCATAATTAATACGTTGCTAAGTTACAATTATATTTTTAAACTCCACACAAAAACATCATCAGCTTGTTTCAAATTTCCTTTCCAATTGTCAAAACATTGTTTCAAATGTGCTTTTTTCTCATTCTCTGGAAGCCTTGATGTTTCTAGCAATAAGTCTCTAAATGGTTGATAGAAAAATTTCTTTTTCTTAGGACCGCCTTTCTGATCTGGGAAACCATCGCTAAATAAAATTATTTCTGAATTTGCGTGTATTTCTATAGTGTGTTTGCTGATTAATTCTTTATTTTCAATAGGCATCCCTAAGTGAATTCTATCGGGATTAAGGACACTAATTTCATTATTGTGAATGATGTATGCTGGGCTATGAGCCCCAGAATATTGCATTGTTCTCACTGGCTGACCGATATCTTTTTTAGACAATCTACAAAGGGCAATGTCCAAGCCATCTTTTATGTGTTCTTTAGCATCTGCCCCCTGTTTCAGTTTTTTAATTAACTGCACATTTAGTTCAAATAGTATTTCATTCGTTTCGGTAATATTTTGATTGATAGCATTCTCGAGCAAGTTATGACAAATAACGCTCATTAAAGCCCCTGGAACACCATGTCCAGTGCAATCTGCTCCTGCAAAAAACACATAATCTTCTGTTTCTTGAATAAAATAAAAATCACCACTAACTACATCTTTTGGAGCGTATAAAAGATAACTTTCTTTAAAATGTTTTGAAATTAAGTCGGAATGCGGCAAAATAGCATCTTGAATTCTTTGAGCATAGTCGATACTTTCTGAAATTTGAGTATAAACATTATGAAGTTTGTCCCTGTGTTTTGTGATTTTTTTCTCGGCTTCAATCAAATCTGTAATCTCAGTATCGATGAGGATGAATTTTTCAATTTCACCATCCTTATTCAATGTTGGCGTAAGTGTTGACCTTAGATGTCTTTCGTTTCCATCTTTGTCTTTATTTGTCAATAAATACTGAACCGTTTTCTTTTGACTAATGGCAACTTCAAACTTCTCTTCGATTTTTTTAGTTGGAAAATTTTTTAGGATATTTCCTCCGTATTTTTCTCTAAAACCTTCTAAAGTTAGTCCGTATTTTCTGTAATAACTTTCATTCAACCATTTTACCTCTCCATATTTGTCTGCAATAATTACCGTATTGTCTATTTCTTTGGCTACCGTTCCCAATTCATCAAGTTTTACATTGAGTTTCTTTTGTCTTCTAAAAGCGATTCCAAGACCAATCCCAAACAGCAATGCCAAACACAAACCTCCAAAAATCAATTTATTTTGTAACGCCTGGTTCTTAAGTTGCATTTCAGATTCTTTTTTGGCCAATTCAGATTTTTCAAACTCTAAATCTTTCAGTTGCATTTCTTTGGACAAACTTACATTGTCGAATTTGGCTTGTAAATCAGAGATACTTTGTGTTTTCAAAACTGAATTTACACTGTCATTTATTTGACTGTATAATTTATACTCTATGAGTGCAAGCGCATATTTTTGTTGAATTTCGTAAATTTTAGAGAGATTGAAGTGAGATCTAGATTGAACTAATTTGGAATTGGCTTCTTTTGCTGTAATCAGCGCCAAATTAAAATTATCCGCAGCTTCTTGAAGTTTATTATTGAGCAAATGCGTTTCTCCAATATGATTATACAATTGTGCTATTACTTGTTTGTTGTTAGGATGCGTATGCTTAAATGCATTATTGAAACTGATTAAACTCTTATTGAGTTCTGAAATATCTTGATAAAAACATCCCAAACCAATATAAGAAGAAACAACGGCAACAGAATCTGCGTGAAATTTAGCGATTTTGATCGCCTCATTGAAATAATTGTCCGCCATATCATTTTCATTGAGCAATGCATAAAGCTCACCTAATTCATAAGACATACTGAACGCTAATTGATTATTATGGGTTTTGTTGACGATGTCAAATCCTTTTAGAACCCAATCTTTAGCATCAGTAATCTGCCCCATTTTCCTCAAGCATATTCCTCCATGATAGTAGCAATTCGCCTCGCTCAACAAATCTTTTATTTCTAGATAATACTCAGATGCTTTTATAAAACTAGCATATCCACTAGAGAAAGAACCGTTGACATATTCAATCATTCCAATATTGAAATAACCATCTGCGATAATTTTGGGGTTGTCCAATTCCTCTCCAATCTCAATCACTTTTTGCGACATCGACAAAGCTGAATCCGTAAGACTTGCCCAATAAAATCTAGAAAGTTCAAGTAATGCATTTGCTTTATTTTCTCGATTGGAAACTGCATTATTGTTCACTACATCGATTAGGGAATCTTTGTATTGGAATGCACTTGCCTGCATCCATACTAATGAAAATACAATAAAAAGAATTTTGCGAGTAGTCATTGTTTTAAACCAATTGCACAAATATAGTTTTTTAAAACATACAAGACAAACAAAGTGAGAAACTTATAAAAAATTTAATCCAGAACATTTTACAAACCTAGATTTTGCAATGGAAAAGGATATGTGTAAGTCTATAAAAAACTTTAACTTTCAATAGTTCAAAATAATTTCCATCGATTAAGTGTATAATTTTTCTAATCTACAGTGTGAATATTTTACATCTTTCATTATTCAAACTATGATTTATTGTAAGATAAAACATTCTCCATTAACCATTATAAATTTTAACCGCAGAGTGCGCCAAGATTTACGCAAAGTCCACAAAGTTTTTCATTTATCGTTTGCTAGAGGGACATAACCCAAAACTAAAGTATCTTCAAATTACAACTCTAAAGAGAATTCTTCTAAAAGAAATCAGAGGAAAAAGAAATAACAGCAGAGCTAGTTTCTTTCATCTATCTGAAAATCAAACTTATAACCTAATACTAATCCAAGTGAAATCACATCTTTTGAAAACACCTTTTTCTTAAACCAAACACCTCCCAGTCATTTCGAGAGGTTTTGAAATCTCCATTAAACTTAAAACTGTGGGAGCAATGTCTGCCAAACGACCATTTTGAATGGTTGAATTATCTTTGTCAATAAGAATACAAGGAACTAAGTTTAAAGTATGCGCAGTATGAGGTGAACCGTCTTCATTAATCATCAAATCGGCATTTCCGTGATCGGCAATGATGATAAATGAATAGTCGTTTTCTAAGCCTTTCTCTACAATTTTAGCGACACAACTATCTACTGTTTCACAAGCTTTGATGATGGCTTCTGGGACTCCCGTGTGTCCTACCATATCTCCGTTGGCGTAATTTAAACAGATAAAATCGGGTTGATGATGTTGCATTTGAGAAAGTACATTTTCTGTTACTTCGTTAGCGCTCATTTCGGGTTGTAAATCGTATGTGGCAACTTTTGGGGAATTCACCATAATTCTGCTTTCTCCTTCAAAAACTTGCTCTCTTCCTCCACTAAAAAAGAAAGAAACATGAGGATATTTTTCGGTTTCTGCAATCCTCAATTGTGTTTTTCCATTTTTGGAAATCACCTCACCAAGGGTGTTCGTCAATTCGTCTTTGCCATATATTACTTTTACATTTTTGAAGTTTTTGTTGTAATTGGTCATTGTAATATAGTACAAATCTAATTTTGACATATTGAATTCATGAAAATTTTCTTGGTGCAACGCCTGAGTGATTTCTCTACATCTATCTGTTCTAAAGTTAAAACAAATCACCACATCATCTTTTTCGATTTTTCCGTTTGCTGTTGCATTAAAATAAGCCTCCACAAACTCGTCAGTTATGCCATTTTTATAACTTTCTTGGATTGCCTCTGAGGCAACTGTAAAACTTTTTCCAACTCCGTGCACCATCAAATCATAGGCTTTTTTGATACGCTCCCACCTATTATCTCTATCCATAGCATAATATCTACCAATAACAGAAGCAATTTTGATGGATGTATTTTTTATTTTTTCTTCCAAAGTTTTTACAAAACCCAATCCACTATCAGGAGCGCAATCTCTTCCATCAGTAAAAGCGTGGATAAAAACCGAATTGGAATGTATCATCTTTTCATTAAACAAACTACATAAAGCATATAGATGTTCTTGTGAACTATGCACTCCACCATTAGAAACCAATCCTAAAAAATGAACTTTCTTTTTATTTTTATTGGCATATTCAATAGCATCTAGAAGCACTTTGTTTTCAAAAAAATGCTTTTCCTTTATTTCTTTGTTGATTTTTACTAAGTCTTGATACACTACCCTTCCAGCACCAATATTCATGTGTCCTACTTCGCTATTTCCCATCTGACCTTCTGGCAAACCGACATCTTCTCCAAAAGTAATTAACTTACTATTGGGGTATTTCTCATACAAACTATCGATAAAAGGTGTTTTGGCTAAATATATTCCATTGGAGGCATCTGGTTTTCCCAATCCCCATCCGTCTAATATGACTAGTGCTACTTTATTACTCACTGAATTTGATTTTTAAATAATGATTATTTTTTTACCCAATTATATCTTATGTGTACAAAATTAAATTATTTATTGAGATTATTGTATTTAGCATAACTTAACTACGTTTCACCGCAGGGTCGAAGTGACAGAGTGATTTGGTTTCTAGACTTCTCCACAAGGTCGAAGTGACAATGTGATTTTGTTTGTCATATCGACCAGCGCGGAGATATCTGAAATTTTGTTTAGAACCGATAGTTATTTTGTATAATCGAGTAACCACTTTTTAAAAACAGCATAGCCTAAAATGACAGTTGAATGATTCCTTCTTAGGGTTTGATGTTGCCAAAACGAAAATTGAGAGATAAAAAGGGGGAAAATCTATTCCACAAAGAGCAACAAAGATTTTAAGTAACACAAAGTTTGATTTTTGCAATATTTTAACCTCACTGTTTCCCATTTGTCCGTCAGGCAATCCTACATCTTCTCCAAAGGTAATTAATTTACTATTGGGATATTTTTTATACAAACCATCTATAAAGGGCGTTTTGGCTAGATAGATTCCATTGGAAGCATCTGGTTTTCCTAATCCCCATCCATCTAAAATGACAAGTGCTACTTTTTTACTCACTGAATTATGTGTTTATTTTGCTAAAGGAACAAGCACTTCAAAAACAGAACCTTTTCCATTAGGATTGTTTTTGACTCTTATATTTCCGTTGTGCAAAGTTACGATTTTTTTTACTAGATATAATCCCAATCCAGTTCCAGCTGTGTTTCGTATTTCTTCGTTTTCGAGTCTGTAATAGACATCAAATATTTTTAATTTTTCATCATCTGGAATTCCGACTCCTTGATCTGTAATTGCAATGAGGCAAGCATCATTTTTCTTAGAAATATTGATTTGAATCAAAGCATCAGCATCACTATATTTCGAGGCATTCTCGACCAAATTTGAAAACACAGATCGGAAATAAAAATCGTCTATCAACACATCTATATTTCCATCAATATGACATTTTATTTTTTGATTGAAATTTATTTTTGAGAGTTCTTCCTCTACAAAGGCGTTGATATTTGTTTTTTTAAGATTTACTTTGAATTCTGCACTTCCCACCCTTTCGGAAAGCAAAACTTTTTCAATTAAAGTTTGTAATCTATCTTGTTCGAGTTGCACTTTTTGATACACTTCATTTCTTTTTTCTTCAGACAAATTGTGATTTTGAAGTGTTTCGATAAAAAGTTTTGTAGTGGTAATTGGTGTTTTCAATTCGTGCGTGATAGACAAGGAAAAATTCTTTTTAGACTGCGAAAGTTCTACTTCTCTTTTGAAAACTTTCCTAATATAAATGATTCCTACACAAAAAATAAAGAAAAAAACAGCAAATTCACCCGCCAACATTCTTACTTTCATTTGCGCCATTCCGCCAGTGTTGTCCAATTGCTTGGAAAGTAAAATAATTTGAAAAATCCACCAACTTATTTGCGCTATGATATAGCCAAAAAGAATATACAAAAGTAAAATAGACTTTCTGTGTTGTTTGGTTGATTTCAATTGCCTTCGGTATTTTTACAAAGCGAAGTTACTTAATTTTTGAAAGCAAGAAAGGTTTAATTATAATGGAAAAGTAATCACTGGATGAAATAAGTGATTCACAATATCTTTGGAAACGCTATGTTTGAAAAGTGAAGCAATCCCTTTTTGTTGTGACGAACCTAAGATAATCAAATCTATATTTCTTTCTTGACAAAATCTACTTACACCATTTTCAACACTTTTGTCATTATAAATTTGAAACTCGTAGTTTTTAAACTCATTTATAGTAGCGCAATTTTGCATATTAGACAAAATTGTTTCTTGGCTTTCGCTATTATCTCTATTGATGTAAAGCATAATTATTTTTGCATCAAAGGCATCTGCAATTTCATTGACAAGCGTAAAATTCAATTTTTCTTTTTGGTGATAATCACTTACAAACAAAAACTCTTTGATGGATAGATTAGAACGGTCGCACTTTAGTGAAAGTACAGGAATTCTGGAATGATTGGCAATGTATTCGGTATGAGAACCTACCATCTTATCTTTCCAATCCCAGACACCTCTGGTTCCCATCACAACCAGTTCTATATCATTGTTTTCTATGAAAGATAGAATAACCTGATTTACATTTCCTACTGCACTATGCATTGATTTTACCAAATTCTTATCCTTTGCCCATTCTATTAAAGCCTCTTTTCTTTGGTCTCTTTCTTTGTATAAATCAGAATAATCGCTTTCTCCATCATCTATGAGGTAGCCATTATCATCCAAAATAGCAGACGGGTTTGATTCTATAACTGACAAAAGTGTAATTGAAGCATTCATTTTTGCTGCTAATTGCGATGCAATAGAATATGCAAATTCTCCGAATTCGTCAAGATTTGTAGGGATAAGAATATTTTTCATACTTCTTTTCTAATTTTAAAAAACAAAACCCAATCAAAAAGTTGCGATTGGGTTTTGTAATGATTATTTATAATAAAGTAGTTGGACAAACATAGTCAGTAAGAGAAAAAAGTTCGCTTTTTTTGATTGATGTAAATCCACCTAATATATTTACAAGATTATTGTATCCTTTTCCTTTAAGAATTGAGATAAATATCACAGAGCGGTAGCCACCAGCACAGTGAATGTAATTCTTTTCTGCATTGCCAATTAATTTGATACTTTCGTTGATATAATCAAGAGGAGCGTTAATTACATTTTCGATATGTTCGCTTTGATATTCACTTGCTTTTCTTACGTCAACTATTTTAGCGTCTTTAATTTTTGACAGTTCATTTGCATCGATATTTTCTATGGTATCTATATTTTTTCCAGAAATTTTCCATGCTTCGATACCTCCTTTCAAATATCCTCTCACATTGTCGTATCCAACTCTAGCCATTCTTGTCACCACTTCTTCAATTCTATCTTCATCTGCAACAATAATGATGTTTTGTTTTACATCTTCTACAATGGTTCCCAACCAAGTAGCAAAACTACCATCAATTCCAATAAAAATTGAACCAGAAACGAAACCTTTTACAAATTCACTTTCAGAACGCGTATCGATAACAACAGCATTTTCCTCTTTAAAAACTACTTCAAACTCATCTGGTGTCAAACCTTTTGTACCTTTCTCCATGATACTGTCCAAACTTTCATATCCATTGATATTGATCATTACGTTTTGAGGAAAATATCCCGGAGGAGGGGTCAATCCATCAAGTAATTCAGCCACAAACTCTTCTCTAGTCATATCGGCTCTTAATGCGTAATTCGTTTTCTTTTGATTACCTAAAGTATCAAAAGTTTCGCTACTCATATTTTTACCACAAGCACTTCCTCTTCCATGATTTGGATAGACAATAATATCATCTGAAAGTGGCATAATTTTGTTTCTCAAAGAATCATAAAGATGGTTAGCTAATTTTTCTTGTGTAAGTTCCGCAATAACCTTTTGAGCCAAATCAGGTCTTCCCACATCTCCAATAAACAAAGTATCACCTGTAAAAATGGCTTTTTCTATACCATTTTCATCTCTTAGAAGATAACATGAACTTTCCATTGTATGTCCTGGTGTGTGTAATACTTCTATGGTAATATTTCCCAACTTAAAAACCTGTCCATCTTGTGCTACAATTTTATCAAAACCTGTGGGCATTGTAGTTGGTCCATAAACAATTTGTGCCCCTGTTTTTTTGGCTAAATCTATATGCCCCGAAACAAAATCTGCGTGAAAATGTGTTTCAAAAATATACTTAATTTTAGCATTATCTTTATTTGCCATTTCAATGTAAGGCTCAGATTCTCTAAGAGGATCTATAATTGCTACTTCTCCATTAGATTCAATGTAATAAGCTGCTTCTGCAAGACAACTTGTGTAAATTTGTTCGATTTTCATAACTGTAATATTTTATTTTAATATTTATTAACTTCTTACGACAAAGATAGGAATGCGAAAGATATCTATCTGTTACATAAGCTACATGACTTCAGAGAGTACGATATAAATTCCCATCACTAAAACAAACCAACCAAATCCTTTTTTGAGTTGTTTCCCATCTATAAATTTATTGAGATACATTCCTAGAAAAATTCCTACAACGGAAATAGAAGTAAACACAAGTAAAAAAGTCCATTCGATTTCTAAATTTTGAACATCTCCAATAAATCCAATCAAAGACTTTGCTGCGATAATCATAAGAGAAGTAGCAACTGCTTTTTTCATTGGTAATTTGGCGAACAAAACCAAAGCAGGAATAATTAAAAACCCACCGCCTGCACCAACAAGTCCTGTAAGTAAGCCAACAACAGAACCTTCAATAAGAATCAAAGGATAATTATAGGTAATTGTTTCATTTTCGTTGGCTTCATCTTTTCTACCTTTTATCATAGAATATGAGGCCAAAAGCATAATCAATCCAAAAAATATCATGATTCCAATATTTTTGGTAACCATGAAATTTCCAACGCTAAACAATTCATCTGGAATAGCAGGTACGATAAATTTTCTTGTAAGATACACTGCAATAAAAGCTGGAATAGCGAAAATTATTCCCGTCTTGAAATCTACCATTCCTTTTTTTGCATTAACTATCGCTCCCACTAAAGCTGCTGAACCCACCACAAATAAAGAATATGCTGTGGCTTGAATGGGATCAATGCTCAAAATATAAACGAAAATTGGAACTGTCAATATAGAACCTCCACCTCCAATAAGCCCCAAAACAACACCTATTAAAAGTGCTCCAAAATAACCAGCGATTTCAATTAATTCCATTTATCTTTTTTTTAAGTTATTCCGCAAAGGACGCAACTCTCAATTTGGCTCACAGCAACTTTTGTTACATAATAAGTATTGAACATGAGTTCGACATAAGAACAGTATTACTACGTATTTAAATTTTTGATAGTGAATCATTTAATCTTTTTTATTTTTTCTTTAAAATTTATTTTTGAGTAAAAAATCTAGTTTTTTGCCATTTTTGCCAGTAAACATCAATCTTCTTCGTTTTAATTTCTATCAATAACTCGTTATTGAAAATTAAAAATCAATGTGGCAACTTATGTTTGACAAGACCATATAAAAAAGTACCAAATGTAGCACTAATTATTACAATTCCAATTGTCCATACACCTTTCCCCAACAAAACAAACATAGGGCCTGGACAAGCACCTGTCATTGCCCATCCCAAACCAAAAATAGTTCCGCCAATTAAATATCTATAAACGCTAACTGTTTTGGGTGTAAATTTTATTTCTTGACCGTGAATGTTCTTAACTTTATATTTTTTTATCAATTGAACAGACAAAAACCCAACATTACAGCAGAACCAATTACACCATACATGTGAAACGATTCGAATCTAAACATTTCATAAATTCTATACCATGAAATAATTTCTGCCTTGCTCATGATGATTCCAAAAAGAATCCCAACTATTAAAACTTTACAAACTTCATTGATTACTTATTTATTTTAAAAATTTATATTTGTTATCACGTTAAATTGATGAAAATTAAGATTGTTAAATGCCTGTTCATCACTTATTTTATTGTCCAATGCCAACCTATAAATGTACAAAAACTTCATTTCCAAACCATCTAGTTTTTTTGCAAAATGATACGTCAAATCTAAGTTAAATTGTTGATAGGAAGGTAAATCGTATTTATTCAATGTCAAATCATTTTTAACATTCATTCTTTGCCAATCCAATTGAGTGACTAATTTGCCTATACTCTTACTTAAAGAAATTCTTGTGCTGAGTGCATCTCCAAATCCTTCTATTTGACTTCTCGGTATAAAAGTAAAAAAAGGATCTACTCCAAATTCTCTAGGAAAAAGATACCTTCCTCCATCAAAAACTTTAGTACAACTGGTTTCAATATTAAATAATTTGAATCGGTAACCGAATCTTCCACTTATCACATTTGTTTGCTCGTCAAGTTGATAAAATCTGTTTTGAATTTCTGATGAACCTCCATTTCCTATTGACATTTGATGCATATACATCAATCCTGCATAGTAAATGCTATCTTTATCAAAATCTATTCGTCCAATAGACGTATTATTGACATTGTCCAAATTATAATTCCAATATGAAATATTTATTTGTTTCATCAATTGATATTCAAACCCAAAAATTCCAAGACCACTTGATTGAATTTTGTTTCGATAATTGGCATTAGAACCATCTGGCAAAAATCCATTGTCATAAATTCCTACAGCATCTTGAATACTATACCAATGCGTAACAGATCTTGGCGATGATTTGACAAACCAAGCAAATGATGTTTTTAATTTTTTGGGTGAATAATGTGCCTGAATGCCTGAAAAAACTTTAGGTTTCATTCTCCCATCATGAGGATGAACCATAGGAGTTTTCATTTGCATTTTTCCGATAACAAGATTCAAATTTTTATAATCATAATTGACATATAACGCCTCTAACCTATCCATGTTGTCGTAATTTGATTTGTTTTCAATGTCAAACAATTGTCTTTCAAACTTTGACATTCCTCCTACTTTTTGATCAGCATCTGTGAGGTCGTTTGAAAATAATCGATATACAAACAGCCCGCTTATACCCACGCTAAACCCTTTGATAGCATGTGTTTGGTAGTGAACTGTTGCGCCAGCAGCATTGGCATAGTAATCGTGAAGCAAACCTTGATTCAATGTAGCCATTGTAAAATTTCTCACTTGTCCTGAAAAATGCCCTTTTTGAAAAACATGAACTAATTTTTTACATTCTGTAGTATCATTTTGATTTTCAGACATACTTCCATAAGCATTCTGACTCCACAAAAAGGCGAATGAAAATAAAATATATATGTGAAAAATAATTTTCAATGCAATATTAATTTAGAGAATATAAGGCAAAATAAGATGCGTCATTGCTAAGCCACCAATAAAAAACCCAACCACAGCAATCAGTGAAGGCAATTGTAAATCACTCAACCCGCTAATAGCATGTCCAGAGGTACAACCTCCAGCATATCTAGTTCCAAAACCTACTAATACACCTCCTATTATAAGTATCAACCAACCTTGAATTGAGTAGAGTGCTTCTATGCCAAATATTTTTTCTGGCAAATAAGAACTTCCTGCATTTTGGATGCCCAATTCGCTCAAGTTCTCAATTGTTTTAGGATTAAGATCTATTGTAGTTTCGAGCGTAAGGAAATAATGACTCAAAAAACCACCAATTACAGCACCCAAAATAAACACTAAATTCCATGCTTGTGTTTTCCAATCAAATTTGAAAAAATCATTAATTTTTCCTGCTCCCGCAATGGTACACATAGTTCGAAGATTCGATGAAACACCAAATGAAGTTCCAAAAAATAAGAGTAAAACCATTACAAGCGCAATTATTGGACCTGCTACATACCAAGGCCAAGGTTGATAAATCCATTCCATAATTAATGTATTTGTATTTGTAAATTGGCGCAAAGGTAATTCCCAAAATGATGTACTTTGGTAACATTAGTTACGAAACTAAAGAATCATCCAAACATTTTTTGAACAATGTAAAAATCAAAATGTAAAAAATATAAATCATGGCAATCTTTTAGATTGTTTTTCCACTGTTTCTACCAAGTTTTTTTGTGCCTGATCATAGGTCTGAATGTCAATAAAATCTCCATTTCCTTTATTTGCCAATTCTATCATCAAAGGAATGTGTGAGGTTTTGTTTTTGATACCAATGATACTCATATTGACCCCTTTTTTACTAAATTTCTTTGCCATTTTATATGAATTATTATCGCCAAAATTCAAAATACCGTCTGTTGCCATAAAAACTTGATTGTTGCCATCGACTAAAAAATTATTTTCTGCCTGAGCATACGCTTTTTCGAGTCCTTTTGCACCATCAGTCATTCCTTGTGCTTTTAAATTTTGAATGATACTAATCACCGAATCTTTGTCTGCACCAGAGGTTGTTTCCAATATGATGTTTGCATTGCTAGCATAAGAAACCAATGTAATTTTATCCTCCGGGCGCAAAATTTTGGTCAATTCTATCATAGATGCTTTCAGTAAATCTAATTTACCTCCTTGATTCATCGAAGACGAAATATCAACTAAAAACACAATATTATTAGGTTTATATTCTGCCAAAGAAAAATCAGTATCATTGGCATTATTAATTTTGGTCTCATCTTTAATTTCTTCTAATGGAGTTTCTTCTTCTTTTATTTCTTCTAGTATTTTAGTTGTAGTTTCCTTTTCTTCATTGGGTATAATGTAAACAATTTCCTCTTCTTCTTCCTCCAAGATTTCTTCGGGAACAGTTGCTACAATAAGTTCTTCCTCTTCTTTTATGATTCTCTCTTTTTTTCAAAGGAATTATGACAATGTTATTTTTTCTATTGACATAAGTTCCTATTTCATTAGGAAGATAATTTTCATTTTCTGCAATAAAATAGTAATATCCCAGTGGAACTTTTTTAGACACATACCCCTTTTTTTGAGTGTCGAGTGTTTCGTTCAAAAGTCCATTTTGGATGACTTTTATTTTTGAATGGGGCAACAATTCTCGTGTATCGGCATCAATCACTTTGATGGTAAAGTCAAACTCAGGAGTGGTATTCGCATTTTGCTGACTAAAACTAGGACACGAAATGTTTTGAGCCATGGGAAGCTCATCTACAAAACCTGAAAAGTGAACCGTTTGTGGCTTATCGTAATTGCTAAAATGAACATCAAATTTTTCGTGAAAAGCACCTTTTTTGTCCGGATTAAACAAAACTCTGATATAAACTGTACTATCTGGATAAATGGTTTTGTTACTGTAATGTATTTGAAATCTTTTGTCAACATCCGAACGAAAAATATAGGCTTTTTCTTTCCCTATATTTTTCACAGGAATATCCAAATAATCACTTCCCGCTGCTGTAATCACCCCCATATCATAGGGCGCATCCACAAAAACAATTTGCGATTTCACCGAATGAAAACACAACATTATTACCGCCAGAAAAAATAATTTCAAATTTTGCATAGGTTCAGTTTACGGAAGTTCTTCAAATAAGTTTTACAAATTCCCTTCCTTTATAATTAAAAAGGATAGAATGGGTACTAGAAGTGAAACAATAAACGAAACTAAACGCGCTTGGTCAGTTCGAGTAGTTCGCCAAATGGCGAATTGTATCGAGAAGCGAGGGGAGTTTGGCTCTTTCCATGTTGGTCTCGATACAACTTTCTATTTTACAATCGATTTTTTCAAAATCAATGTAAAATATACGAAACCCACTCGACCTGACCTTGACTTTTTGTTTTAAACTATTTTGAGTCTTATTCTAAAACCTTAATGTTGGTTAAATTTGTTTAATGGTATAAAAGCGGATATACATTTATTTTTTTTTAAAAATCGAAATATTGTCCCAAACCAAAAACAATCAGCGAAAAACATAAAAATCAGCATCATCTGTGTTCTTTGATTTGAAGTCCTCTTTTGACATTCCTTTCTTTGTTTTACAGTTTTCTTGCGCTAATCAGATTATATCACTTATTTTTGCACTATGGATTATTTTAGATACATTTTTTATCTAGGGATTGTATATGTTGTATTTTCTCTAATTTGGTTCTTTATAGAGCAAGGGCTTAAGTTTTTGCTCAAAGCAGGAAAGCAAGAACAACCTTGGCAAGGGTATTTCCTGAAGATTGTGCAGTATTATTTTATCGCTTCATTGACGATGATGAAAGCAGCAGAATTTCTTCAAACCAAACCTGAACTTGCTAACAATGCAGTGATGTTGTATTTGTTGGGTGCTGTAATTTTATATCTATACCTTTATGGAAAATACGAACGTTCTAAACAGTTTTCCGGGTTGAAAGTTGCCATTTCTATGATGCGAGGTGGGCAAGCTAAAAAAATAGACATCAAACAACAATCTAAATATGTACCTCATATTATTGGATTGACCATTATATTTTATTTAATGGCACTTCAATTTCCTGTTTTGGTAGGCAACAATATCAACAATTGGTTTTTGGTCAACATCAATGACTTTTATAATACTTTCCTTATCAAATGGATATTGGGAATTATTGGATTCTTTTTTATGTTAGGGATGATTATCAAAGGACTTTCTGCAACAGGAGAATTAGTTCAACACGTCATAGGATTGGCTACAGGAAAACCTTATGTAAAAAAAGAACCTAAAAACCCTTTTCAAAATATGGGTGGATTTGGAAATATGGGAGGCTTTGGTGGAAATCAAGGAAATCCTTTTCAAAATAACAATACTGCTCAACAAGAACCAGAGGAAGTAGATTTGGATGATGAATATGTCGATTTTGAAATCGTAGAGGATGATGAGGAAGAGGATAAAAAAGGTTAAAATAATTAAAGAAAAATAAAACAACAAAAATTTTAAAAACCATAAATGAAATTAATCGCTAGAACATTTGCCGGATTAGAAAACATCTTAGAAACCGAACTCCAAGAACTAGGTGCTAAAGATACTTTAATTCAAAAACGAGCAGTAGCTTTTGAAGGCGATAAGGAAATGATGTACAAGGTGAATATGTTTTCTAGACTTACACTTGACGTACTCACACCCATAAAGAGTTTTACAGCCAAAACACCTGAGGAACTTTACACAGAAGTAAGAAAAGTAAACTGGTCCAAATATCTGAATCCGCAAGGGACATTTTCTATTGCTCCCATTATTTATTCTTCCATTTTCACCCATTCTCAATTTGCAATGCTCAAAACGAAAGATGCTATTGTGGATCAGTTTAGAGAGGCATTTGGTTCAAGACCAGACATAGAAAAATACACACCAGATTTAAGAATTGTACTTAAAATAAGTGAGCACAAATGCGAATTACTACTCAACTCAAGTGGCGCACCACTTTTCAAAAGAGGTTATAGAAGTAGAACTGGTGAGGCTCCTTTGAATGAAATATTAGCTGCTGGAATCATTACACTTACAGGCTGGAACAAAAAAACACCATTTATAGATCCGATGTGCGGTTCTGGAACAATTCCAATCGAAGCGGCAATGATTGCCAGAAATATTGCTCCTTGTCTTACCGAAAGAGAATACGGCTTTGAAAAGTGGAACGATTTTGACGAATCTATTTTCAACAAACTTTATGACGAAGCCAAAGATGCTGTGGTAGAAAGTAGAGTCATCATCAAAGGTTATGACATTGATATGGAGGTTTTGGCTGCTGCAAGAGGCAATCTCAAGAACTTTCCATTGCTTGGAAATAGCATCACTTTTGAGAAAGAAGATTTTTTCAATTCTCAAAAAACTTTCGAAAAAGGAATTTTGGTTTTCAATCCACCTTACGATAAAAGAATCAATGTGTATAATGTAAATGATTTTTACGCAAAATTAGGAACCGTTTTGAAACATAGTTTTGAAAATTATGACGCTTGGATTTTTTCTGGAAATCTAGATGCATTGAAAAATGTGGGGCTCAAACCAAAAGTAAAAATTCCTTTATTCAATGGTCCAGAAGAATCAAGATTGGTGCACTATCCATTGTATTTAGGCACAAAAAGATATGGTGACGTAAATTAGAAATTAAGCGATGAAAGTAAGTTTACTTCTCAAAGACATATTAGGAAATACCAAAACAAGAATTATGGTTTTGTTCTATGTGAGCATCATCGCAATTACAGGTTTTTTTATTATTTATGGATATTTCGCTCAATTAAAATCCTACGAAGAAAGTGAATTGAAAAGACTTAAAGGAATTGTTTCATCATTAGCATTACAAACCAATGGAGACGCTCATCTTGAAATTATAGATAAATATCTTTGGATGGACGGCATTCAATCTATAGAAGATGACAGTCTTTATAAGTCTATGTTTTTGCCATTGTCAAAAGCACATCAAATAAACAATCTTACTTCCCACATTTATACTATGTTTTATGATGATGAGGAAAAAGTTTTCCTTTACATTATCAATTCGGATTCTACTCCAACCTTTAGACATAAATACGAAATGTATCCAGATAGTTTGTTAGCAAAAATGCACGAAGGTGGTGTTTTGACAAGGTATCAAACAGAAAGTGGTGAATGGCTTTCTGCTTTTCATCCATTTTTCGATAGTGGAGGAAATTTGGCAGGACTCATTCAAGCAGATATAGAGTTTGGACAATTTAGAACCTTAGCAAGAGAACGCTATACGCAACAATCTCTAATTTCGTTGGGAGTAATGATACTTTTGACATTGATACTCATTCCTTATGTGAGGCGCATTTTGAAAGAAGATGAAAAAATCAAAGTTGAATTATTCGAACAAAAAGAATTGATTGAAGAGCGCAATAAAAACCTTAACGAAAGCATCGATTATGCGAGAAATATTCAAGAATCTTTATTGCAAGAAAGTTCACTACTCAATGAGTTAATACCAAATTCCTTTATTTACTATCAACCCAAAGAAATCGTAAGTGGTGATTTTTATTGGTTTAAGAAGTGTGAGAAAGACATCGTTTATATTGCAGTAGCCGATTGTACAGGTCACGGAGTTCCTGGTGCATTGATGAGCATTAAAGGAATGACAGAATTGGATCGTATTATCAACAAAAATTACTGTGGTGCACCTTCTGAAATTATGGATGAAATAGACACTTCTGTTGTCGCTTCATTGTCTGAAAAAACCTACGCTACAGCCTCTCAAGACGGAATGAACATTGGAATTTGTAAAATTGATGTAGCGCAGCAAAAACTCATCTTTTCGGGAGCATTGTTCAATTTACTAAAAATAAATAATGAAGAAATTACCGAAATAAAAGGTTCAAAAAGACCGATTGGTGGAGGCGCTTCCTACAAAGGTTTGAGTTTTGAAAACATTGAAATTGAAATTAATAAGGGTGATCACTTCTTCTTATGCACAGATGGATATAGTAATCAATTTGGAGGTAAAAGCAACAAAAAATATATGAACAAAAACTTCAAAAAATTACTTGCTTCCACAGTTCACCTTGATGATAAAGAAAAAATAACTACTTTAGAAAAAGAATTCAACGAATGGAAAAGTTCAGTAGAGCAAATTGATGACGTATTGGTATTGGGAATTCGTTTTTAAAAAAAATATTTAATTATGATAGATACTATTTTACTAAACATTGCTGAGCCTTTAATCAAAGACGACACTGTCTTGTTTGGACTTTTTGCAATTATTTTGGGCGTTATTTTTTATACTTCTTCTTTGCCCAAACTTAAGAAGTTCTACACTTTTGTTCCTGCACTTTTGTTATGCTATTTAATTCCAGCAATTTTCAGACATTTCAATGTAATCTCTGAAGATTATTCATCAATAGATGAAATGGCTACAAGTTATTTACTCCCTGGTGCATTGGTTTTGATGACATTGGGAATCGATTTTCAAGGACTTAAAAAATTAGGTTGGAGAGCACTTGCAATGTTTTTTACAGGAACCGCTGGCATTATCATAGGAGGCCCAATTGCCATTATCATTATGTCTTTGTTTTCTCCTGAAACGGTAGGCGGAGTTGGAGATGAAGCCACTTGGAGAGGTTTGAGCACATTGGCAGGAAGTTGGATTGGTGGAAGTGCCAACCAAACTGCTATGTTAGAAACCTACAACTATAGTAATAGTTTGTATGGCAGAATGTTAACTGTGGATATTATTGTTGCAGGTCTATGGATGGCGGTTTTGTTGTTTTGCGCTGGGAATCACACCAAAATAGACAAATGGCTCAAAGCAGATACAAGTGGTGTGGAAGAGTTGAAAAATAGAATGCGCGACTATCAGTCTAATACCAATAAAATTGCAAGCTCTACAGATTTGATGGTGATTCTAGCCATTGCTTTTGGAGCGGTGGGAATTTCGCATTTTTTTGGAGGTTATATTTCTGAGTTTCTTACCAAAAACTTAGGCAAAGAAAACCCATTTGCATCAGGGTTTTTATGGCTTGTGGTATTGGCAACAACAATTGGTTTAGGATTATCATTTACAAAACTGAGAACTTACGAAGGAGCAGGTGCTTCGAAAATCGGTTCTGTGTTTATTTATATTTTGGTGCTTACCATTGGAATGAAAATGGATTTAACAGAAGCGTTTAAAGAACCAGGTCTAATCATTGTAGGAATTATTTGGATGCTCATTCACGTCACTTTGATGGTGATAGTTGCCAAGATTATTAAAGCGCCTTTCTTTTTTATTGCAGTAGGTTCTAAAGCCAATGTAGGAGGAGCCGCTTCTGCACCAGTGGTTGCATCAGCATTCGACCCTTCCTTAGCGTCTGTAGGAGCATTACTAGCAATATTGGGATATGCAGTTGGAACTTATGGCGCAATTGCTTGCGCTGAAATGATGCATCTTGTAGCACCATAACAATCAATTTGTAAATGAAAATACCCTTAATCGTCATAGTACATTTTTTATCATTTATTGGTTTTTCTCAATCCTTGAAGATTGACAAAATCATTTATGATTTCGGGGTGCTAAAATCTTGGGAAGGCATAGTGACGACAGATTTTTTAGTCACCAACGAAAGTCAGAAAACATTTACTTACAAAAATGTTATTTCCTCTTGTGGTTGTGCTATTATTGACGTTTCAAAAGATACAATTTTACCAAATGAAAGCGTTTGGATATCTGCAATTATGGATCCTTCTAAAGATTCGGGAATGGTAAAAAAATCACTTTCTATTCATTTCGAAGATTTAGAAATGAAGAAAACGTCTTTTCATATCAATCTTGTTGCCAATGTTTTGAATGAAAGTGAATTTGAAAAATATCAAAAAGAGCAAACACAAAAAGAACAAAAAATAAAGTACTTCTACCAGCAAAAAAGCGATATTGAGAAGTTTGATGAAAATAATCAAGATTTTAAATCATTTATTGCCAAGGCTAAAAGTGAAGTTTTGTTCAATCAATATGTTAAAGTACTAATTACACTTTATGCCGAATCAGACAATTACGCTTTCGAAAAGACATTGAAAAGCATAAGGAAGTCAATTTTGAAAAACTTAAAAAAAGAAGGCATCAACGAAGAGAAAGTAATTTTTGCGAATCCAATGGCTGAATGGTCTTCGGAGCGTAACTATATTCAACTTTCTATTTTGGAAAACAAAAGAGAAGAAAAAGAATTTGTAAATCACGAAACTTCAAATACTTCGGAAGTGCGTCAATACAAAAAATTAAAATTCCCTATTTATTTTCAGTTTTTTAAAGGAGGAATCAATGACATTGACACTACCGAAACTACATTCAATGAATACATCGAAGAAATGACTTCTTTGTTAGAAAACATAGATGAAAAAGTACATTTAGTCTTTTATAGCAGTGCTTCAAAAGCACCAAACAATAGTGGTTATACACCCTATCAAATGGCAAAACTGAGAGGTGAACGTACAAAAAAAACATTTTTAAGACAAGCCTCAAAACATCAATTAGACACTTCTAAAATTAAGATTTCAGTAATACCAATTGTTTCAGGACCTGAATTTTCAACCAGACATTATTTAGTGGATTATTATTATAATTTTCAGTATATCAAAATAGTAGCAGTTGATGTCAATTATGTTCGTGATGAAAATAAATTCGCTACGGTTTTCCTCCAGTTTTTCAACAGTGGAAAAACTTTTACAGATCCAAATTCACAACCATTTAAAGATTTGGTAAACAAAATTATTGAGCAATATGAAACAAAAGGCTTTGCCGTTTTCATTTTAGAATCCTCTTCTAGCAATGTTCCAACTTATGAATATAGAAGTTGTGAGGTGTTAGCTTACAATAGAATCAGTGATTTTAAAAAAATTCTAACCAAAGCAATATACCAAGAAGGTTTAGACATCAGGAAACTCATTTTTTCTGAAGAAAGAGCATTAGTTCAAGGCCCTGAATATAATTCTGACTTATCATCAAGTGTATATGAGCCCTATCAGTATATCAAGGCTTTTTTGGAAGAATGACTCAAAAAGAAATTCGTTTTGTTTTTAAACTTTTTTATTTAATTTTGAATACTATTAATTATTAATCATAAAATCATGAAATTAATTATCTCGCTAAAGTTATCCTTAATACTACTTTTATTTTATTCTTCATCTTTCTCTCAAAGCAATCCTCCATTACCTTCTGTAGATAAAGTTTTTGATGATATCAAGAAGAATGAATTTGTATATAAATCTCTAAAAAATGATTATCACATAGCAGACCCTAAAGCATGTAAATTTATCAAAGGATTACAAAGTTATGACGGCACTCAATCTGAAGCATATTGGGGTACATATAAATCTCAACACGCTGATTACAGATGGCCAGACGATAGAGCTGCCGTTTACTTTACTGTTATAACTCCCAAAAGTACAGAAGGAGTCTCTTACGTTATTCCACTTCTTGTTGAATACTCCAGAGTTAAAAATGATATTATTACAAATGAATGGACTTATTATTGGTGGATGTTTAAAGCCCCAATAAGTACTTCAGGTAAGCCCAAACAAAATGAATTAAGAGATACGCTTATAAATGCTTTAAGCAAAATTGAACACCATTTTATTCCAGAAGAAGGTTATGGATATCCAAGTAAAATGGATAGATTCATTAGAATTGAATCCATAGTGGATGCCCCAACTCAAGATGTTACAAAATCTGACTCATACAGAGAATGGATGACTAGATATTACATTATAAAAGGTGATCATATTGTAACTGAAGAAGATTCCGACAATATGTTAGGTTATGATGGAGTTAAAGAACATTACAAAAATGCTGAATTTCAGATTGCTGTAACTTTTGAAAGAGATAAAAAGATAGACAATCAAAAAGCTACAGATTGGAAATTTCATGAGTATGTTATTTATGAATCAAAATTCTTAAATAAAGGTGATTTGGTTGAAGACACTAACTTTTATGCTACACTTCATAGATATGGTTTTGAAAAGATTTATCAAAAAGAGCCTTCAAAAGTAGAAAGAGACTATTTCACAACTGCTTCAATCGATGAATTCGAAAAAGATGTGCAAAAAGCCATCGAAGATATTTTTCTGGATAAACCTAACGCAGAAGATAACTTTTTACAATTTTGCAAAGATGAAATAGTTAGAGATAATTGGGTTATTGCTATAAATGAAATGAAAAGAAAAATGGTTAAGTTTGAAGAGGTTAAATTATACACTCAAGATATTTACAACTATGCAAGAGGAAGAGATGAACATGCAGACATAAGTATTTCTATATATTATTCTAGAGTCTTGGCAAAAAAACAAATCGTTAAAAGTGTTTATAAATCCTCTGGAATGTCTAAAGACATATATGCAAAAGGTGGTTGGTTACAAAAATCATCTATTGGCGGCATGTATGAGTTAATTGAAATTGGCAATAAACTTAAAATAGCTACTTTTCCACCTAAAGAGAATAGCATTAAATTTTAAACACAAACCCAAAAGAAACATATCTTCCTGGTAAAGGTTGATTGGCGACAGTTTGATAGGTTTCGTTGAAAATATTCTGAATTCCTAATTTCATTTCAACGCCATTAGCAACTTTATCTATACTATTTCTTTTGTAAGGCACTTCTTTAAAAATGTATTTGATTTCCAAATGTGCAGGAAAACTGAAGGGCAAATAAGTAGTGTTTCCAGCATCAAGAAAAAGTTTACTGGTGTAATGTTGTGTGTATCTTAATGACCAATTGGCTCTGTAATACATAACATCAAAATTCGCAACATGACGAGGGGAATAAATCAAATCTTTTCCAACA
Source organism: Flavobacteriales bacterium (assembly GCA_018401455.1). GTDB lineage: Bacteria > Bacteroidota > Bacteroidia > Flavobacteriales_D > Parvicellaceae > Parvicella. Next base: position 33,813 of record JAGYKU010000015.1, read on the forward strand.
GTGGCATCATTCTGTAGGTGACTTTCCAAAGATTTTACTTCAATATATTGGTAATTTGTAACAGCGATTAAATGATGCTTTTGATTTTTAAACAACATGAATTTCAACAACACATTCAGCCCATTTTTACTTACATTCTTCACATTTTGTGAACGCCAAAGCCCATCTTCAGAAGGTAGCCATTGAATCCAGTTGTTTACTCTACTTTGAAAATACGAAACAGAATAAATCATATCTTTAAAAACTAATTGATAATCGTTTTTAAAACCTCCTTCAAATTGAACAGCAACTTCTGGTAATAAGTTTTCATTTCCTCCATTTACCCAATACAAATCATTTAAAGTAGGCTGATGTCTATTGATGCCACCATTTAGAAAAAAACTATGATTTTTGAAAAAATTCCAATCCATTCCCAAAGTTGGAATCCAATTGTGGGTTTCAAAATCTATAACTTCGTCTCGCAATGAAGCCAAAAAATTAAAATCTTTTACTTGTTTTCTGATATCTAGATAAGCAGAAGTTCTATTTTGCATTTTAATACCATCAAAACCATTTGAATTTGCTGTAAATTGATAAGTTATTAATTGAGTTCTTAACTCTAGGTGTTTTTTCAAATGCCATAAAGTGTGATATTGCAAACTCATGGTTTCGGTTTCAAATGCAGTTTTAATTTTTGAGGTTTTGTTTTCAAAAATCAATTTATCATAGATATATCCAGCTCGAATTTGATGATCAATTTTAATTTTATTTTCTTGTTGTATATTCCATTCCAAAGCACTTTTAAAACTATTGTCCAATTGACTTTGTTCTTGGGGATTCACGCCAATTGCAACAGGAATTTCTCGATCTGCATGAATATAATTGGCTCTCAGCATCACCTTATGAATACCTTTTGAGAATCCAAATTGCTGTTGAATTCCGCTCAAATTCGTTTTGGCATTTTCCCTTTTTACAATTGGTTTTCCTTGCTTACCATAATCTTGGTATTCAAAATTATTGTCCGCAACTTGTCTCAAAAGTGTAGTTTTAGCAAAGAATTTTTTTGTTCCAATTGAATAATCCAAAACAGTATTGTCTATTCCAAAACTTCCCCATTCTTTTTGAATTTTTACACTTTGATGTTTGTGAAAATGATTATTGTTGTTTTTTAATGTCAAACTTCCTCCAATTCCTCCATTCCCATCAAAAGATGCTGTAACTCCCGGATTTATTTGAATTTCGTCTGAAAAAGCAACGGGAATCAACGATAAATCACTTTGTCCAAGTGTGGGAGAATTAACAGAAATTCCATTCCAAAAAACTTGTGTATGATTGGCGCCTCCTCCTCGAATAGAAAGTGTCGCAATTCCTCCCATTCCGTATGTTTTTACAAATGTAGGAGTTTGCTCTTGTAACAACTGTCCTAAATCTTTTCCTTTTAGAGGTTGTGTAGGTACTTTTTGTATAGTAATCACACTAAATGCTTGAGAGGAAGATTGAATGTCAACCTGTTTTACAAATTCTTTAAGCGTATCATTTTGTTGCGAAAGTACTTGTTTTGCAAAGAAAATCAGAATCAATATCAATAAAACTCGAATCAATAGACAATCAATTTTTGTATAGATTCATTGCATTTCACCCAATAAATTCCACTATCCAAAAAAGATATATTGAGCGTAACAAAATTCTCAAATTCATCATGCAACAGTAATTTTCCAGATACATCTAATATTTCCAAAAAGTGTTTGCCTTGTATTTTTATATTCAAATCACTTTTTGTAGGATTGGGAAACATCTGAAACGCAAAATCATTTTCCTCAATGGACAATGGCTGTTCGTGAATCACACCCACAGCATCTAAATCAAAACCTCCTTGCGGAAAATCTGTAGGATAAGGATCATTAACTATATTTCCTTGTGCATCATAAGTAGCAAAATTGGGATCTATGCTTCCCACCACATCAATGATTTTGACATGTGTAATATTGTTGATATCCAAACCTGCAATATTATCTAGTTCCTCCAAATCAAATGGAGTTCCGTATTGTGCTCTATATTTTCCAGCAAAGTTGTTGATTTCAGTTGCATTCGTTAAACCAAATCCACCAACTTGAGTATTTGTTTGTATTTCACTTGTGGATTCTAAACGAAAAAAGTTGATTCCATCAGAACTCACTTCTACAAAAGCTAATTCAAGGTATTCATTAGAAAATCCATTTTCAAACACTGCAAAATCCCAACCGCTCCCATTAATAATTGGTCTTTCAAAAGTTAAGACAGCACTTCCTCCATCACCCAAACTCACAACGCCATTTGCACCACTCATTCCTATTGCAAAATGAGGTTCTCCTACTGATACCAAAGGAGAGCCATCGACAGCAATATCCTGAGGACCTCTCGATACTTCACAACCTGTAGCCCAATTCACAAAAACACTACTATCTTTGTGAATAGCAGTAGTTCCTGGAGTATCTGCATTAGGTGAGAAAGAACCTTGAGCAAAAGTATGCGCCATAGAAATGACGCACACTAATAAAAAACAAAACACTTTCATAATTACTTTTTGATGAATTTTTGAGTAATAGAGTTTCTTTCGTTAGCCAATTGAATAGTGTAATATCCAGAAGACAAATCAGAAACATCTATATTTTTAATTTGATTTCCTTGTCCAATTATATCAGTCATTATCTTTTGACCTTGTAAATTGTAGATGTTAAGAATAGTTTCATTTTCAAAATCACCTTGAATATTTAATTGATTAACAGCAGGATTTGGAAATACATTTACACTAAAGTTTTCGTTTTCTGAAACAGATGCAAAAAGTTCGTCACTTATCACTTGGTCCAGACTAAAAAAAGCTGGCGTATTCATTCCCCACTGACCAACATCTGAAGAAGTTAGTACAAATTCCAAACTAACAACTTCACCAAAAGAAGTCAAATCTACCTCTAACCAATCGTCCAAAATATAATCTAAACTATTGTCTGTAAATCTATAATCAGCCAAATAAACTTCGATTGTATCGAATGCTTCTAAAGTATTGTGCGCAACTATAGAAAGCAAAAACCAATCTGGATCGTCTCCTGTGGCTCCACCAAATTGCTTAGCGAAAGCATCTCCGTTTTGCATTGAGTTTGCAGCATAATTATTGTTCGAAACTCTAATACTTCTGAATGTTGTCGGATTGTTGGTGAATATTTTACTTCCATTTTGACCGACTAAATAATTTCCTGAACCTCCAAATCCACTTCCAGCGTTTGCTGCGTGTATTTCTCCATTAGAAGCAGATATTGTAATTTCACTACTCACAAGCCAACCGTCAGACCAAAAACCATAGACAGCGCCAAAGGTGGTGTCGTAATAGTTTTCAAAAATTAAATTTTGATTGTCGATTTCGGTAACAAATACACCCGATTGTATTTCACTACCACTCATATCTGAGCCATCCCAAAATGAATTTCCGCTCAATAAATTGTCAAACTCCACTTCGTCAAAAGTAGTTGTTTGTTGTGCTGTAGCAACTGAACTCAGTCCTACTGCAAGAAAAGTTAAAATTTTCTTCATCCTTTTTAATTTTTAATTTGAAGCATATTATTCTGTTTTTTGATGCCTCAAAAAGTTAATAAAAAGAATAAAATCAATGAGAAATTTGAGGTACTTACCCAGCACCTTAAAAAATCACCACTGCTTTTATCCCGAAAGCTGGTTTACAAAGATTCAAGACCAGAAGACAAAAGACCGTAAGACAATTAAGTCTTTTAGTCTTGTTTCTTTTAGTCTTTCATCTAAATTACAACGAGGCAGGTCTTCTGACTTACTTTGTACGATTTGCGCCTTCCCATTCTTTTGATAGATTCAAGAAAAGTGGCATCTTGCAAATCGCTATAAAAGCTTACAGCTACGGGTATAGTCCTTGAATTTCACAAGGTTCCCTTTTAACTCCGAAATGAATCGGAGACCAAATTGCGTTGCAAAGGTAACTAAATTTGTGTTTTCCCCTCTAAAATTTTTATTTTATAAAGGGTTCGACTCCTTTTAGTTTAAAATATGTCATTTTTTCAATTAAAAAATGACAATTTCTAATAAATAAATACTTTTGCTGACATATTGACTATAAATAGTGTTTGGCAATGATTTTGACTATCAACCAAAATGTTTAAAAAGAAGAGAAAAATGAACAACGAAGACATCAAAGACGAAGAGGTTTTGAAAAATGAAAATGCTGAAAACCAAGATCAAGAAACGGTAGAGCAAACTACGTCTGAAAATGAAAATAATGAAAGTGATATTGAAAATGAGACTACAAATTCGGATAGCGAACTTTCGGAATTAGAAAAGAAAGAGTTGGAATACAAAGAATTACATGATAAATACATAAGGTTGTTTAGTGAATTTGACAATTTCAGAAAGCGTACAGCTAAAGAAAAATTAGAATTGACAATGTCTGCGGGAAGCGATATTATTAAACAAATTTTACCCATTTTGGATGATTTCGAAAGAGCCATCGCCAACAATGAAAAATCGGAAGATATGAATGTTGTGAAAGAAGGATTTACGCTTATTCATAGTAAAATTAAAAACACACTTACTGCCAAAGGATTGAAAGAGATGAATTCTCAAGGAGAAACATTTGATGTAAATATTCACGAAGCATTAACACAAATCCCTGCACCAAGTGAAGATTTGAAAGGAAAGGTAGTAGATGTGATTGAGAAAGGGTATTTATTGAATGATAAAGTATTGAGATTTGCAAAAGTGGTTGTAGGTCAATAATAAAAAGAGATTATGAGCAAAAGAGATTATTATGAAGTGTTGGGAGTGGCGAAAAATGCGTCTGAAAGTGAAATAAAAAAAGCTTACAGAAAATTAGCAATTCAATACCATCCTGATAAAAATCCAGGTGATGCAACTGCTGAAGCAAAATTCAAAGAAGCGGCTGAGGCTTATGATGTTTTGGGTGATCCACAAAAGAAATCTCAATACGATCGTTTTGGACATGCTGGAATGGGCGGACAAGGCTTTGGTGGTGGCGGAATGGATATGGACGACATTTTTTCTCATTTTGGTGACATTTTCGGAGGTGCTTTTGGAGGAAGAGGCAGAAGAGGTGGTGGCGGTCAAAGACGCAGAAGAGGTTCAGATCTTAGAGTAAAAATAAAACTGACACTAGCCGAAATGGTAAATGGTGTTGAGAAAAAAATAAAAGTAAACAAATCTGTTGCTGCTGCAGGAGTTGATTTCAAAACTTGTAGCACTTGTGGAGGAACAGGGCAAACTGTAAGAGTTACGAATACTGTTCTAGGACAAATGCAAATGGCGAGTACTTGTCAAACTTGTGGTGGTTCAGGTCAAATAATCGGAAACAGACCTCCTGGTGTGGATGCCAATGGTTTGGAGAAAAAAGAAACTGTGATTACTTTGAATATTCCTGCTGGAGTTGAAGAAGGAATGCAATTGAACATGCAAGGAAATGGAAATGAAATTCCAGGAGGAATTCCAGGAGATTTGTTGATTCAAATTGAAGGTATTGAACATGAACAATTAGAACGTCATGGTTTGGATATTCACTATGACTTGCACATTAGTTTCTTGGACGCTGTGCTGGGGACAAACATCGAAGTTCCACTTGTAGAAGGAAAGGCAAGAATTAAAATAGAACCAGGTACTCAAAGTGGAAAAACGTTGAGACTGAAAGGTAAAGGTGTTCCAGACATCAACGGATATGGTAGAGGAGATCAATTGGTAAACATCCAAGTTTGGACTCCACAAAAATTGAGTAAAGAAGAACGTAGTATTCTTGAAGGTTTGCAATCAAGTGAAAATTTCAAGCCTAATGCAAAAGAAGCAAAAGGTTTTTTCCAAAGAATGAAAGATCACTTTAATTAATCGATTGTTTCAAGTCGTTGATTAATAATTGTAATTTTTCTATAGTTACGTGATCCATTACAACTATTTTAAACCATTGAGCATTTTTGTGATTGTCTGGAACTAGACCATACTTTTTTGCTAAGATTTGTGGGACATATTCTGATTTTATTGTAACAATATTGGAGAATTCATTTCTAAAATATTTTATATTTAACAAATCCAGTTGCTCGCACAACCAAAGGCATCTTTGTTGAAGAATAAATACCTTTTCTTGCCAGCCATAAGGTCCATTTTTCATCAGAATCATCCAAACAGCAACTGCATTGGCTCCGGATCTACTTCCTATCAAAGTAAAATCTTCGCCTTTACATAACTCGCTTCCTTAGTTGGCAAAATGAATTAAGTTTTTCTGATTAAGAAGATACCTGTACCATAAGGCGTTGCGCCATTTTGTGTGCATCCAGAGGAAAGAAGAAATGTGTTCATTTTCAAAAGTAAGTTTTGAGTTTTTGTTCGAAAAAGGATAATAAAACCACCATAAACATCTACATGAAGTTTGAAATGAGTATTTGATTCTATAAAAGCCTCTGTGTAATTTGTAATATCATCTACAGAACCATACATGGTTGTCATCATATTAGAAATGACAATAAAGTATTTTTGTTGTTTGATTTGCTTTGAAATCGTTTCTAAACCTTAGATTTTAGTACTTCTCTGTGTCGAAAGTGACTTCAACTTGCAATCATTGAGAGTAAATGCTTTATCCATAGAATAATGGTATCTTCACTACACAAAATTGTAATTTCTTCCAACTTGCATTAAAAATTCTGCATAAAATAATTTTGATAAATCCATATCGTTGAATATTGGCTTCTGTTCCAGAGGCATATATCCATCGTATTTTCGCTTCCATTTTAAGATATCTTCTGCGCATATCGCTAAAACTTCGCTCTATGTTTTGAGTTCCAGAAAAAAGATCTGATTTCCCTTGAGTATGACAACCAATATTATTGGGGTTTGCACCAATGCACATAAAAGGAGCATTCTTGAGAAATGTTTCATCTTGTGAAAAACATTGCTATCCAAATGAGATGCGAATTTAATGTTTTCATCAATATAATTGATGTTTTCTGCAAGGCTTCAAAAACCTTTTGTTTTAATCTCTTCAGGATTTCTTGTGCCAAATTTTCATCTTTGATTATAATTTGAGCACAAAATTACAGACTATATTTTAAAATGACAAAGGAAAGAATGCATAAGCAAATTTGCTTATTATAAAAATCCATTTTTAATATGACCAAAATTGAATTAAATTAATTAAAAAATTTAATCTAAAAATACACAAACAAAAAAAACTTTCTATTTTATTGTTATCTTTTGCTTTATCAAAACCTTCAGAAATAATGCTTGTGATGAGAGGACAAAAGAGCAGAATGGAAAATCAATGGCTGCTATTCAAAAAACAAAAGGTGCTAAAGAAAATTTAACTACTTAAAGATCTTAAAAACAATATGAATTTCCACAAAAAAAATCCCAACATTGAAATAGAGGACATTTTTTTAATGCGTTAAAAAAAAGAAAACTAATTGGCAAACAATCTCATTACTTGCTCTAATTTTTCTTTTAAATTTCTTCTATCGACAATGAAATCCAAGAATCCGTGTTCCAATAAAAACTCACTGGTTTGAAATCCTTCTGGCAAATCTTTTCCTACCGTATCTCTTACCACTCTTGGTCCAGCAAAAGCTATTAATGCTCCTGGTTCAGCGATATTAATGTCCCCCAACATGGCAAATGAAGCAGTAATACCTCCAGTAGTTGGATCAGTAACATAAGAAATATAAGGAAGTTTAGCATCAGCTAATTGTGTTAGCCTAGCAGAAGTTTTGGCCATTTGCATCAACGAAAAACCTGCCTCCATCATTCTTGCACCACCAGATTTTGAAATCATCATAAATGGACATTTCTTTTGTATTGCATATTGAATGGCTCTCGAAATTTTTTCTCCAACTACAGAACCCATCGAACCTCCAATAAATGCAAAATCCATACATGCAACCACTACAGGTTGTCCAGAAGATTTTCCATAAGCACATGCAACAGCATCATTCAATCCTGTTTTTTTAACAGTAGATTCTATTCTTTCTGTGTACTTTTTGGTATCTTCAAATTCTAAAGGATCGGCAGATTTTAAATCTTTGTCCAATTCTTTATATTTGTTTTCATCAAAAATGATTTCAAAATATTCTGCAGAACCGATTCTTTCGTGATAACCTTCTTCAGGTGTCACATAATTATTAGCTTCTAGAACTTTTACATCGATAATATCTCCACTTGGTGTTTTATACCATAGTCCATCAGGAGTTTCTTTTTTTTCTTTGGTAGGGGTTACAATCCCTTTCATTTTTCTTGTAAACCAACTCATATTTCTAGAAATTTCTTGGTTAATAATTTTTGTATTTTGAAATTAAGCAATCGTAATCGCTTCATCCAAATATACATCTTGAATTGCGTTTAATAAAGCAACACCCTCTTTCATGTCTTTTTGGAAAGCTTTTCTTCCAGAAATCAATCCGTGACCACCTGCTCTTTTGTTGATGACAGCAGTAGCAACTGCTTGTTGCAAATCAGATTGCCCATCACCAGTAGAAGCGCCACCAGAATTGATTAAACCGTTTCTACCCATATAACAATTGGCGACTTGGTATCTTGTCAAATCAATCGGATGATCAGTAGTTAATTCTGAATATACTTTCTTATGTGTTTTACCAAAATTTACTGCGTTATATCCGCCATTGTTTTCAGGTAATTTTTGTTTGATAATATCCGCTTGAATGGTCACTCCTAAATGATTCGCTTGACCAGTTAAATCGGCAGAAACATGGTAATCTACTCCATCTTTTTTGAAAGCACTGTTTCTAGTATAACACCATAAAATAGTTGCCATTCCCAATTCATGAGCTCTTTCAAAAGCAGCAGCAACTTCGATAATTTGTCTGTTGCTATCTTCACTTCCAAAATAAATAGTTGCTCCAACAGCGGCAGCACCCATATTCCAAGCATCTTCCACGCTACCAAACATTATTTGTTGGTAATCTTCAGGATAAGATAAAAATTCGTTGTGATTGATTTTTACAATAAAAGGAATTTTATGAGCATATTTTCTACTCACTGAAGCCAAAACACCATAAGTAGAAGCCACAGCATTACAACCTCCTTCGATAGCAAGTTTCACAATGTTTTCTGAATCAAAATATATTGGATTAGGAGCAAATGAAGCACCCGCACTGTGTTCGATACCTTGATCAACTGGCAAAATAGAAACATATCCAGTATTGGCAAGTCTTCCTGTTCCATATATTGCTTGTAGATTTCTCAAAACTTGAGGGCTTCTATTGGTTAATCCAAAGCATCTATCTACAAAATCTGCCCCTGGTAAATGAAGTAAATCTTTGCTTATTGTATTACACTTGTGCGTTAGCAATGATTGCCCATCTGCACCTAAAATATCTGCTGTTTTTGACATTAATTCTAATTTTAAATTCAAATTTGGACAACAAAATTACATTTTTTTTGTGAGTTGGTTTAATTTTAATTCGTAAAACTTGTTTTTTAATTTTACAATTTACTTCTTAGACATCTCCATAAGCAAAGACGCTTTAATCTTTATCGATAAGTCGATGTGACAAGTTACTTACCAACTTTCAATTATCATATGTCTTTTAATCTAACGTCTAGTATCTAAATCTAGCATCTAAATCTAGCATCTAAAGTCTAGCATCTAGTGTCTAGGGTCTAGCATCTAGCATCTAGAATCTATCGTCTAAAGTCTATTGTCTAACATCTTCAAATCGTATGTCGTTTAGTCGTAAAATCGTATAATCTTCAATAAAAAATATACTTTTACAGTTTCAAAATACAAAATAATGGAAATTAAAATTAGACCTGTTGAAAAAAGAGACAATTTAACTCTTTATGAAATGATTAGAAATGTTTTTCAAGAATATAATGCGCCAACTGAAGGGACTGTTTACAGTGACCCTACAACCAAAAGTCTTTTTGAATTATTTTCATCAAACGCTCCAAAAGCTTTTCTTTGGGTAGCTGAAAAAAATGGAATAGCATTAGGTTGTTGCGGAATTTTTCCAACAGAAAATCTACCCAAAGGTTGCACAGAATTGGTGAAGTTTTATCTCGACAAATCTATTAGAGGAATTGGAATTGGGAAAGAATTGATGATGAAATCCGAACAGTCCGCAAGAGAATTGGGCTATGACTCAATATACATCGAATCTCTTCCGGCATTTAATCAAGCGGTTTCTATATATCAGAAAAATGGATATTCTTTATTAGAAAAACCTTTGGGAAATTCTGGTCATTTTGGTTGTGATATTTGGATGCTTAAAAAATGGTAGTGAACGCATTAAAAAATTAATGAGTTTCTGTATCCCAAATATGTTGAGTTATAATTCCTCCGTTTTTGAAATAATTGGTTGTCCAACGAGTAGTAACTTTTTTGTATTCGTCTGCTTTATTTCCATTAACAACAATTCTTAAGATAGTAACTTCAATTACTTCTCCCATATTATTTTTTCTTTGATACATCTCTTCTGTTATTCCTTCCGGATATTGTTTGGCCAATGGATCAACATTTTCATCAGAAAACATAGTTGCTTTTTGATTTTTGATTTCATCATATTCTAAAGACTTATCATAACCTACTCCACTTAAGGATTCTGCTTTTTTACCATCTTCATTTAACAAATTTTCTTTGTATTGATCTAAGTCATCGATATTTTGCTCACGCATTTTATCTTTCTCGTTCATTAATTTACTCTGTAATTCTTTTACATTTTCTTTGTTTTCATGATTTGCTAGTGTCTTTTCTGTAAAAGATTCAACTTTATTGCTATTGTTATTTAAATAACTTTCTTGATAAATTTCCATTGCTGAAACATTCTCTTGTCTTGGTTTGTCAGCATCTAAATTAGTTTTGTCAATTCTAAGTTGCATCTCAGTATTATTCTCATTGAGTTTATCTGTTTTGTCTGTAAAAGTTTGTACTCGATCTTCTAGTAAGTTTTCTTGTTTGAATTTATAGGTATCTACTGCTGCAACTGTTTCTTCTCTTCTTCTAAAATCACCATCTTCGCTAAATTGTTCAAATTTTGCTATCATATCCACTCTTGACTCATAATCATTATAAGTACTTGAAGTAGTTCGTTCTACCAAACTATTGTTTAACTCTAACTGCTTCCCTTTATAGGTTTCAACCTCTGGAATGTTATCCAACCTTTGATTGTCCCATGTTTTTTCAAGTTCGGATCTATCTGACACTAATTTTGTTAAATCAGAATGTCCTGTTTCAGTTCTTGATAGTTGTGTTTCTTTTTCTAAATCTTCAAATGAAAGTTTATCTACTTTTCTTTGTTCTATGATTGCATCATTTCCCTCAAGATAAGATAACTTAGCATCTTTAAACCATTGATCAGCCTCTAGTTCGGATACGCCCATCACTCTTTCTCCACGATAGTTAGGATCAACTAAAGCCAACTCTTCCTTTTTATTCTTAGCGGATTCTTCTTGCTTTCTTTTATTAAGAATATCGTTAATCTCTTCAATTTTCTTTTTTGGATAATTTGCTTCCGGTTTCATCCCAGATGCCTTTTGGAAAGTCGAAAGCGCTTTAAGATAATCTTCCTCTCCAAATAGCTTGTTTCCTTCTTTTACTAGATTATTAAACTCATCTACTTTACCTGCATTAGCTCTAGCCGCTTGTATCTTTTTTAACTGTTCAGGCGGATAAGGATCAGAAGGCTTTAAATCTATTGCTCTTTTATACAAACCTTCTGCTTTATCTAAATTATCAGCATTAAACAATTCATCCGCTTTATCAATTATTTTTTGATACGCTGTATCTTCAGATTTTGCTCTAAGTAATTTTAAAAAATCATTCAAAGCATCTACTTGAGATTGTGGGTAGGTTTCATCAGATTTTATTTTGTTTGCAGCATTGTATAATTCTTTGGCTTCATTAACTAAATCTTCACTTTCTGCTGATTTTGCCTCATCTCTTTTAGCGTCCGCTTTGGCGATGGCTGCATTGTATTTTTGCATCAATGCATTGTTATTATCTAAGTCTGCTAAAATTTTATTAATTTCATCAATTCTAGCTTGAGGTTCTTTTTCATTGGGCAAAATTGCTTTAGCAGATTGATAGGTTGCAATCGCTTCTTTGTAAGATTTATTCTCTTTTTGAGATTTCCCTTTTTGCATAAGTGCGTCATAAGCAGCTTGTTTTTTTGCTAACTCTTCTGCTTCTTTGTCTTTGTTGTTTGCTTCTTGTAATTTTTTGTCTATAAGAGCAATTTGTTCATTTGGTCTTGGTCTATCAAAAATACTCTTTGCTTTTAAATAATCTGCTTTAGCGTTTTCCCACTCTCCTTTTTCAAATTTATTATCAGCACTAGCAAGGAAACTGTTATATTCCGTTTCTTTTGCTTTCAATTGAGTTACCTCTTCAATTCTTTGATCTAAAATAGGCTCTCCTTTAAATATACCTTTTGCTTTATTGTATAGACCAATCGCTTTATCATATTCTCCGGCTTCAGTTATTTCCTTACCTTTTTCTAAATACTTTTGAAGTTGAGCTTGCTGTTCTACCAAAGTCTGTTCATCCATCAATTTTTTAAGTTCATCTATCTTTTTTTGAGGAAGCGGATCTGAAGGTTTTTTAGCATTAGCTTGAACATAAAAATCTTTTGCCTTTTCCCAATCTTTAGTATCTCTTGCTGCGTCTCCATCAGCAATTAATTTGTTGAACTCTGCATCCAATTGAGCTTGAGCGCTATTTGCACTTTGCTGTTCTTCGTGTGATTTCTTAGCCGCTTTGGCAGCTGTAATCTTTTCGTTAGCTTTAGGATTATCAACTTCTAAGGCCAATGCGCTATTGTATTCGGAAATGGCAGCATCAAAATCTTTGCTACTCAATTTTCCGTCACCAGCAGTGATGAACGCATCAAATTTTGCTTTCTTCTCCGCAGCAGCTTGAGCAGCAGCCTCAGCACCCATTGCATCTTCGTGTGCTTTCTTAGCCGCTTTGGCAGCAGTAATCTTTTCGTTAGCTTTAGGATTATCAACTTCTAAGGCTAATGCGCTATTGTATTCAGCAATGGCAGCATCAAAATCTTTGCTACCTACTTTTCCATCACCAGCAGTGATGAACGCATCGAATTTTGCTTTTTTCTCCGCAGCAGCTTGTGCTTCGGCATCTGCTTTTGCAGCATCCTCAGCGGCTTTTTTAGCATCTTCAGCAGATTTGATTTTTGCATTGGCTTTATCATTATCCACTCCTAATGCCAATGCACTTTTGAATTCATTAATAGCAGCATCAAAATCTTTGCTACCTACTTTTCCGTCACCAGCAGTGATGAATGCATCGAATTTTGCTTTCTTCTCCGCAGCAGCTTGCGCTTCTGCCTCTGCTTTTGCAGCATCCTCAGCGGCTTTTTTAGCATCTTCCGCAGATTTGATTTTGGCATTGGCTTTATCATTGTCAACTCCTAACGCCAATGCACTTTTGAATTCATTGATGGCAGCATCAAAATCTTTGCTACCTATTTTTCCATCACCAGAAGCAATGAATGCATCGAATTTTGCTTTCTTTTCTTTTAAAGCATTTTCAGCCGCTTCTTTTTTGGCTTTTAAATCTTTAGCTTTTGCCAATTCAGTTTCTACACTTGCATCATTTTTTATTTTTAATGCCTCTTCAAACTTAGCAATGGAATTATCATATTCTTCAGAAAGCATAGATTTATTTCCAGCGTTAACCAACTCTGCAAATTTCTTTTCATTTTCTAATTGATCTTTGATGATTTTATCAATTTCGATAACCTTTGCAGGCGGTTCTTTTTCAGAAGGCTTTATTGTTCCAGCTTCTTGATACAAAGATTTTGCATAGCCATAATCTTTATCATCTAAGGCTTTTTTAGCCTCTGCAATTTTATCGTTATATTTTTTATCTAATTCAGCGGTTGCATTTGCTGCTTTTTGAGTTTCTGCATCTTTAATTTTAGCGTCAATTGTTTTATCATTTGGCAAAAGCGCTTTGGCTGCTTGATATTTCGCAATTGCTTGATCAAAATTCTTAGCACTTAATGCTTGATCTCCAGCAGTTACAGTATTATCAAAGTTTTTCTTTGTCTCAATTTTAACTTTAGTATCTGCAACTTTTGAAGTAACATTAGCATCACCTGCTTTAATTTTTAGAGCTTCTTCATATTTTGTAAGTGCCATTCCAAAATCACCCGAAGCAATGGCATTATCACCTTCGGTAACTAACTTATTAAAATTTTCTTCTTCTTGGTTTGCTTTTGCTTCCAAGTCTTTAAAGAATTTTTCGTATTGTGATTTTTGCTTGCTGCTAAATTTAGAATCAATAGCTAAACCTCCAATTGCGGGGTCGATGGCCATTTTTCCAATTTGAAATCCATTGGTTACTGCTGAATAGTCAACATCCGGCTTTTTTTCGTCTAGGTCAAACGGAATATCAAGTTGTGTAACAGGATTAGCATCTTCTTCATAATAACCTGTTTTTGTGTCAATTAAAATTTCTTTGGAAACATACCCATCTCTTACAATTGTAAGTGTATATATATGTCCCATTGGAGCTTTCATTTCTGGATATCTTCCATTAGAAGCAGAAGTAACTGATGCTACCGTACTTCCATTTTTTTTCAATGTAATCGTAGCGCCATCTAATTTTTTTCCAGCAGAAGTTGCAACTTTTCCAAAAACAACTATTTGAGGCGAATCTTGACTGTAATTGACGTTTGTCAAAAACAATAAAGCCCCTAGAAATAGGATTAAAAATGATATTTTCTTTTGTAGATGCATAATTTTGAACTTACAAATATCGTAATATTTAGTTGTATATATAAAATTCTTTCAATTTTTGTGGTTATCAAAAAAATTAATCTTTAAAAAACCCTACAAATTCTATTATACATGCTTTAATCAAAAAGTTCAATCAATTAAAAAAAATGTTAAATTGGCACTTTAATTCATCCTTAGGATATAATAGATATTATACAAATGAAACATAGTTATTGGGAAAATGAGCAATGGTTTAAGGACATAAATTTTGCAATTATCGGAAGTGGAATAGTTGGAATAAATTGCGCATTGAGATTGAGAGAAAAACACCCCAAAGCCAAAATTGTAATTTTCGAAAAAGGCTATATTCCTTCTGGGGCAAGCACCAAAAACGCTGGATTTGCCTGTTTTGGTAGTCCTTCGGAAATCTTAAACGACTTCAACAGTACGAGTGAAGATGAAGTTTTGAGTTAATTCAAAAAAGAATTAAAGGCCTTGAAAAACTAAAGAAAACTTGTGGCGTTGATGTTATAGATTATCAACAACTTGGAAGTTATGAAGTTTTTACAAACTCTGAACAAAAATCTTTTGAAAATGTGCAAAACTTACCCAAACTCAATCAATTTTTAAAACCAATATTTAACGAAGATTGTTATAGTTTGAAAAATGATAAGATAAAAGACTTTGGATTTAGAAAATTGAAAATATGATTTTTAATAAGTTTGAAGGACAGATAGATACAGGCAAAATGATGACCAAACTTATAAGTCTTGTTATGAAAAAACATTCAAATCATAAATGGTTTTGGTAATGACGAAATTTATAGATAATCAATCGTTTTGTGAATTACATACCAAAGAAAAATGCTATTATAAAAGTATTGGTATTTATTGCAAACAATGGATTTGCCAAAGAAATTTTATCTGATTTAGATGTTTTCGCCTAGAGCACAAGTCCTTATTACAAAACCAATAGATAATTTAAAATTAAAAGGTACTTTCATATGAATGAAGGGTATTATTATTTCAGAAATATAGGTGACAGAATTTTATTAGGTGGCAGGAAGAAATTTAGATTTTGACAATGAAACTACTACAAAATTAGAGGTAATAAATATAATTCAAGAGAAATTGAATGAAATATTACATCAAAATATTGCCTCATGTTGAAAATAACATTGTGGACTATTCTTGGGCAGGAATTATGGGTGTAGGAAAAATCAAAAAACCTATAATTAAAAAGGTTTCAAACCATATTTACTGCGCAGTGAGAATGGGTGGAATGGGGGTTGCACTTGGTTCAAGTACAGGGGTAGAAATGGCTGATTTGTATCATGCATGATTTTATTTGAACAAAAATAATATAACAATTATTTCATATTTGCTTTTAATTACTTATTTTTGAAGGCGATTACCTAATTTTTATTTTATGAAATACATTTTATTATTATTCATATTCACTATCTCTGTTGGACATAGCCAAATTGTGATTAATGAATACAGTGCTGCAAATGTAACACAACATCCTGATGCTTTCGGAGAATTTGAAGATTGGGTTGAATTGTACAATTTATCTCCAAATCCCATAGATATTTCTGGTTGGTTTATGTCTGACAAAGCAAATAATATTGGAAAATTCCAAATCCAATCTGGTGTAGTGCCAGGCAATGGAACTTTGATGGTATATTGTAGTGGAAGAGCAGAAACTTTTCCTTCAGGAATTCATACTAATTTTAAGTTAACTCAAACACAACCAGAAAAATTTATTCTTGCAGATAATGGAGGTATTGTTGTTGATAGTTTGACATTGATTCCTTGTCAGAGAAATCATTCTAGAGGAAGAACTTCCAATGGAGCTGGAACTTGGAGTTTATTTACTACCCCAACACCAAATGCATCGAACAATAATCCACAAAACGAATATGCATCTAGACCTGTTATGTCTGTTTCAGCTGGAAATATAAATGCAGGTACAGCAATAACATTGACTGCTGCTGGAGGAGAAGACATTAGATTCACTTTAGACGGAAGTACTCCTTCAATTACTTCTACACTTTACAACACACCGGTGGTCATTAACGCAACTACTGTTTTGAGAGCTAGAAGTTTTTCGGCAACTCCCAACACACCTCCAAGTTTTGTAGAAACGAATACTTATTTTGTTGGTGTTTCACATACTGTTCCTATTTTTTCAATTTGTGGAGATGATATTTCAGACTTTATTAATGACATTCATCCTAATGCTTTTACATCTAATTTTGATGGAGCAATTGAAATGTTTTCTGCCTCTGGTATTTTGATAGACGAAGGAGAAGGGTTTTATAATAAGCACGGTAATGACAG
>JAGYKU010000150.1 GCA_018401455.1 Flavobacteriales bacterium
GAGTGTCCAAACTTGCACATCTTACAACAGGTGCGTCCAAGTATTCAAAACATTCTTGAGAAATCAATGCAGAAATTTCGCCACCAATACCACCAGTTAAACAATCTTCATGAAGAATGATTGCTCTACCTGTTTTCTTAACAGAATTATAAATTGCTTCTGTGTCCAAAGGTTGCAAAGTTCTTAAATCAATCAAATCTGCTTTTACTTCTGGGTGAGATGCTAAATAAGTTTTAGCCCAGTGTACGCCCATTCCGTATGTAATTATTGAAACTTGGTCACCTTCAGTGACAAGATTTGCTTTTCCAATTTCAATGGTATAATAGTCTGTATTTACTTCTTCAGAAATACTTCTATACATCGCTTTGTGTTCGAAAAACATGACAGGATTGGGGTCTTCGATAGCAGCTAATAAAAGTCCTTTTGCTTCACTTGGAGTTGATGGGTAAACAATTTTTAAACCTGGTGTATGAAAAAACCAAGCCTCGTTGCTTTGAGAGTGGAATGGTCCTGCTGCAACTCCAGCTCCAGTTGGCATTCTTACTACTACATCTGCATTTTGATTCCATCTGTAGTGAAGTTTTGCAAGGTTATTTACAATTTGATTGAAACCGCAAGTCACAAAATCAGCAAACTGCATTTCCACCAAGCCTTTTTTACCTTTTAATGAAAGTCCTAAAGCGGCTCCCACAATAGCAGATTCACAAATAGGAGTATTTCTTACTCTTGCTTTTCCAAATTCTTCAACAAAACCTTCAGTAACTTTAAAAACGCCACCGTATTCAGCAATGTCTTGCCCCATAATAACAAGGTTTTCATGAGCTCTCATAGCGTGCTGTAAACCATCTCTCACAGCATCAATCAATCTCATTTCTACCTTTTCATTTGATTTTGAAGGTGTTGCTCTACCATCAAAAGACATAAAAATATCTTCGTATTCTTTTTCTGTGTTTACTTCAATTGCAGGAGCATCATAAGCAATTTCAAGTTCGTCTGAGATTAATTTTTTAATT
>JAGYKU010000151.1 GCA_018401455.1 Flavobacteriales bacterium
TTATTATTTATACTTTGGCTTAACATTAATTTAATTTTAAGTTAAAATGCGCAAACATCTCATCCCTTTTATTCTTTTTGTATTACTTCCATTTATTTCAAATGCTCAAGAAGTAACAAAAGTTTATACGCTTACTTTCTCTGAAGAGTCGTATTCTAAAACAAAATCAGAAACTGAATTCATTCACAATATCACCAAAAAAGGTGAAATTCAATTTGACGACAAAAACTACAGTATCATCATCACTACACATGATGCACTTGACCCCAAAATTATCTTTGGTAAATTTACCAAAAAAGAGATTGAGTTGTTGGAAATGGAAGAATTAAAATGAAATGAAAATGAAAAAAGCAATAATATTTCTAATCCCTTTTTTATTTTTGTTTGGACAAATAAATTCACAAACATATAACAACCCAATAGGAACTATAAACACATGTGCAGGAAATTTTTTTGACTCCGGAGGTTCAAGTGGACAATACATTAATAATGAAGACAGAACAACCACGATTTGTTCTGACAATGGACAATGTGTAAGAGTTAATTTCACCTCATTTAATACTGAAAGTGGATATGATTTTTTAAGAATTTATGACGGTCCTACAACTGCTTCGCCTCTTATCGGAACCTATTCTGGCACAACATCACCTGGAACTATAACATCTTCATCAGGATGTTTAACTTTTAGATTTACTTCAGATGGCTCGGCTACAAGAGATGGTTGGGCAGCAAGTATTTCATGCGTACCTTGTCCTGTTATATATAATAATCCTGGTGGAACAATAAACACTTGTTTAGGAACCTTCTATGACACAGGTGGATTAGGTAGTAATTATGTCAATAATCAGAATATAACAACAACATTTTGTGCTGATGACGGAAATTGTGTAAGAGTTAATTTTACATCGTTTAATACTGAAAGTGGTTATGATTTTTTATATATTTATGATGGTGCTAGTACAGCTTCCCCTCTAATAGGAACTTATTCTGGCACAACATCACCT
>JAGYKU010000016.1 GCA_018401455.1 Flavobacteriales bacterium
ATGATGGAGCAAGAAAAAGAACACAGTGAAATGATGTTCAAGATTTACGTCTGGGCTGGAATTTTCATTTTATTAATGATTCTTTTGGGAGCTGGAGCAATTTACAAAAGATACACAGAAAAGAAAAAAGCGCATGCCGAAATGGAAGCGAAAAATCATATTATTGAGCAACAAAAACATGTGCTAGAGGATCAAAAACATGTCTTGGAAGAGAAGAATACTGAGATTATGGACAGTATTACCTACGCCAAAAGAATTCAAACAGCGATTTTGCCTTCAGATAAATTTTTTCAAGAAAAACTTCCAGAGGCATTCGTGCTTTACAAACCTAAAGATATTATTGCCGGAGATTTTTATTGGTTGGAAGAGACTGGAAATAAAATATTGTTTGCCGCAGCAGATTGTACTGGTCATGGAGTGCCTGGCGCAATGGTAAGTGTGGTTTGTAACAATGCGCTCAACAGAAGCGTGCGAGAATTTTCTTTGTTGAATCCTGCCAAAGTTTTGGACAAAACCAGAGAATTGGTCATCGAGCAATTTGAAAAAAGTGAAAGCGAAGTCAAAGACGGAATGGATATTTCTATTTGTGCATTCCAAAAAGGAAATGATATTTCAAAGTTAGAATGGGCTGGTGCTAATAATCCTATTTGGATTGTAAGAAAAATTTCGGAAGGAAATCTAACAGCCACCAATCTCAATGAAAACGAAACACAAGTCATTGAACCCAATAAAACAGAAGGCGAATACAATCTTTTTGAAATAAAAGCAGACAAACAGCCCATCGGAAAATATACCAATCCTTATCCATTCACATGTTGGTCTATTGAATTGAAAAAAGAGGACACTGTATATATTTTCACTGATGGATATGCCGATCAATTTGGTGGAGAAAAAGGCAAAAAATTCTTAGGCGCCAATTTCAAAAAGTTATTCTTAAATATTCAAGAAGCACCCATTCAAAATCACAAAAAAATGATTGACGATGTCTTTGAAGAATATGTGCAAGGTCACGAACAGATTGATGATGTGTGTGTTATAGGCGTGCGCATTTAGTGTTCGCGTTTAGTAGTCGTGGTTTGATGTTCGTGGTTTTGATTTTTGGGTAACCAACTTTCATTATGCGACTTCTCCACAAGCAAAGACGCTTTGGTCTTTATTTATAAGTAGAAGTGACAGAGAGATTTGAATGTAATATCGAGTAAATACTTATTTACATCATAAGTTAAAATGACAGTTGAATATTAATTTCCCCTTTGGATTAGTGCTAACCGAAGCGTAAGTAGAGTAATAAAGGGGAGAAAATTTTTCTCCCGTAAATCTCGCTGATTTATTCTGCGCACATCTGCGTAATCTGCGGGAACTATTTCGTCATATCGTTTTCTTTTCATTGTTACTGAAGAGATAGACAAAACGTAATAGAGACATCTATTTGTTTAAGCCCCAATTAACCGCAAATAACTAAAAGTCAAAAGCCAACTGCTAAATAGCCAACCCCTAATAATCCACCGAAAAAGCCTTTGTTTGTGAACTAGAAACCAACTTTCCTTTGGTGTCAAAAACTAAATTAGATAAATAAAATCTTACTTCTGGGATCATTCCGCTGGGTCTTTGCACCCAAATAGAACTGTAAATCATATCATCTTCGATGTAAGTTTTGGGTGGAAAAAACTCATAACTCAAAGTATCAAATTTATCTGGAACAGTTGTCAAATTGTTTTTATTGATATTTACGACTTCCAAATGGTATTTTTCTATTGTTTCAGATGGTTTATTTTTAAAACCATTATCTATGAGAATTTTTTGAATATTTTCGTCAGTTAGCGCAATACTATCTCCTTTGTAATAATATGCGTTGTCTCCACAGCCTCTATCGTGCGCAAATAAGCCAACAACAAAAAAATCTTTAAAGGATTTCATTTCCTCAATACAAACATCATTTCCTGAAATACCAGGGTATAATTGGGAATATTTCTCAAAAAGTGCCTCTTTAGAATTTAATTTCATGGTTTCTTTTTTTGAATTTTCATTAGAATTACCTTTTTCTCCATTGTTGCAACTATTAGAACAAAGTAATAAAACTAATAAACTCGATAAAATAAATGTGCTTGTTTTGGTCATGACTTTAAAATTGAATCTTTGAATAAATTCAAAAGTAAGCACAATTTTATTAACATCATAGTAATGGTTTGGTTTGCAAACATTATTTTTGAGAAACAAATACAACAATTGCAATTCATTTTGAACTTACTTCTATAATGTAAGAAAAAATAACCACAAAGAGTTCGCAAAGATTTGATATAAAACCATAAAATGAAAAAAACGTTGATTAATTGCTTTTAAACCAAATTTCTTATCAATTAGATAAAACAATAGTATGCTGTAGTTGTTATAGAATAAATTGTAAATTTTAAAATTATGTTTGGATTATTCAAAAAGAAAAATGAGTCAGAAGTATTGAACGAGAAGTATCAAAAACTTTTGAAAGAGGCTTTTGATTTGTCTAAAGTAAATAGAACCGCTAGTGACCAAAAATACGGTGAAGCGGATAAAGTGCTCAAAGAGATAGAAAAATTAGAAGGAAAAAAAGATTGATTTTTATTTTTCGCCTTTTTCAGTCTTGATATTTAGATTGTAATGTTGCTGATTACTTATAAATTCAGGTTTAAAAACAAAAGTTTCGTATCCTTTTTTCTTAAAAACTATTTCTTTGTCTGAGGTATCTAATTCTATTTTGAACAAACCTAATTTATCCGTTTCTGCCCACTTGCCGCTGGTTGATTCAATGTAAACTTCGTTAATAATATATTTACCATCAGAAATTTTTCCTTCTACGAAGTATTTGCCGTCTTTTATTTCAGAATTGATGGTGTCAGAAATGATTTCTAGTTGAAGTATTTTTTGTCCAAAATTCAAATTCTGAAAACTGATAAAAATTAATAATATTAAAATTGATTTTAGGTGTAGTTGGTTCATCTTATTGGGTTTAATTTATAAAATAAAAAAGCAGGAATTTTATTCCTGTCTTTTTTTCTAAAAACGTAATGGTTGAGAATCAAAAAACTTCCAGTAATAGAGTAGGTATCTTCCAATACCCAACCATTGTCTTTCATCTCATTGATGTATGTTACGACTTGATTATAACCTAAAAATCCTTTGTTTAAAATCTCATGGTCTTTGTTTTCTCCAGTGAAAAGTACAATTCTAGAAAGTCCTTCGTTGTCTCTTCCTTCTAATGTTCTGAATTCGTCTTCCATATTTAGTCTAACTTCCAAAATGGCATAGTCGTTTTTGGCAGCGTTTTTTGAAATGGTTTCTATTTTATTTTGCCCAAAAATCAAACTAAAATTTGCTAAAAAAGTAATAAGTAAAGTGCTAAGTGTAAGTTTAATTGTCCTCATCTTCTGTTTCTTCTATGATTTCTATTTGGTCTTCATTAGTAACATTCATTGTGGCGATTCCATCTTTTAGTTGAGGGATTCCTGTAATGCATACTTTTTTATTGTATAATTCATCTTCGATTTTATAACTAAAATTAGATCTTGAGTCTTTCCAAATGGTTACTGAAAAAATTTGATTTGGAAATTTCTTGTCTAAATTTAAAAATGTGGCTCCAGATTTTTCGCTGTATTTGGTAGAAACAACTGTTCCACAAACACAACTTTTACTACCTGTATTGTATTTTGCTTGAACTGTATTGATTTTTCCTTTAGGTAGCGTTGTGGGATTGATAGGTTCTACTTCGCCTTCTGCACTACCAGTCTTAAATGGTTCGGCATTGGTATTGGATTCTATCATTTGTTCAATATCTTCAGGTAAATTGGGCAGGAAGTCTAATCCTGTAATTTCCTCTATTTTATCAATACTTGTGGCATAGTTCATCACAGGATATGCACATTTTCCATTGGGCATCAAAAAAGCAATTCCTAAGGGTGGATCGGCTCTTAAATCTACTGCAATTTTGTAATAAAATTCTGGAATTGAAACATCATTTTTCCTCCCTTCATTCATCATAATAGAAAGACTATCATGAAGCACAGGACCAGTAATCACATAAAGTTCTCTTACGTTTTCTATTACATAATCTCTCAATACACTTTCTAATTCAGCCCATCGTTCTCTATTGAGTTCTGGTTTTTGAGGTGACATATTGGAGTAATAATAAGTTTCACTCAACGCTTGTTTTGACCATTTAAAATCTGCAGATGGAGCCAAATGACCTCTATCATATCCGCTATACCAATAGTCTTCTTTTACAGAAGTTCCAGTTGAGACAAAAGGATCTTTTCTAAAGTCATTGCTCCTTGAAACGTTTCCAGAAATGATATCTGGTAAAATAAGATGAGACACCCAATTGGCTTGTTCGTGTTTTTCAAAATATCCCAAAAACATGGCATTGTGTTTTACCACTTCCAAACTATCTTTGGAAATAGGAATGCCAAAATAGTCAAGTTTTTCATTGATATATAAAAATTGAAGTGATTCGATTTCTAACTTGATGTCTTCTTCCTGTTTGATAAGAGCGTCAAGTTCATTGCGCTTGTTTTCAATTTTTTCTTGAATATTTTGTCCTAAAGACTCAACACTCAAAAAGACCAGGGCAAAGTATAAAATGTATTTTTTCAATTGGATATCGAATTTAGTTGCTTTCATATTATTTATACCAAAACTACGCCATCTTTCATTACGATTTTTCTGTCTGCCATTTCTGCGATGTCTTCATTGTGGGTAACAATCACAAAAGTTTGGTTGGTTTCTGCCCTTAAGTCGAAAAACAATTGGTGCAATCCTTTTGCATTTTCGGAATCTAAATTTCCACTAGGTTCGTCTGCTAGAATTAATTTAGGATTGTTTATTAATGCTCTTGCTACGCTCACTCTTTGTTGTTCTCCTCCAGATAATTCTGAAGGTTTGTGGTGCATTCTATCTTTCAATCCCAATTTTTCTAGAAGTTCTTTGGCTCTAGTTTCCACTTCTTTTTTATTTCTTTTCCCAATAAAACCTGGTAGGCAAACGTTTTCGAGTGCATCGAATTCAGGTAGTAAGTGATGAAATTGAAACACAAAACCAATATTTTTATTTCTAAAGTTTGCCAATTCATTTTTGGATAAATTGGTAATTGCACTACCTTCAAATAAAATAGTTCCTGAATCTGCTTGATCTAGTGTGCCAAGAATTTGAAGTAAAGTAGTTTTCCCAGCACCTGAAGCACCTACAATTGAGACAATTTCTCCTTGCTTGATTTCAAAGTTTACACCTTTCAATACTTCAAGGTCGCCATATTTTTTCTTTATTTCTTTTACTTGTATCACTTCGCCAAAGTTAATTGAATTTTTCTAAGAAATCTAAAACAAATTTAAAATGGTCATTCGGAGCATCTTTATGAGTGAGTAAATTGATATGATCATAATCGTTTAAATGTCCAGTTTCTTTACCAATAACTTTGAAAGTTATGTTTTTGGAATTCATTTCATCTACCAAAATTTTAACATCTTTGGGGTGACCCAATATTTTGTCTCCTTTGCCAGTAATAAATAATGAAGGTGGCAGTTCAAAATTGAAATTTTCATGATAATTAAAACCATCTTCTGGGTCAATCCATTGTTTTTCTCTAACCCAAATGTCCGCTTGTTGGTAATAATCTGCAGGTTCGTCTGTCGTTCCCATTTTCATTTTGGATGCGGGTAAGTAGCCATGTTTTTTTACCAAATATCCACCATACCAAGTCCATCCTAAGTTGATTTGGATTAATTTTTTTAAACTTTTTCTTGCAATTCTTCTTTTGGAAGCAAAATTTACAATCGAAATAATATCCTCATTTTTGAATCTAGCCATATATGCCATGAGAATCACGCCTCCCCAACTATGTCCTCCAAGACTAATTTTTTCCTTTCCAGAAATGGATTTTACTTTCTCAATATACTTAGGCATATCTCTTGTGATGATTTCGTATTGAGAATGCTGAAAACCTTTAGAAACTTTTGGTTCGCTTTCACCTTTTCCGAGCAAATCACAAACAAAAACATCATATCCATAATCCACTAAAAAAGGCGCGAAACCTTTGCCTTTGAGCGTGTAGAAAATTTTTCCATCTTCAAAATATCCATGAAGTAGGAAGATGACTTTATTATTTCCTTCTTTAGTAAAACGATGAAGCGCACTAGTTCCTTGAGGAAAATCGATATCAAATTTGGTGTAAATCATAAATCGATGCAAAAGTAATCCGAAAATGTTCAACTTTTGTGTTAAGAGAACTTTAAAGTTATTCAATTTTTCACTTTACAGTTTTTTTGACTGCATCCAGCATGAGGCGATTTCTTTTTGCCAAATAATTGTTTGACAAGAAAGAATGTTGCAAATGCAACTAACGAATATGTGAGAATTTCTTGTGTCATTTTTTAACTTAAAATTTGATAAGCGATTAAGGAAACTAGGTAGGCAAATCCTGTCATTCCAAATAACTGAACCATGGGCCATTTCCAGCCTCCTGTTTCTTTTTTCACTACTGCTAAGGTACTCATACATTGTAAAGCGAAGGCATAAAAAAGCAATAAAGATACACCCGAAGCAAAAGTAAATAAGGGAGAGCCATCGGCTTTGGTTTCTTGCTGCATTCTGTTTTTGATGGTTTCTTGCTCATCTTGACCAACACTATATATGGTAGCTAAAGTTCCCACAAATACTTCTCTAGCAGCAAATGAACTGATTAGAGCGATCCCTATTTTCCAATCAAAACCTAAAGGTTTTATTACTGGTTCAATGGATTTACTAGCCACACCAATGTATGAATTTTCTAATTTGAAAGCAGCAATTTTTTTGGAGAGTTCCTCTTCACTTAGATTTTCTGAGATGTTGTTCTCTGTGACAATCTTCTCAGCATTTTCAAAATTATCAGAAAAGCCGTGAGAAGCCAAAAACCATAACACGATGGCAATTGAAACGATTATTTTTCCAGCCCCTAAAACAAAACTTTTAGTTTTATCATAAACAGTAAAAAAAGTGTTTTTTAGCATCGGAAGCTTATAATTCGGCATTTCAATCACAAAATCAGAATTGGATTTTATCTTTAAAATTTTATTCAAAACATAAGCAGAACCAATTGCCATAACAAAACCGAGTAAATACAACAACAACAAAGTAATGGCTTGATAACTCATTCCCAAAAACTTATGACTTGGAATCACCAATGAAATGATGATGAGATAAACGGGCAGCCTTGCCGAACAGGTAATAAATGGTGTGACCAAAATAGTGATTAATCTTTCTTTCCAATTTTCAATGTTTCGAGTTGCCATCACAGCAGGAATGGCACAAGCAGTTCCTGAGATAAGCGGTACAACACTTTTGCCGCTGAGTCCAAATTTTCTCATGATTCTGTCAGCAATAAAAACTACTCGACTCATATAGCCACTTTCTTCGAGAATAGAGATGAACAAAAATAAAAAAGCAATTTGAGGAATGAAAATAACTACGCCACCAATTCCTGGAATTAATCCTTCAGAAATTAAATTGGTAAACATACCAGTTGGCATACTTTCTTTAGTCCAATTACTTAGATTTACAAACCCTGTTTCTATCCAGTCCATAGGGTAGGAACTCCAATCGTAAATGGCTTGAAACATGAGCAGCAAAATGCCAAAAAATATCAAATAACCCCAAACAGGATGCAACAAAACACTGTCGAGTTTACTTCTTACTTCAAGGTTTCCCGAAGATTTTACAGTCAAAACATCAGCCATTAATTCATTGATAAATTTGTGCCTTATCAATGTTTCTTTTCGTTGTAAAAATTTGATTTCGTTATGAGTAACTTCAGTTTCTGTATTTGGTATTTTGTAAGAAGTTATATTTTCTGTTGCAAATTTCTGTGTAATTTTGAGCCAAGAGGTATAAATGTTTTGGTCTTTTTCGGCATTTTTTATTTTATCAAAAAGAGAATGGTCAAGAGTTGAAATGTCTGTGGTAGGATTTTCTTCTACAGTTTGATAATCCTGAATCAAAGTTTTCAAATCGTCTATGCCTTTACCAGATTTGGCACTTACAAAAACTATTTGTGTATTTAATTTTTCTGAAAGTAATTTTTTGTCGAGCTCAATTCCCTTGCGTTCCATCATGTCTGCCATGTTGATGATAAGACTGATAGGCAAATGAAGGTCTTTGAGTTGCGTGAAAATCAATAAATTTCTTTTTAAATTTTCGACATCTGAAACCAATAAAAAAAGATTGGTTTTTTCGATGTTTTCTTTATTCAACAGAAAATCTAAAACCACATTTTCATCAAGAGAATTGGGATTCAGACTGTAAGTTCCCGGTAAATCTTGAATGGTAACTTTTGTGCCGTCATCTAATTTGAATTTCCCTTCTTTTTTATCAACTGTTACTCCTGGATAGTTCCCTACTTTTTGGTTCATACCTGTGAGTCTGTTAAAAACAGAAGTTTTACCTGTATTAGGATTACCAATTAATACTACATTGATATGTTTTGATTTTATGGATTCCAATTTTTATGTTTCTGCTATTGCAACTTCTATCAATCTTGCTACTTCCTTTCTAATGGCAATGTGAGCTTCATTCATTTTGATGTAAATAGGATCTTTGAAAGGGGCAAAGTGTAGTATTTCTATTTCGCTTCCTTTCATACAGCCAAATTCAACCAATTTTAAAGGCAACATATCAACTGATTCATTGGTTATGATGGCTTTTTGTCCTATTTTTAGATTTGCAATAGAATCCAAACTCAAATGTCCATAAAGAGAGTAAAATTCTACATCTTCAAATTGATGTTTGATTATTATCGTTGGCCCATAATCTCCAAAGTTGGTATTGTTTTGAAAGCTATGAGTTTCTCCGTCCAAAATCGCTAAAACTTTAGTTCCAGCATCCTTCCAAATATCCACTCCAAGGTGAATATTTCGTTCATCATTTGGATCAGTTTGTTGGTTGAAATGCGTACTTCTTTGGTACAAATTCCTATGTTCGAGATAACCTCCATAAGCCACTTGAGCCTTCTTTTTTTCAATATATTGAGCAATAAACCTTTCCATTTTATCGGCAGATGTGATGTCCACTTTTTGTAATGATTCATTGTCTTTTGATAAATCAATTCGAGTATAATCAGATTTGGGGATTGAAGCATCCACCACAAATAAGGAAGTAGTGTCTAATTTTTGAACGAAGGCTTTGTATTTTGAAAGATTCATTTAAGTTTATATTTCTTGACAAATTTAAGCGTTAAATTGATAATAAACCATAAAAATCACACGTTTGAAAATCAAGAAATTTAATCATTCTTTGGGATGAAAAGTACACTTGAATTTTAGTTTTGTCTAAAATCTAGTTATTTAAATGTTACATAATAAAATATTTATGTACCTTGCGATTGATTTGAATCGATAGGTTATAAAATGGCTGTACAAATAAATAAAACTCCCAAAACTCCTTATGTGCATCTTTGCTCAGAAAAAGGTGTTTTTATTCTGGAAGGTGTAATTTTACCTGAAGATAGTTACGAGTTTTTCGAACCGATAATGTCGTACATCAAGATTTATCTTAATGAACCAGCCGAAAATACAAAAGTCATCTTAAAACTGGATTATTTCAACACTTCCGCTTCGAGAATGCTCTATAATATGCTCAAATCATTTGATGAAATGGCATCTCAAACTTCAACTGTTATTGAATTTTATTTTGAAGATGATGATGAAGATTTAAGCGAAGTTTGCGATGAATTTTCTGAAATGTTGACGCATTTAACTTTTGAGAAAAAACCTTATAAATTTGATGAATCACCAAGTTTTAAGGAGTTGATATAATTTGTGAACTGGCAAGCCCATCACATTATAAAACTCACCTTCCATTTTTTTAATTCCTACATAACCTAACCATTCTTGAATTCCATATGAACCGGCTTTGTCAAAAGGTCTACATCTGTGTATGTAAAATTTAAGTTCCTCAGTTGTTAAATCGTGAAAGGTAACATCAGTAGCGTCAAAAAACACTTCTGTTCTGGAATTTGTTCTTACGCAAACACCCGTAAATACTGTATGCGTTTTGCCTGATAACTTTTGTAACATTTCCAATGCAACTTTTTCGTTATGTGGTTTTCCCAAAACTTCATCACCTAAACAAACGATAGTGTCTGAAGTAATCAACATTTCATTGGAGGCTAATTTCCCAAAAGCATCAGATTTGAGTTTGGCTAGATAAAGCACTACTTCTTCTCTTTTTAAGGCTTCGTCATAGACTTCATCGATTTCCCTAGATTTGATGATGAAATCTGGTAAGATTTCTCTCAAAAGTTGTTGTCTTCTTGGGGACTGAGAGGCTAAAATAACGGAATAGTTTTTTGAAATATCGAGTAACATAATCTTTTAAATTAAAAATCCAGTAATTATAGCAAATAACATACTTGCTTTTAGGAATAAACTACTTCTTTGGGTTCTGATTTCCCATTTTTTTCCAATAAACAAAAACAGTATAGCAGCCAAAAGAGAAAGTGTTGTAAGTAAAAATGGAAAGTGAACAATTTTTTCAAAATCAGTGTTGTATTTCATGTAAAATCCATTCCAAACCATAAAACAAATGGCGATAAATCCTGTCGCTACAATGGATGCAAATGTATTTCCCACAAAACTAGGAAAAGTTTTTACGCCTAACTTTTCATCTCCTTTGATGTCCTGTATGTCTTTGATGATTTCTCTAGCAAATGTAGTCAAGAAACTACAACCTAACAAAAGCAACATAAAACCTTTGATTTCTGATTGGTTGTTGCTTAAAGATTCTGGAACTGTATTCAAAACAATGATTCCTGCTGGCAACCAAATCGCTAAAGTTGCAATGGCAAGATTTCCAATAATTGGCATTCTTTTGAGTGTAAACGAGTAAAACCAAAGTACCCAAATAGGCAACACCACAAAAATAAAAGTCATTTCGATGTTCAAAAAAACAACTCCTAAAAACACAGCCAAAGCATTCAATGGGAAATAGATATTCCATGTTTGCCTAGGCGTAAAAGGATATTTTTTGTGTGGTTTGTTGATTTTATCAATTTCTTGATCGTAGTAATCGTTGATTAAGTACCCTGCAGCTGCAATAAGCACAGAAATGATAATATAGACCCAGATTACATTGGAAGGTGGAATTTCAATCCCCAAATTTTCATTAAATTGATTGCTTAATTTCCAAAAAACCAATCCAACCAAAAGGATAATTAAGATATTTAAAGGTCTAAAAATCATTAAAATATAATTCTAGGATTTTCTGTCATATTAGGCCAAAAACCTTGAACTCTCAAAGTTTGTTCTATCACATCTCTCACACAACCTTTTCCACCATCGATATGAGAAATGTAATCGCTGATGCTTCGTATTTCGACAACTGCATTGTGAGGACAAGTGGCAACGCCAACATTTGTCATACATTCATAATCGGGCAAATCATCGCCCATATACAATACATTTTTTAAATCAATTTGTTTGGAACTGCAATATTTTTCTAAAACTTCAAACTTATGATAAACACCCATAAAAACATCTTGAATTCCTAAATAATGCATTCTTTCTTTTACTTTTTGTGAAGTTCCCGCACTAATTACAGCCACTTTCAATCCTGATTTTAAAGCAATTTTGATTGCGAGGCTATCTCTAACATGGGTGTTTCTCATCATTTCACCATCTGCATCTAAGAATACATGTCCATCAGACAAAACACCATCTACATCAAAAACCATAAGTTTTACGGTTCTTAGGTTGGTTTTATAATTCAATTTCTTTTCCATTGATGTCTTTATAAATTGTTGCACTTAATGTTTTGTATAAATTTTGTAAAATCGCATTGTCTTTCAGCAATTCCAAATGACTTTGCATCGTTTGTATATCTCCTCTCATTGCAGGACCAGTTTGAAGGTTTTCTGGGTGATACATGGCATTGTTTATCGTTTGTTGAAGCAATGGCATAAAATGTTGCGCATCAATTTGATGATGGTCTCCAAATTGTTTCATTTTGTGAAGGAGAAAATAGATGAAATTATTGATAAAAACTCCTGAAACATGTAGTTTCTTTCTGGCAATACTGTCTAATTCAAAAACTTTTGGAGTTAATAAATGAGCCAATTCAAATAGTTTTTCTTTCAGAGAACTATCACTAAATTCTATAAAAAAAGGAACATCTGCAATATTTACTTGAGCAGTTTTTCTAAAAGTTTGAAAAGGATAAAAAGCGCCATAAGATTTGCAAAAAGGTTTCATTTTGTCGCTTTCGTAACTTCCTGAGGTATGAACTACATTGCTGTTTTTTAACAAATTGGAAGATAATACACTTTCTATTGCATCATCTTTTACTGCTACAATTACAAAATCATTTTCACCCCAAGAGGTATCTTTTTTCATGTTAGAATGTGCAGTTGCACCCACTTGAATCGCCAATACTTCAGCATTTTTTATATTTCGGCTTACAATACTATTGATTTTTATACCTTTTAAATGTAAGGCTAAAGCCAAATGAGTTGCTACATTTCCTGCGCCTATTATGGATATTTGCATTTTTTGATTGATAGTTTTAAATCTTAAATTTAGACGCTTAAAATAGGAGGTGTCAGAAAATAGTTTATTTATTTACACTATTTCTGTACATTTCAGCTTCTCTTTTCAACTGTTTTTTCTTTTCTCTTTTTTTTACATTAGCATCAAAAACTCTCCAGTTTACAGCAAAAAGGATAATGGAAGCTAAAGAAAAAATCAAAGTTGAAAGAAAAAACACACTAAATTCACCCAAAATGATGTATTCCCAAAAAGGCATTAAAATAGTAGTGATAGAAAAAATATAGAAACCAGTTAGTTTTTTTCTGTACAATAAGATAGATCCTATCATAGCAATAAAATGAAGAAAAGCATAAGTAATGAAGAATTTTGATGTGTTTTCATCAATATTATCGTCAGCATTTTCTTGAGTGACTCCAAATTTGTGAAACAAACTGTTAAACAAAAAGTAAATTGTCATCAACAAACTCCAAATGATGAATGCCCAAGAAACAATTCGTAAAAAGAATGGTGGTTTATTTTTTCCTAATATAAGTCTTTTTGCCAATCTTAGATTTCTTTTTAAAATAGAAACTTCTCGTGTTTCGGCATAATTGTCTTCCTGATTGTTTGTCGTATTTTCTATATTTTCTTGAGATTTTTCTTCTATCATCTTGTTAAATATTTTATTTGTGTTGTGAATAAACCAATATAAATAATTGGTATCATCACCATTCCTTTTTCAAAGATAGCAAAAGTTGACAATCCAAACATAAAAAATGGAATAGCAACGTATAAAAACTGACTTACAGCATAAATATAAAAACCTCTTTTCACTCTAAAAAACATCAATGCGGTGCCTACCATTGCAATTACATCAAAAATGGTTCTGTATATCGACATTCGGGCTAGTTTATTCATCCCTTTATCAGATATATCAATGTCGTTCATTTCATATTTTGCCATTCGCTCTTCCATCAACTCAAAAGCGCTTTGATCTGCACTTGTTGCTAATTCATGAAAATTAGAATACGCCAAATAGTCGCTCGTATCAAGTAGTAAACAATAGATGAATCCTAAAAAACTAAAAAGACATAAAAATTTAAGCCCATTAGGAACTTCCAGTTTCACTTCTTTCACTTCAGAAGTTGATTGTTTTTTGTTCTTAGAACTTAACTTTGGTTTGATAATAGGTTTTTGCTTTTTGCTCATTGAGTTACAAAATTAAGATTTTCTGAACAATTCAATCATTTGTTCATCGAAAATTGCCAAAAGTAAACCTACCGTTAAAATAGTTGTCGTGGCCAACAAGTAAGCCCATTTTCTTTCTCCATAAAATTTTGCCAAAACAATTCCTCCAACCGGAATAGACATAAACATAACTCCAAGAGTGGATAAAATAACCAAGCCAAATTTTGACATTTTTACTTTTACAATAAATTTATTGAGTCGGGTGAACGCTTTTTTCTTTTTTAGTTTCCCTTTACGAATGGCTTTTAATTTTCTTAATTTGGCTCTTGTCATAAAAAAATCAGCCAGCCAATAAGTGAGGTTGAAAGCTGTTAAAGCTCCACTAACAGTGATTAGGTAAATTTGAATGAGACTCAATTCGGGATAAAAAGTTTCTAGATAAGCAGCTGAGAATAGAAATTTGACCATTCCTAGAAAAAAACCAGAACTTATGGCATCCCAAGTCAACATAATAAATTATTCTTTACTACCAAAAGCCAAATCTCCAGCATCACCTAATCCAGGAACGATATAAGATTGTGCAGTCATTTCATCATCAATTGCTCCCAGCCAAAGTGTGCAATTAGGAGGCATGTTTCTCTTTACATATTCTACTCCTTCTGCACTTGAAATTACAGAAACCACATGGATGTGTTTGGGTTTTCCTTTTTGTAAAAGTGCTTTATAAGCTAGCACCATTGAAGCACCACTGGCCAACATTGGATCTGTAAGAATTACTGTTCTTCCATCCAAATTTGGGCTAGACATATATTCTACCTCAACATCAAAAACATCAGGCGAACTGTGTTTTCTATAAGCAGAAATAAAGCAATTATCGGCACTGTCAAAATAATTCAAAAAACCTTGATGAAGTGGTAGTCCTGCTCTCAAAATAGTAGCGATAACAGGTTGTTCTTTTATCAATTGTGATTTTGCAACACCTAAAGGAGAGAAAATATCTTCTTCTTCAAAAGTGAGCTCCTTGCTCAATTCATAAGCCATAATTTCACCAATTCTTTCGAGATTTCTTCTGAATCTCATTCTATCTTGTTGCACTTTCAAATCCCTAAGTTGCCCCAAGAAATTGTTGAAAATGGAATTGGTTTTGGAAAAATCGACAACTTTAATCATAACTTTACATTTCGCTTATGCGAAGTAACGAATTTTTTAGAGATATTGAAAATGTATTTAAGGTAATAATTTGTTTTTTTAAGGAAATGCTTAAATTATGTCATGTCGACCGAAGTGGAGACATCTAAAATTGTGATTTAAGGACAAGACTTCTCCACAAGGTCGAAGTGACAAAATATTTTTGTTTGTCATATCGACCAGCGCGGAGATATCTATTATTGTAATATTTTGAGACTTCTCCTCCGAAGTTTCAGAGGTCGAAGTGACAAATATTTTTGTTTGTCATATCGAGTAACAACTTTTTAAAAAAAGCATAAGTTAAAATGACAATTGCATATTAATTCCCCCTTTGGACTAGTATAAAAGGGGGAGGAATTTTTCTCCCGCAAATCTCGCTGATTTCCACTGATTTATTCTGCGTATATCTGCGTAATCTGCGGGAAATATTTTGGCATATCGTTATCTTGTCATATCGACTCGAAGAAACAGACCAATAGCGTCAGTTCGAGCGGAGATATCTGAAATTTTGTTTAGAACTTAGTTAGTTTTTGAGACTTGGCTTTGCCGTACTTTATCTATGAGCCGAAGTGACAGAAAAGTTAATTGTTGAGTTTTGAAAAACTTAATCAAGGTATTAATTTTCTTTTATCGAAATGATTTCAAATTTTGGAGTTGATAATGTTTGTTGAAACTGGTTTCTGCAATTATTTTTTTCTTGATATTTAAGAAAAGAACACAACTGAATAAATACCAGGAGTGTTAATTAAAATTTCAACAACTCCTTTTACAGAATATGTATATTCAATCAATAAGTAATCACATTCAGGACTTGTGCCTCTTGAAAGAAGTGAATCATTATGACATACGATACTGTAAACTGCGCCACCTCCACAGCCTCCAAAATTTGAATATAGTATCTCTAAACTATCTAATTCATAAGTAATTCTAATGGTATCCTTTGTATCGAAAATCATATTTTCATTCTCGAACATGAACTGTTCAAAATCTTTAGTCTGAGCATAACTCATTATACTCGTAGAGATACTAATAAACGCTATAAAAAATAATTTCATCATTTCTTTTTTTACAGTTCAAGATTAAAAAAGTTCAATTTAATTATCACAATCAATTTACTTAAAGCCATTTCCAACTACTTGAAAAGCAGTAATTATGTTTGTGATTCTTCGAACATTGCTAAGATAAATCATTATTTTCAAAGTTTTGTAATTTTAGATTTTAAAAATTGTAAATAGCCGGGAGTTTTTCAATATGCTTTTGTCATATTATACTTGTATGAATACTGTTTAGTATAAAAAAATAAATTACTTTCGTATTTATAAAGAAAGAAAAATGGCAAAAAGTCCTATTGGTGTATTTGATTCTGGATATGGAGGTCTGACTGTACTGAAAAGTATTGTTGCCCAACTTCCCGATTATGATTATATTTACATTGGAGATAATGCCAGAACGCCTTATGGTTCTCGTTCTTTTGAAACAGTTTACGAATATACTTTGCAAGCGGTCAAAACATTTTTTGAGTTAGGTTGCGAATTGGTTATCATTGCTTGTAATACAGCATCTGCCAAAGCACTTCGAAATATACAACAAAAAGATTTGATTTTTTTGGCACCCAACAAAAGAGTTCTGGGAGTGATAAGACCTAGCGCTGAAGCAATCGGGAACATCACTCAAAACAATCATGTGGGGATTTTTGGAACACCTGGAACTGTCAATTCAGAGTCTTATGTGATAGAAATTGGGAAACTGTTTCCCGAAATAAAAGTGACGCAAGAAGCTTGTCCAATTTGGGTGCCGCTCATCGAAAATAATCAATTTGACAATGAGGGGGGACGATTTTTTGTAAAAGAACACGTTGATAATTTACTTCAGAAAGATTCCAAAATCGATACGATTATTTTAGGATGTACACATTA
The DNA here is from genome assembly GCA_018401455.1 of Flavobacteriales bacterium. Taxonomy (GTDB): domain Bacteria; phylum Bacteroidota; class Bacteroidia; order Flavobacteriales_D; family Parvicellaceae; genus Parvicella. The sequence continues at coordinate 16,808 of JAGYKU010000016.1, forward strand.
CCCACTTTTGATAGATATTATCAAAGAATTTTTACCTCCCCATATTAAAGTTTTGAGTCAAGGAGATATTGTAGCCAATGCACTTCAAGATTATTTGAACAGACATCCAGAAATGGAAGAAAAATGTAGTCAAGGAAAAACCGTCACCTATTTCACCACAGATAATCCAGAAATATTCGAAGAGAGAGCCGAAATATTTTTGGGAAAAAGTATTAAAGCACAAAGAATTAATCTCAAAACTAATTAATAGTTTGAAAGCCATTGAATGGAAAATAGTTCTACTTTTAATCGTTTCTGGAATTGGATATTATTTCATTTCTTTTCATATAGAAAGACATTGGTATGAGTTGCTCTTTGGAACGATTGCCGTTTTATTTCTGGCTTATTTTTTTATTTCAAAAATAGATTTCAAAATTTTTGCATTCAAACAATGGCTCGTCATAGCGATGCTTTTGAGAATGATTTTTTTATTTTCAACGCCAAATTTATCTGACGATTACCACCGTTTTATTTGGGATGGTTTGTGCATAGAAAACAATATCAGTCCGTTTGAATATGTTCCATCCGAGATGCCTGAAAATAAGTTGTTGATCTCTTCTGAAGCACAATCGAAATTGGTGAATGAAATGAATTCTCCTAATTATTACAGCGTTTATCCTCCAGTTTTGCAAAGTGTATTTTATCTAAGTGCGAAATTTTTCGGAGAAGGAAATTATGCCGCAAGTATTTTTATCATGAAGTTTTTTTTGCTTTTGATGGAATTAGTGACTTTAATTTACATCAGAAAAATATTGATTGCTTTGAATTTGGAAACCAAAAATTGGATATTATATGCTTTTAATCCTTTAATCATTATCGAATTTGTGGGTAATATTCATTTTGAAGGAGCAATGATTGCTTTTTTGGCGGTAAGTATTTATTATTTTATTAAAAACAAATGGATAGGGAGTGCTGTTTTTATGGCATTTGCCGTTATGAGCAAATTAATTCCCTTGATGTTACTTCCGTTTTTTTGGTATCAAATGGGATTTGTAAAAGGTTTAAAATATATGAGTTTGTTGGCTTTTGTGCTTGTATTAGGTTTTGTTCCATTTATTGATGTAGCAACATTGACCAACATGAGTCAAAGTTTAAATTTATATTTTCAAACTTTTGAATTCAACGCTTCTGTATATTATATTTTCAGGTGGATAGGGTATCAAATATACGGACATAATATGATTGCTGTGATTGGAATACTCCTTTCAATACTAACTTTAGGGTTAGTTCTTTGGCAATCTTTTCAAAAACCAAACTCAACTAAAAACTTAATGATTCCCATTTTGTGGATATTTATGATTCATTTGTGTTTTGCTACCATTTTACATCCTTGGTATTTGGGCGGGTTGATTTTTGCGGGAATCTTTACCCGATATAGATTTCCATTGGTTTGGTCTGGAATGATATTTTTGAGTTATTTCACTTATAGAGATACGACCTATACAGAAAGTTTATTACTTGTGTTTATAGAATATGCAGTTGTTTTTGGTTTTATAGTTTGGGAATGGAAGTATAAAAATGACTCAAAAACTTTAACTTCGAGAAAAGACATTATATCAAGTCAATAAAATAAGGCTTTTCGGGAATTATTTCAAAACTTATTTAATTTTTACGATAATAACTTTGTAATTTAAAAACTTGTAGTATTTTTGCAATCCCAAATGAGGAAAGCGTTCTTTTAAAAAGAAAAACAATATTGGAGAGATGGGTGAGTGGCTGAAACCAACAGTTTGCTAAACTGTCGTACTGGGAAACTGGTACCGGGGGTTCGAATCCCCCTCCCTCCGCCATTATATTTTCGTTTTTTTGTAGAGAAGTTAAATATATTGACTTTCTTTGCAAACTCATAAACACACCGTTCGGGGTGTAGCGTAGCCCGGTATCGCGCCTGCTTTGGGAGCAGGAGGTCGTCAGTTCGAATCTGGCCACCCCGACATAAATTATAATCCTGACCAATTTTTTGGTTGGGATTTTTTTTGCAATATTATCTTGTTTTTTATTTTCAAGTTTACCAAAGATTACTGAATCATTAATTTTTCGATCAAACTTTTAAACTTTTTTCAACAAATGGCTTTATTTAAAATAGTATTATTAATTTTGGGACATTCTAAAAAATAAAGTAAACAAAAAACTATAAAATGAGTGTATTAGTAAACAAAGATTCTAAAGTAATTGTACAAGGATTTACAGGAAGTGAAGGGACTTTTCACGCTGGTCAAATGATTGAATATGGAACCAATGTTGTTGGAGGAGTTACTCCAGGAAAAGGTGGTCAAACACATTTGGACAAGCCTGTATTCAATTCAGTTGCAGAAGCGGTAGCAAAAGCAGGTGCTAATGTTTCGATTATTTTCGTGCCACCAGCATTCGCAGCTGATGCTATTATGGAAGCGGCTGAAGCAGGAATCAAAGTGATTGTTTGTATTACAGAAGGAATTCCTGTATCTGATATGGTAAAAGTAAAAGAATATCTTACAGATAAAGATTGTACACTTATCGGACCTAACTGCCCAGGGGTAATGACTGCTGGAGAAGCGAAAGTTGGAATTATGCCAGGTTTTATTTTTACAAAAGGTACTATCGGAATCGTTTCAAAATCTGGAACACTTACTTACGAAGCAGTAGATCAAATTACTAAAGCAGGTTTAGGACAAACTACTGCTATCGGAATTGGTGGAGATCCAATTATTGGAACTACAACTAAAGAAGCAGTTCAATTATTAATGAACGACCCAGAAACTGAAGGAATCATCATGATTGGTGAAATTGGAGGAAATCTTGAAGCAGAAGCTGGAAAATGGATTAAAGAACACGGAACAAAACCTGTGGTTGCTTTCATCGCTGGAGAAACTGCTCCTGCTGGAAGAACAATGGGACACGCTGGTGCAATTGTAGGTGGTCATGATGATACAGCGGCTGCCAAAAAAGCAATTCTTCGTTCTTGTGGTGTTCACGTAGTAGATTCACCAGCAGAAATTGGAAAGAAAATGGCTGAAGTATTAGGCGTAACTGCTTAATCGAAATCATAAAAAATCTATAAAAACACTGTTCCATAATTTTGGAATGGTGTTTTTTATTTAAAATGTATTTCATATTTTTCTAAAAAAATCATAAAAAATATCCTCCACATAATCATTTGAAAAAAATCACGTTAAGGATTATCAAAATAGTTTTACCTTTGTCCGCTTATGTTAAAAACACAGTATTATTTATATATCATTTTATTTTTTGTAGTTTCTTTCCTTTCAAGTTGTAGCGATTACAACAAAATTTTGAAAGGAAGTGATTACGAATTAAAATACAAAACAGCGGTAGAACTATACGAACAAGGTGACTGCTATCGTTCACTACCTCTTTTTGATGAGTTGATGACTTACCATCGAATGACGGACAAAGGTGAAGATGTCTATTTTTATTATGCTAATGTACAGTATTGCTTGAAAGACTATTTTTTAGCATCATACTATTTCAAGAGATTTACCAAAAATTTTCCATATAGTCCAAGAAAAGAAGAGGCTGCTTTTTTATCTGCATTATGTACGAAACAAAGTTCTCCTGCCTATAACCTAGATCCAACAGAAACAAGAAATGCTATTAATGAGTTGCAATTATTTATGGATCAATATCCAGAAAGTGATAAAGTTGATACTTGCAATATCATGATTGCGGAGTTAAGAGGCAAACTAGAACGCAAAAGTTATGAGCACGGAAAATTGTATTACAAAATGTCTAAATACAAATCTGCTGTAATTGCTTTTAACACAACAATTAAGTCTTATCCAGATACCAAATACAGAGAAGAATTGATGTTTTTGATAGTAAAAGCAAACTTTTTGTTGGCAGAAAATAGTATTTTATCAAAAAAAGTAGAAAGATATCAAGAAACAATCAAATCTTATCGTATCTTTGCAGACTCTTATAAAGAAAGTACCTATATGAAATCGGCTACTTCTTATTACAACGCAAGTTTAAAAGAGATTGAGAAATTAAATAAAAAACAAGAATAATACGAGTATGGCTTATAGAGACAGTACAGCAGAAAAAACTACAATTACACGTAATATCAATGATTTAGATCATGCTACAGGTAATGCTTATCAAACAGTAGTTGTTCTATCTAAAAGAGCAGACCAAATCAACAATGGTTTGAAAGAAGAATTATCAGCAAAATTGGAAGAATTTGCTTCTAACACTGATAATTTAGAAGAAATTTTCGAAAACAGAGAGCAAATTGAAGTTTCTCGTTTTTATGAAAGATTGCCAAAGCCTGCTGCTATTTCTATTCAGGAATATGAAGAAGGTAAACTTTTTTGGAAGTCTCCAGAAGTTAACACAGAGAAATAAAATACTTTTATGCTTGAAGGAAAGAAAATTCTTTTAGCAGTTACGGGAAGTATTGCAGCTTATAAGGCCGCATTTATAACAAGATTACTTATTAAGCAAGGGGCGTTTGTCAAAATTATTATGACAAAGGCCTCTTCTGATTTTGTGACTCCGCTCACTTTAGGAACACTTTCCAAAGAACCTGTTTTGATTGATTTTCTCAAAGACGAAAACACAGGAGAGTGGAACAATCACGTAGATTTAGGGATTTGGGCAGATCTTATGTTGGTTGCTCCTGCTACCGCCAATTCCATTGCAAAAATGGTTGGAGGAAATGCTGATAATTTCTTTGTTGCAACTTATTTATCTGCTAAATGTCCTGTTTTTGTTGCGCCTGCAATGGATTTGGATATGTATGCTCACGGTTCAACGCAAGACAATTTAAAATTATTACAACAAAGAGGAAATCATATTATTTTTCCAGAAAGTGGTGAACTGGCAAGCGGTCTGGTAGGAGAGGGGAGATTAGCCGAGCCGGAAGTCATTGTAAAACACTTGGAGAATTTTTTGAAAAGTCAAATGTCATTGTCGGGAAAAAGGATTTTAATTACCGCTGGTCCAACCCAAGAGCCTATCGATCCTGTAAGATATATCGGTAATAGGAGTTCAGGGAAAATGGGATTTGCCATTGCAATTGAAGCCATCAAAAGAGGGGCAGAAGTGACATTGATTTCTGGGCCAACAAGTTTGGATACACCGAAGGGACTAAGAAGTTTTATACAAATAAATACTGCAAAAGAAATTTTTGAAGTTTGTCAAGAAAACTTTGAGCAAGACGCCATAATAATGTCAGCAGCCGTAGCTGATTACACACCCAAAGATTTTTCGGAAGAGAAAGTGAAGAAAAAAGCAGACGATTGGGCTATAGAACTTACCAAAACTCAAGATGTGTTGAAGTGGATGGGAGAAAATAAAACTTCACAAAAACTTATTGGTTTTGCTTTGGAAACCAACAATGAAATAGAAAATGCCCAAGGAAAATTAGAACGCAAAAATCTTGACGCCATTGTTTTGAATACTTTGCAAGATGAAGGAGCAGGATTTCAAACATCTACCAATAAAATTACAATTATAGGCAAAAACAATAAATCTTTAGATTTTGAGTTAAAGTCAAAAGCAGAAGTTGCGGTAGATATTTTAAACTATTTGGAAACCATTTTGCTTATTAAAGGATGAAACAATTTTTAGTCTATATATTTATATTTTTTGGAAGTTTTTTGACTTATAGTCAAGAGATTTTGTGTGATGCCTCAGTCATTGCTCCCACTTTGAAAAGTGATCCTGCAAATACTGAAATTATGCAGTCTCTTGAGCAATCTATAGTAGAGTTTATAGGAGGGCAAAAATGGACAGATGATACTTTTTTAGATGAAGAAAAAATCGATATGATTGTATTAATCACTATCAATACAAAAAGTGGAAGTACTTTTAGTGGTAGTATTCAGATTTCATCTTCTCGACCAGTTTACAATAGCGATTACAGAACAAGGTTGTTCAATTTTAATGATGAGAAATTGACATTTGAGTACGATAGAGGTCAAGCGTTAATTTTTTCTATGGACAGACAGCAAAACAATCTTTCGGATGTGTTGGCTTATTATGTTTATATGGTTTTGGGATACGATTACGATTCTTTTTCGTTAAAAGGTGGAACAGAATTTTTCAATAAAGCTCAACAAATAGTAGGTAGATGCCAGAATGTTAATTCTCCAGGTTGGAAGCCAACTGACGGGAAGAAAAACAGATTTACTATTGTTGATAATGCACTCAACAACGCCTTTGAAAATCTAAGAATTTGTTATTACGATTATCACAGAAAAGGTTTTGATCAATTGTATGCCAATAGCAAACAAGCCGTTCAAGTAATTGCAGCATCACTAAAATCTTTGGAAGAAATCCATAAAACACAACCGAATAGCGTAAATGTACAGAATTTCTTTGCAGCCAAAGCAGATGAAGTTGTATCACTATTTAAGGATATGGATCCTCAAATCAAAAATCAAGTATATATGACGGTATCTAGATTAGATCCAGGAAATATTTCTAAATACAATAAAATAAAGCAACAATAATAAAAGCATGTTTTCCAAAATATTTTACCATTAGAAATGCTGTCTTTTCTTGCAAGAGTATCAACCCTCAAACTACAAACTAAATTCTTATACCAATAATACAAATATCATCTACTTGTTCTAAGTCTCCTTTCCATGCTTCAAAAATGGAATTAAGCTCTTTTCTCTGCTCAGACATAGGAAGTTTACTAATTTTCAAAAGCGTTTTTTTGAAAGGTTTGTACATGAATTTTTTGCCTCTTTCACCACCAAACTGATCTGCATATCCGTCTGTAAAAAGATACAAAACATCACCAGGATGGTAAGTTATCTCCTCAGAGGTAAATGGTGTCATATTTTCGTACAAACCAACCGGTTGTTTGTTTCCTTTATATTCGATTAGAGCGATTTCATTTTCTATTATTGTTCCTCTTTCCTCTTTTTGTTCAGGTGTTAAAAACGCTGTTTTACGAATAATCCAAAGCGGATTATTAGCACCTGCAAAATGTATTAATTTGTTCTTTTTGTCAATTCTGCATAAACTAATATCCATTCCATCTTTGATGCCCGCTTCGCTTTTGGAAAGTGTGTTGATAATTAAGTCTCTAGTGCTATTTAGAACATTTTCGGGTGCAACTTTACTCATTTCAAAAATAGATCTATTGAGTGCATTGTTACAAACTACACTTACTAATGCGCCAGGAACACCGTGTCCCGTGCAATCGGCAGCTGCGATGAAGTCATAATCATTATGATGTTCGTACCAATAAAAATCTCCGCTTACTACATCTTTAGGTTTGAAATAAATAAAACTATCGGGAAGATTTTTGCTAATGTCTTCTATTTTTGGAAGAATGGCTTGTTGCAGTCGCTTTGCATACATGATACTGTCATGAATTTCTTTATGCGTATCTGCCAATTCTATATTTTTGACTTCTAGTTCAGTAGTTCTTTCTTTTACTTTGTCTTCAAGTGTATTGTAGGAGTCAAATAGTTTTTGCATCATGCTATTGAAATGTTCACTCAATTGCGTTACTTCATTATTTCCTGATACTGGAACTCTTGCAGTGAGATTTCCACTTTGAATTTCACTTACTTTTTTGTTTAGAACAGCAATAGGTTTTGAAATTACTTTAGCTCTCCAAAATATAATCACAATCATTGGAATGATTATTAAAAACATTAAAAGACCGAAATTGAGTAATTGCGCTTTAATCAATTCTTGCTCTTTGATATTATTGTATTTAATTCTAACTATGTAGCCATCGCCAATGTTAGTTTCTTCATTATCTAGAAATAAAAAGATAGTACTGTACTCAATATTGTTTATTTTTTCGACAATGAGTGCTTCCGACTTTTGTTCTATTGCATTAATTGCTTTTGCCTTTTCGTCATCAGAAATAGTATGTCCTTGATAATTTATGAAATTATCAGTCCCAAAAAACAAAGATATTGTGTCAATATCTTCATATTTGTGAGCAATTAAGTTTAATTTATCTGTAAATAATTGAACGAGGTTTTTGGTCTGTTCTGTCATAAATTCCTAGTTCGATGATGTATTTTTTATCAATAGTAGATTGATAGGTGTATTTTTTTGGAAGTTTTGTGGACATCTCAATACTAATTGGATCTTCAATAAATTCTCCAGAATCCCAAACCATTTTAAAATGATTTTTAAAAAATTCTCCAAAATTGTAAAAATTTAAACCTAAATCTTTTGTGAAAGTTGTATTCACAATAATCCCATTGGTATCTATGATATATATATCATAATTGTCGGGCATTTTTATATGATTTCGAATTAAATTTAAATCAATTTTCTCTATAATATCAGTACTGTAAAAAATATGGTTGACAAGAGTATCACTGAATTTTCTCGCATTTGAACTCATCTCTGTCTCAAACTGCAAAATCGCTTGATTAAAAAGATCAACAAAATCTCGAGTTTCTTGTTTTACCTGATCGATGTGAAGTACTCTATCGTTGAGTATTTCCTCTCGCTCTTGATAAAAATTATAGAATCCAACGCCTACCACAATTACGATAACTGGTGTAATTACAGTGATAATTAATTGTTTAAATATGGTAGTTCTTTTTGGCATTTTTATTTTTATTCAATCAACTTCGTTAATTGCTTTACTCTTAATTAGAAAAAATGATACCATTTTATCTAGTTTGTCAAATCACTTAAATCATCACATATTTCGTCTATATTGTCCTCCAACTTCAAATAATGCATCCGTAATTTGCCCTAAACTACAAATTTTTGTGGTTTCCATCAAATATTCGAAGATATTTTTATTTTGAATGGAAGCTTCTTGTATCTTTTTCAGTTCCAAAGGAGATTTATCTGCATTTTTTTCTTGCAAATCTTTCAACATATTTATTTGATATTGCTTTTCTTCTTCGGTGGCTCTAATCACTTCTTTAGGTAGTACTGTTGGCGAACCTTTCGAACTTAGGAAAGTATTTACCCCAATAATTGGAAATTCTCCTGTGTGTTTCAAAGTCTCATAATACAAAGATTCTTCTTGGATTTTTCCTCTTTGGTACATCGTTTCCATAGCACCCAAAACACCACCTCTTTCTGTGATTCTATCAAATTCAACTAAAACTGCTTCTTCTACCAATTCCGTAAGTTCTTCTATGATAAATGCTCCTTGAAGAGGATTTTCGTTCTTAGAAAGTCCCAATTCTCTATTGATAATCAATTGAATCGCCATTGCTCTTCTTACAGATTCTTCTGTGGGCGTAGTTATCGCTTCGTCATAAGCATTGGTGTGAAGTGAATTACAGTTGTCATATATCGCATACAATGCTTGAAGTGTAGTTCTGATATCATTGAAATCAATTTCTTGAGCATGTAGCGATCTTCCAGAAGTTTGGATGTGATATTTCAACATCTGAGCTCTTGAATTTGCACCATATTTTTTGGCTAAAGCTTTTGCCCAAACTCTTCTCGCTACTCTTCCTATCACTGCATATTCTGGGTCGATTCCATTGGAGAAAAAGAAAGAAAGATTGGGTCCAAAAGCATTGATGTCCATACCTCTGCTCAAATAATACTCTACATAAGTAAATCCATTGGCAAGCGTCAAAGCCAATTGTGTAATAGGATTGGCTCCTGCTTCTGCAATGTGATAACCAGAAATCGAAACAGAATAGAAGTTTCTTACGCCATTATTGATGAAATATTCTTGAACATCTCCCATCAATCTCAAAGCAAATTCTGTAGAGAAAATACAAGTGTTTTGCGCTTGATCTTCTTTTAGAATATCTGCCTGAACAGTTCCTCTCACTTTGGTTAAAGTATCAGCTTTAATTTTTTCGTAAACATCTTTGGGTAACACCTGATCTCCAGTAACGCCCAATAACATTAGCCCTAGACCATCATTCCCTTCTGGCAATTCGCCTTGATACGATGGGCGATTTTTTCCTTTGTAAATTGCTGCGATTTTTGTTTCAATTTCTGCTTCAAGTCCATTTTCTTTAATGTATTTTTCACAGTTTTGATCTATTGCTGCATTCATAAAGAACCCTAGCAACATAGGCGCTGGACCATTGATAGTCATCGAAACGGAAGTCATGGCATGTGATAAATCAAATCCAGAATACAATTTCTTGGCATCGTCCAAACAGCAAATAGAAACACCAGAATTTCCAATTTTACCATAAATATCTGGTCTCACATGAGGGTCATTTCCGTAAAGTGTTACAGAATCAAAAGCAGTGGAAAGTCTTTTGGCAGGCATTCCCAAACTTACATAATGAAAACGTCTGTTGGTTCTTTCTGGACCACCTTCACCCGCAAACATTCTCGTAGGGTCTTCGCCTTCTCTTTTGAAAGGGAATAAACCAGATGTATAAGGAAATTCTCCAGGTACATTTTCTTGTAAATTCCATCTCAATATATCGCCCCAACTGTTGTATTTTGGTAATGCAACTTTTGGGATTTGAAGATGTGAAAGAGATTCAGAATGTGTTTTGATGGCAATTTCTTTATCTCTAACTTTGAATTTGTAAAGCGGTTCTTTGTATAATTTTTTCTTCTCTTCCCAACCTTCAATAATATTCCAGTTGCGAGGATCTAAGTCTAGTTTAGTTTGCTCAAAGGTTTCTTGCAAAGATTTTACTAGTCTATCTTTATCGTCCAAATTTGAATTTGAAATCGTTTCGATAGAAGATTGCAAACCATATAATTTTTCAACAACCACTACTTGCTCATCCACCCATTTATCATACGCTCTATTGTTTTCTGAAATTTCAGATAAATATCGAGTTCTTGAAGGAGGAATCACAAATATTTTCTCCGACATTTCACTGGTGATTTCAAATGTAGAAACCAATTCCGAATTGGTTTTCTCTACGATTTTGTCCATCAGCGCCTTGTAGAGCGAGTTCATTCCGGGGTCGTTGAATTGAGAAGCAATAGTACCAAATACAGGCAAATCATCTGGGTTTACATCCCAAAGATTGTGATTGCGCATGTATTGTTTTTTGACATCTCTAATGGCATCTAACGCACCTCTTTTGTCAAATTTATTGAGCGCTACCATATCAGCAAAATCAAGCATGTCGATTTTTTCTAGTTGGGTTGCTGCTCCAAATTCAGGCGTCATTACATACAAAGAAACATCACTGTGATCCATGATTTCAGTATCTGATTGACCAATTCCAGATGTTTCCAAAATAATTAAATCAAAATCGGATGCTTTGAGAATGTCTAATGCTTCTGCAACGTGTTTGCTCAGAGCCAAATTACTTTGTCTAGTTGCCAAAGAACGCATGTAAACCCTGTCGTTTTTGATAGCGTTCATTCTAATTCTATCGCCCAATAAAGCACCTCCTGTTTTTCTTTTGGAAGGATCTACAGAGACTATGGCTATATCTTTATCTTTAAAATCTATCAAGAATCTTCTTACGAGTTCATCTACCAAAGAAGATTTACCTGCGCCTCCAGTTCCAGTAATTCCTAGGATAGGCGTTTTTACTTTGCTCGATTTCTCTTGAATTTTCGCTAATAAATCTTTGTTTTCTTCAGGAAAATTTTCAACAGCGGAAATCAATCTTGCAATTGCATAAGGATTTTTGGATTCAATATGATTGATTTCATCCGTCAAATCTTTTCCGGTAGGATAATCACATCTACTTACCAAATCATTAATCATTCCTTGCAATCCCATTGATCTTCCATCATCTGGATGATAAATTCTAGTGATTCCATAATTTTGAAGTTCTTCAATTTCTGAAGGTAAAATGGTGCCACCACCACCACCAAATATTTTGATATGTCCAGCGCCTTTCTCTTTCAATAAATCATACATATATTTGAAATATTCTGTATGCCCACCTTGATATGAAGTCATTGCAATGGCTTGTGCATCTTCTTGAATAGCACAATTCACAACCTCTTCCACACTTCTGTCGTGTCCCAAATGAATCACCTCACAACCTGTAGATTGGATGATTCTTCTCATGATGTTTATAGCAGCATCGTGACCGTCAAAAAGTGAAGCAGCTGTTACAATTCTTATTTTATGTTGGGGTATATAAGGCTTTTCTTGTTCCATTTTTAAACTTAATATTATACTGATGCAAATATAACAATCCTTATTGAATCGAAGTAGAAAGTTTAAAGTTGAATTTCTATTTAGTTAACTTTTAAGCTACAACCTACATTTTGGATTTTTAAATTTCATCATAAAGTAAGTGGTTTTTCTTTTAAAGTTGAGTTTAAAATTGAAAGTTTATTTCATAGAATTTTAATTTTCAAATAGTTAAAGTATGTGCTTTTAATCTATTTTGATTATAAACTAACAATTAGTTAAATGGAAAAAATACTGGAATAAGGAAAGTTGCTAGGATCCAAAAAAGTATATTTAGCCAGACCCCAACTTTAATAAAATCTGTAAATTTATACTGACCTGCAGAGAATACCATTGCATTGGTTTGATAACCAATAGGTGTCATGAAACTTGCAGAAGCACTAAACATTACAGCAATCACAAAAGGCATATAATTGAGTCCTAAGCTATCTGCAATTGCCAAAGCAATAGGCGTCATAAGGGCTGCTGTAGCATTGTTTGACATTATTTCAGTAAGAAATGAAGTACAAAGGTATAAACCAGAAAGTATCACAATAGGTCCATATTCTTGGAGTGAACCTATCATTCCATTAGCGAGAAAAACATCTAGTTCTGCATTTTTCATAGCTGTTCCAAGACTCAACGCACCTGCCAATAGGAATACAATTTGCCAATTGATGGCTTTGTACGCTTCTTTCATATCGATTACTTTGGTAAAAACCATCAAAATCATTCCCATTAATGCTGCTATCATAATAGGTAAAATATTGAATGATGCTAAAGTGATTACAGTAAAAACAATTGCCATCACCAAACCAAATTTTCGGGGGTTAAAGTCTAAAAAAGTAGCTTCACTTAAAAGTACAAAAGGCGTTCCTTGTTGGCTTTCAATCTTTTTTAAAGTATCCAAATAGTGATTTTTAACTTCTGCCAAAATCACATCACCAGATTTTAAAGTTGTTTCATAGAGTTTTTGTTGAATAATTTCTTCTCTATGTTTCAAAGCCAATGGAACTGCTCTAAATGTACGTCTAAAATCCAAATCTTTTAGAGTTTGACCTTCAAAACTACTATTCGATGTAATTACAATTTCTACCAAGGTAGTTTCTGTAGATTTAAGATGCTCTCGACTGATCTTTAGAGTAGAATTGCTATTTACTTTTTCAATATCCTTTAAATCTTTTATTTTATTGAAGTTACATTGAACTTTCAAAACATCGTTTTCTTGAAGCATAAAATCTCCTTGAGGTAACAGAAAATTACCGTTTTTCCTTCTCACTTCGATAATGTCCATAGAAAATTCCTTCACCCAATCAGAATCCATAATTCTTTTACCGATAGAAGAATTACCTTTTTCAATTTTAATTTCAGAAATATAATCTTTTACATCATAACGGTCAGTCAAATTAGTTTTCTTCTGAAATTTAGGTAAAAGTTTTATTCCTAAAAAAATCATATAAATGACACCAACTACTAAGAAAATAAAACCAATTCCAGAAAATTCGAACATTTGAAATCCTTCTTTTCCTTCCTTTTTTAGAATTCCATCTACAAGTATATTTGTAGAAGTCCCAATCAAAGTACACATTCCTCCTAGAATAGAAGCAAAAGACAAAGGAATCAACATTAAAGCAGGACTTTTGCCAGCTGCATTCGCAATTTTGATTATCACAGGAATGAAAACGGCTACTACAGGAGTATTGTTTACGAATGCAGAAATTAACGCTACCAAAAGCATCATAAGCAACATTCCTAATGTAAAATGCTCTTTGAAAATCTTAGATAATCTAACTGCTAAATGTTGCAATGCTCCAGTTTTTAGAACGGCTGCACTGATTACAAACATAAATGCCACTGTGAGTGTAGCACTATTACTAAATCCTGAAACACCCTCTTCGGGAGAGATAATACCAAAAACTACCAAAGTGAAAATAATCATCAATGCTACCAAATCAATGGATAACAACTCTGTTACAAATAAGATGATAGCACCAATAATAACACAAATGGTAACGATACCTTCGGGAGTCATAGACAAATTTTTGACAAATATATAAATAAACTCTACTAAACTACTAGAGTTATAAATTTATTTATCAGATTCATCCAAAACTACATTCATTATTGTAGCGTCTTTGAGATGTTTTACTGTAATATTTCGTAATTGAAGAAAAACTTTTCTGATGCCACAAGTGGCTTCATCCTTACATTCTTCACACTGTTTGTAATAATCGTGAGTAACGCAAGGTAGCAAAGCTATAGGTCCATCAAAAATTCTTAAAATTTCAGCAAAACTAATTTCTTCAAGAGGCTTGACAACAAAGTATCCGCCACCTCTTCCTTTCTTACTGTCCAAAATACCTTCTTTTTTTAAAGTTAGTAAAATGGCTTCTAAAAATTTTTGAGGAATATTTTCATTTTGGGCAATTTGACTTATTAGAACAGGAGATTTATGATTTTCATGTCCTAAATAAACCAATGCTTTTATAGCGTATTTAGCTTTTTTGGAAAGCACTTATGCTGCTCCTTTTCCTAATTTATTGAGCATCGAAAAGTGATTTCTTAATGCTCCAAAAAATGTTTTTTCACTGTAATAAGGCACTCCATACTCCTCAGCAGTTTCTTTTACGATTTTACTGATTTTGCTATAGTGAATGTGACAAATATTAGGAAATAAATGGTGCTCTACTTGAAAATTCAACCCTCCAACATACCAAGAGAAAATTTTATTTTTATTTGCAAAGTTCAGAGTTGTTTTCATTTGGTGAATCGCCCAGTGATTATCTACAGATAAGTCTTCGTTCGGTACAGTAAATTCAGTTTCATTAACAACGTGTGCTGGTTGGAAAATCAAAGCTAATGTAAGTCCACAAATAAAGTGCATCAAAAAGAAACATAATAATGTTCCATACCAAGGCATTGCAATAAATACAAGCGGTAAAACGATAAAGATTCCTGTATATACAATTCTACTTACAATTAAAGATCTAAATTCTTTTGCGTATGTTGTATTTTGAGACTTCAACAAATCTTTTTCTCTATATCTTTTTAATCCAGAGAAATCTTTTGCTACATACCAAAAGAAAGTCATTAAACCATACAAAAATGGAGCGTAAAATATTTGATATTTGTGATGTTTTTTATGATCTTGGTTAGGTGAAAAACGCATCAACCCGTTGGTGTCAATATCTTCATCAAATCCATCTATGTTTGTAAATGAATGATGTAAAACATTGTGTTGTATTTTCCAGTTGGTAGCACTACCACCTAAAATATGCATTACACCACCTACAAATTTATTTAACTTTGCATTGCCTGAATAAGATCCATGACAAGCATCGTGCATTACACTTAATCCAATTCCAGCCATTCCGAATCCCATAATTGACCACATCAAAACG
The DNA here is from genome assembly GCA_018401455.1 of Flavobacteriales bacterium. GTDB lineage: Bacteria > Bacteroidota > Bacteroidia > Flavobacteriales_D > Parvicellaceae > Parvicella. The sequence goes on from JAGYKU010000016.1 coordinate 32,267, forward strand.
ATAAGCCAATAATTGGTAATTACGCCTGTAAGCATTAATACGAAAGGTGTAAAATAAAGGGCAAGCATGAAAATAGTTTTTACTTTCATACGGTAATCACCGTACTTGCTAATGTTGTTAGATTTAAAGTAATTATTTACTCTTTTGCTTAATTCTTTGAAGAATTCCGGGGATTTTTTGTTGTCAAATTTTACTACTGATAAACTCATAAAAATATATTTAATAACGCAAAGATAAAACAAAAGACTTCATTGTCGTATCTGATTTTTGTCATTTTAATAACATTTCATCATTAATTATTTGTTTACTAAAAAACAAAAAGTAAATATTTATGTTTAAAAATGGTACTTTTGACGCGTTTTAAATTTCATTAATTAAGTAATAATAGTTAAAAAGATAATATGATTTTAGAAGAAAAACAATTTATTTTTGGTTTATCAACTCATTTAAAAGACTCTTTTACCGCTAAAAGTGAAGCGCCATCCAACATCGCTCTGGTAAAATATTGGGGGAAAAAGGAAAATCAAATTCCTGCAAATCCTTCTATTAGTTTTACGTTAAATAATTGCAAAACTATTACAAACGTTGATTTTATTCCTTCTGATGAATTAACTTTTGAAGTGTGGTCAGGAAATAGCAGATTAGAAAGTTTTGAACCTAAAATAAAGATTTTTCTAAATCGAATTCTTCCTTATTGTGAATATTTGAACAATCTCAAAATGAAGATTGAGACTTCTAATACTTTTCCTCATAGTAGTGGTATTGCCTCTTCTGCTTCTGGACTGAGCGCTTTATCTTTATGTATCATGCAGTTAGAAAAATCTCTTAATCCTGAATTGGATGAATCTTATTTTTTAACTAAAGCATCTTTTTTAGCTAGATTGGGTTCCGGAAGTGCTGCAAGATCGGTATTTAACACTTTGGCTTCTTGGGGTGTCCATAAGGATTTTGAGTTTAGTTCGGACTTGTATGCAACACCATTCACAGAGGCGCATGAAGTTTTTGAAAGTTTTCAAGACAGTATTCTCATTATAGATGAAGGACAAAAAAAAGTAAGCAGTACTGTTGGTCACAATTTAATGCACGGACATCCTTTTGCTGAAAATAGATTCAAACAAGCACACCAAAATTTAGGTTTGATTAAAAACATCTTAAAGTCTGGTGATTTAAATGCTTTTATAGAAATTGTAGAATCTGAAGCACTGACTTTACATGCAATGATGATGGCTTCCAATCCTTATTTTATTCTAATGAAACCCAATACGCTCAAAGCAATTGAAAAAATTTGGGAATTCAGAAAAGCACAAAATAATCATATCTGCTTCACATTAGACGCAGGAGCAAATGTTCATATACTATATCCCGAAAATGAAAAAACTGAAATTCAAGCGTTTATTAACAATGAATTGGCACCACTTTGTGAAAACAACAAGGTAATTCATGATTTTGTGAAAGGGTAGTTAGTTAATTTGGTTTTACGATTTACGATGTTACGACATACGATTATATGACATGTGATGTTACGACATACGATTATACGACATACGACTTAACGATAATTTGAAAATGTAACAATTTGAAAATTTGAAAATTGGTTGATTGGTTAGTTTTTTGTCACATCGACCTTGTGGAGATGTCTAAGTTCTTTAACTAAATTTGAACTTCGATGGAAAATCTGGGAATTCGATATAAAGACATACGATTTTACGACATTCGACTTAACGATAATTTGAAAATGTGACTTTGTAGATATCAAAATGGACATTGTACGTAAGACACTGGACGTAAGACACTGGACGTTGGACATAAGACATTGGACAAAAAAATCTACTTCACAATCGTAATTTTAATTTTCTTATGAAAAACAGGATAAATTTCAGCAATATGGGTTCTAGAAAGTGATACGCATCCAAAAGTCCAATTTTCTTTTTGTGATATCCAATGATCCATTCCTTCTGGAGTTCCATGTATTCCAATTTCACCACCAATTTTTGCATCTTTTTTTATTGTCCCATTGGCTTTTCTTTCATTGAAACGTTTCCAAGATTCCTCCGTAGGGTAATCTATCCAAATAAAATATTTCCAATTGGCATGTGCATATTTCGAAACCATTCCAAAAGTACCTTCGGGTGTTTTGTAATCACCTTCCTGCATTTTGTCTCCAACGGGGTTGCGGCCTAATACAATAGGAAACTGTTTTACGATGGTATCTTTATGTATAACTTTCAATACGTATTTAGACTTTTCTACCAAAATCGATAATTCCTCTACTTTTATATTTTTGTCTTTGATAATTTTATCTAGTGAAATAGGATTCACCCATACTTCATTAGAAGCATTTTCAGTATTTTGAATAGCATCACCTTTTGAATCTAAAGTGCATGACGAAAAACTGGCAATCCATATTACAAAGTATGTAAATATTGAACTCATATTATTCATAATGCAAAAACTTTAAAAAGGTACAAAATATTGAACATTAGAAGTTGAAAATAGTAACTTGGACAAAATACAAAAAAAGATCTTAATATTTTTTGAGTTTAAGTCTTGAGTCTATAATGTAACCAATAACCAATCAATCATTTAACCAATCAACTTCCTCATTGACATCATATAACCCAAATGTAAACCTTCGTGGGTATTGTTAAAAGAGATGGCTTCATCGATATTGTGAAGTGTAATATTATAACTGGTCGTGTATTCTTGAAACTGCTCAAAAACGCCTAGTTCATAGTCTTTTTGAAATATATCAATCGTAGAAATGAATTCCGCTTTAAAAGTTTCAAAATCTTCCAATGATAAAACGGCTTTTCCATCTGCGCCTTTTGTAAATCCTTCTATAAATTTAGAGTCAATTCTAAAGGGAAGTCCTGATAATTTGTAACAAAGAATTTGTTGTGTTGCTAAATTGTGGACAGCATTCCATAAAATGGAATTGTTGAAACCTAAGGGGATTGTTGTTAGTTCTTCATAAGAAAATTGATTCAAAAAAGAAAGCACATTATTTCTCGTAACCTTTAGATTTTCGATAGCAAATAAAACTGTTGGATTCATCTTAAAGTCTTTGTAATGGAGTGCAAACACTGTCCACACAACTATAGCATTTTAATTTGTCTTTGAAAACTGATGATTTGAAAATAGATTTATTCAACAACATTCTCAAACATTCCTGAATACCTTCAATAATAGAAGGGTGAGGATGAACCATATCCGCTAATTCTTCAATTCCTTTGTTCATTTTTATTAACAAAGCCACCGCTTGAATGGCTGAAGATGCATGTTCTCCGATAGCACGCATTCCCAAAATTTTCATTTCTTCGTCATTGGTAACAATGATTTTGAAAAAACCTTGTGTTTTTCGCATGGCTATTGCCCTAGCAATACAAGAATAATCAATTTTTACAACCTTTACAGGAATGTTTTGCTCTCGACATTGTTTTTCGTTCAATCCCACAGAAGCTACTTCTGGTTGTAGAAACATAATTGTACTAACGTTGTCGTAAGATAAGCGTTCTGTGTTTCCTCCAAATATTTTTTCAACTGCGTGTCTGCCTTCATTTTCGCCAACATTTACCAATGCAATTCTTCCACTAGCATCGCCAACAGCGTATATGTTTGGAATATTAGTTTGTGTGTCGTTTTCACCAATATGAACACCTCTTTTGCTCATTTCTACACCTGCATTTTCCATTTGAAGTCCATTCACATTTAAAGTCCTTCCAATGGATAACATTGCTTTTTCAACTCTAATTACTTCTCTTTTTCCATCAGGATAAGACAGTTCGTATTCTACTTCTCCGTCTTTTTTTTCTAGTCTTTCAAGAGAGGCAGTTTGGTGAATGACAACACCTTTTTCTTTTAGGTTATTTTGAACAATCTCAGAAATGTCATCATCTTCAAAGGGTAGGATTCTGTCTGCTCTATCGATTATGTGAACTTTTGTTTTTCCGAAATTCGAAAACATAGTTGCATATTCACATCCAATAACACCAGCTCCAACAATCACCAAACTTTTGGGATAATCATCAATATGATGAATACCATCACTGGTCATGATTATTTTTTCGTCCACATCACAATTGGGAAGTTTTCTTGGTTTACTACCGGTTGCAATAATCGTATAATCGGCATAAATTTCTTTGATTCTTCCGTCCTCTTTTTCTATTTCTATGATGTTTTTGGTTTTGAATCTACCTAATCCTCTTTCGTATTTTAGAATACTATTCATACTTTCTGCTTCCAGAAGTTTGATATGACAAGAATATTGAAATTTTCTATCAAAAAGGGCTTCATTGATTGTTTTTTGAACTTCTTCCCAACTGATTTCGAATTTTCTTCTACCTACAGAAACAATGGTTTCGTTTACATCGTATACTTTTTGAGATAGTTCCCACATGGTTTTTGAAGAAAGTGCACCGTCATATAGCCCTGCGCCACCTACTTTATCTTTTTCAATTAAAATAACGGTTTTCCCAAAATCAATTGCTCTCATAGCTGCAGCATAACCCGCTGGACCAGCCCCTATTACACATAAATCATATTTCTTCATGGACGAAAAGTGAAATTTTATGCCAAATTACTAAAAATCTATCTACTAGAAGTGTTATTTGAAAGAAATCCTCAAGGAAATTCCAAATTGTGCTGTATTTCCTCCTGTAAAAAGAACAGGATTCCACTGAAATGCCATATCTTCTGAAGAATCAAAATGCATTAAATGCGCTTCCACATTTGCGTCAATTAATTGCAGTGTATAAAATAATAAACCTCCAATTACTGATAGGTTTCGAAGTCTTTCATATTGATCTTGATATACTTTTAGTTGTGGCTCGGAAAGTGATGATAATTCGTCTGGAATATAGTTCAAATCTAGTCTTGCTAATCTTTCATTTTTGAATCTTTTATACTCTCCTTGATTAAATATTGTGAAATAAGTCATCGCTCCCATTCCTCCATAAATAATCGGTAATTTCCACCATAATGTATTCTTTTGGCCTTCAATTTTATAAAACTGATTGTAGATATGTCCTGCACTTGGTAAAATAGCTGAAAAAATCACCGCTTTTTTGGGTTTATGTGCGGTATCAACATAATTGAATTTGTGAATGGTATCAATTTTTTCAATCACTGTAAATGAATCAACATTTGTTTCTGGTTCTTGTGCGAAAGAAACATTACAAAAAGACACAAAAAGTAAGATTACTAATGATTTAATATTTAATATTTGTTTTGAATGCATCAAAAATGTAATGAAGTTTCTATTTAGTAATTGCTAACTAAACGTCCAAACCAAAGATTAGTTGTCTAAGGCGTCAATAATTCTCTGAAGGTGAGCTTCATCCTCAAAATTGATAACAATCTTTCCTTTTCCAGAAATATCTTTATCAATGTTTATTTTGGTATTCAAATGAAAAGCCAAATTGTCTTTCACTTTGAGTATAGACAATGGGATAGAAGGTTTTTTGGTTGTTGGTGTATTAGGTTTGGGTTCTTTACTTTGTTTGGCTAATTCTTCAACTTTTCTAACAGATAAATTACTATCTAATATATTTCTATAGACTTTTATTTTGTCATTTTCATTCTCAAATCCCAAAAGCGCTCTTGCATGACCCATAGAAATTTTCTCATCTCTTATTCCCGCTTGAATTTCATCAGGAAGATTTAAAAGACGAAGATAATTAGTAACAGATGCTCTACTTTTACTTACTCTATCACCTACTTGTTCTTGGGTGATATTACACTCATCAATCAATCTTTGGTAACTCAAAGCGATTTCGATGGCATTCAAATCTTTTCTTTGAACATTTTCGATGATGGCCATTTCTAACATGGTTTGATCATCGGCTACTCTTACAAAAACTGGAATTTCAGTAAGTCCAGCATTTTGAGAAGCTCTAAATCTTCTTTCACCAGAAATAATTTGATAGCGGTTTTGACCAATTTTCCTTACTGTAATGGGTTGTATTACGCCATGTTCTTTGATAGAATTGGTTAATTCTTCAAGCGCTTCTTTTTCGAAATGTGTTCTAGGCTGAAAAGGATTTGCTTCTACATTTTTGATGGAAATCATATTGGTAGAACCCTCTTCAAAATTTGAAGGAACAGACTCTATATTACTAGATTTCGAAGGATACGTCTCATTGGAAGAAGTTCCGTCTAAAAGTGCACTTAAACCTCTTCCTAGTGCAGGTTTTTTAGAGCTCATTTACTGTTGTTTTATTTTCTACCAAAGTTTGATTAGCATTTTTAATCAATAGTTCTTTAGCAAGGTTTAAGTAATTGATGGCTCCTTTGCTAGTAGCATCGTGCATAATTACAGTTTCACCATGACTAGGAGCTTCCCCAAGTGTTGTATTTCTATGAATTAAAGTATCGAAAACCAATTGCTGAAAATGTGTTTTTACTTCGTCAACTACTTGATTGGCTAATCTTAGCCTAGTATCATACATAGTCAACAACAAACCTTCGATATCTAAATCTGTATTCAATCTAGTTTGAACAATTTTTATGGTATTTAATAATTTACCAAGCCCTTCTAAAGCAAAATATTCACATTGAACAGGAACAATTACAGAGTCAGATGCTGTAAGTGCGTTAAGCGTAATTAAACCTAAAGATGGAGAACAGTCGATAATGATATAATCATACTGATCTTTGATTCCATCAATAATTCGTTTCATGATATATTCCCTTTGTGGTAAATTTATCATTTCAATTTCTGCACCTACTAAATCAATATGAGCAGGTAAAATATACAAATTAGGGTTGTTGGTTTGCAATACTAAATGTTCTGCATCATCACCATTTATCAATGCGCTGTAAATACTAGATTTAATATTTGTAGGGTCGAAACCTACTCCAGAGGTAGCATTTGCTTGAGGGTCAGCATCTATGATTAATGTTTTTTGGTCTAGCACACCTAAACTAGCAGCTAAATTAATGGCAGTTGTAGTTTTTCCTACACCACCTTTTTGATTTGCAATTGATATTACTTTTCCCATTTTATCTTTCTATATTTCTATTAAAATTCGGTAGATTCACCGATTTTAAGCATTTTTAATTCAATATTCGCTTCTTCAAATTTGCTTTTTGCTAATTGATGATCTATTTCAATATAGCCAAATGTATCGAAGTGCATTCCTAAAACTTTATTTACAGAAACAAATTGTGATGCTAAAATGGCATCTTCAACGCCCATTGTAAAGTTGTCGCCTATGGGCAAAATTGCAAAATCTAAATCTGTTTGCAAAGGAATTAATTTCATATCCATTGTTAGCGCTGTATCTCCTGCATAATAAAAATTACCTTCTGGTGTTTCAAACACAAAACCATTTGGGCAACCTCCACTTTTACCATCTGGCATAGTGCTACTGTGAACTGCTGCTACAGATTTTACAGTTCCAAAATCAAATTTCCAACTTCCTCCAGTGTTCATAGGGTGTGTGTTGGAGCATCCTTTGGATTCAAACCAATTGATGATCTCAAAGTTGGAAACAATTTTTGCACCTGTTCTTTTAGCAATAGATTCTACATCATACACATGGTCTTCGTGCCCATGTGAAACAAAAATATAATCTGCTTCAATTTCATTAATATCAATGTGACTTGCGAGTTTGTTCACAGAAATAAATGGGTCGAAAAGAATCTTCTTTCCTCCTATTTCGGCTAAAATTGTAGCATGTCCTAAAAACGTTAACTTCATTTGGTAAAAATTTACACCTACAAAAGTAAGAACACTTTGTCACGCATCGAAGATTAATCAAACACAGTTTTACACAGATTTTTGTTTAACCTAAACTTAATACACAAGTTATAAACAATTACAAGGAATTAATTTTAGTTAATCATTTTTAAATCAAAAACTTAAATAAAATATAATTAGTTGATATTCTTTTAGAAAAAAATACAAATTAGAAAAATTTACTTCACTACTTTGAATGTTTTGGTAACATTTCCTTTTGTGTAATTTACCAAATAAATTCCAGTTGGAAGAGTTTCAATAGAAGTGATGCTTTTTCCATTGTTTGAAAATGAAAGCATTTTGTTTCCTATTAAGTTGTAAACCTCTACTTGTGCTTGTCCATTATCTTCAATGAATAGTTGACTATCAAAAGTATAAAGCTTTAGATTGTCAAAGTTTTCATTAATTGATACAGTTTGTCCACCTCCCATATCGCCTGCAAGAATTTGAGTGCTTGGAGTAGCCTCGAAGCCGTAACTATCTATAGTTAATTGATCACAATTGGCAGTTAAACTAACTCTTACCCATCCATAATGTACATTGGCACCTACTTCGAATTTCACTCCAAAATATTTCATTCCTACATCAGAAAATTTACCAACATATTGATTGAAAGTTTCTTTTGCACCTAATCCTACTCCTGGGAAAATGGCAGGTACACTAGAGTTTACATAGTTTAAACTTCCATCTATTATATCACCAGAATTAAGAGTGTCCGCTACTAGCAAAGTCTCAGTCCCTAAAGTTTGAGTAGAACCTACAATTTCTGTATTTCCCATAGTATTCATTGCAACTCCAGTAATTGTAGTGCTAACAAATCCTCCTAAAACGGTATCTACTTTTGTAGCAAAAATCACTAATTCAATATTAGAGTCATTATTAAAGTCAATATTGTATGTTTCTCCTGTATAGGTAGCATTTAAAACTTCATCTGGATTAATGTCTGTATAGTTAACCTGAGCAAAAGAATAAGTGAATGTAAGTATTGATAAAATTGTAAGTACTTGTTTTTTCATTTTAATTTAAATTTAGTAGTATTTTCTACAAAGAACACTATTTTTATAAAACGGTTGTCTCAAATTGTAAATAAATTTATATGAATTAACAATTTTTTTATAAAAATAAGGTTAATACATTTGCAATTGAAATTCCTTTGGTATTTTTATGAGAAGATTTATAGTGTATATTGTTTTTTTGATTTCGGTATCTTTGGTACTTTTCAATTGTAGAAAAAACAATAACGATTTTAATACAAATGGGGCGTTAAGTTTTTCTTCAGATACCATTTTATTTGACACGTTATTTACTACAATAGGTTCTACTACCAAAAGATTTAGGATATACAATAACTCGAATCAAAATTAAAATTTCTAAGATTCAGGGACAAGGAACTCAATCGATGTATCAGAATAAATGTGGATGGAATGGCTGGGGTTCAGTTCAGCGATGTTTGAAATTCCAGCAAATGATAGTTTATTTGTTTTTGTTGAAGTAACCATCGATCACAAACTCCAACATTCCAATGATTGTAGAAGATCATATTAATTTTTTGACCAATGGTAAAGAGCAAAAAGTGGTTTTGAATGCGTTTGGACAGGATGCTTATTTTCACGTAAAAGAAATATTAACTACAAATACGACTTGGGCCACAGATAAACCACACGTAATTTACAATTATGTAGCAGTTGATTCTGCCATTTCCCTAACAATTCCAGGAGGTGCTAAAATTCACTCATTCAATAATTCATTTTTGTATATATATAAAGGTTCGCTTCAAGTGCAAGGGACATTAGGAAATGAAGTCACTTTTCAGCAATCTAGAACTGAAGATTTCATTTTGGCTAATGCCGATAGTGTAGCAGGGCAGTGGAGAGGTTTGTATTTCTTTGCTCCTTTGCAAAGTAAAATTGAATATGCAAAGATTAATAATGCAACTATTGGAATTCAAGTAGATACTTTATCAGGACAAGATTCTTTGATTTTAGAAAATGTGAGAATAGACAACTCCTCATTTGCATCTATTGTCACGCAAGGCGGAAATGTGTATGCCAATAGTTGTTTGTTTGGCAATGCTGGAAGTTATTCCGCATTTTTATCGATTGGTGGAAGTTTGTTTTTTGATCATTGTACATTTGGAAATTACTGGGTGGGACAAAGAAATAGTGTACTTTTTGCTTTGAAAGATTATTACGAAACAGCGACAACGATTCAATTTAGACCTTTTTCAAAGGCGATTTTTAAAAATAGCATCGTCTATGGAAATAATGAAAACGAATTGGGAATTGATACTTTGAGTCGAACTCAAACAGGAATTTCGCCTGAATTTGAATTCATCAATTGTTTGATTAAAACAGAAGAGACTGTTACGAATCCAGAATTTTTCACCTCTTGCTGGAAAAATCTTGACCCAGGATTTGCAGCCCCATTATTTTGGGATTTTAGAACCAACAATACCAATAGCGTCAACCAAAAAGGAACTTTTACCAATCCTATACCAGATATGGATGGAAATGGAAGAAGTGCATCAGGAAATGATTTAGGTTGTTATGAGCAGCCATAACCCTGTTTATTTATGAGTTTTCGTTATGAAAAGTCAAAATATCAATAGATTTGGGAAGCACAGAAATTTTTTATGCTCGGAATTGCATTCCCAATTTTGGGTGTAAAAAATTTTGAGCATTTCCAAAGGTAGCAGATAGTTTGGTTTTGTAATAGGAAACTTGTGAATAATTCGGGTTAAGTTTATCTTACAAAATTATAACTTACTTCAGTCACATTTTTTCTTTCGTCTTTCACGATGATTTTCAATTTGTGATTGCCTTTCGAAACTACATTGTATTCGTCAAACGGAATAGTTAGCGTGCCTTTTCTGGTGTTGTAATAAGACAAAATCCATTTATCATCAACATAAGCATCATAAGTATCGATTCCGCTTAGGTTGTCAGAAATTTTAAACTGGATGTCATTTTGAGAAGCCATATTTTTTCCTTCTGAAATATTTATAGGAACTACCGAAGGTGCAATTGAATCAATTTTTACAGTATAGTTTCCAAAAGATTTCACTTCGGTTTCCATCCAGCCATCATTATATTTACCTCCTTTTGCATAGGCTTGTCTTTTGTTGGAACTCATTTCAACAATCAATGCTTTGTCTTCCGCGCCTTTGGGAACATTTACAGTTTTGAGTTTTAATACAAAATATTGCTGAACAGGAATGTGGTCATTGTGAAAATGATGTAGAGGTGCGTGCGCATTAGAAAGATGCTCTGTTTTGTATTCGTATTTTAAATCATCATAAATAGTATTTCTAGGAAGATTCGCCTCAAATCCATCTTGTTGAACTACATTGTTGCTGGTTGCATCCAATACATTTTCTCCAGAAAGAACTTCGTTTTCTTCACCTGAAAGCCCTTCAGATTTCATTTTGAATGAAATCGTTGAGGTATTTCCATAAACATCTTTTACAATATATTTAAAATTGTGTACGAGAGTGTCATCAAAGAAAATGCGACCTTTATCTTCAATTACTTCGTAGATTTTGAGTTTGTTGTTTTTGGAAACGAATGACTTGTGATAACTTTGTTTTTTGAGTCTATATTCCAAATAATCAGAATGCGTATTGATGTATCTATTAGTTGAAAAATCCAATTTTTCTAATTTTTGTTTGAACTTTAATTTTTCATCAACATACAATTCAACTGTGTAAATTCCACATTGATTTCCTGCACCGTTTAAGTAATCGATTGCATTTATGGCTAAGCCAATTTTTCCTTTAAAACTAACTGGAGCATCATATTCTCTTGCGTAATTTCCGCTACTTCCTTTCAAATCCATATTGTATTCAGATTTTTTGCCATTGATATAGCCACCTTCTAATGGATAAACTTTTATATCCAAAAGTTTAGGTTGGATATCATCTTTAATATCGAAATTAAAAAGCAAAGGATTCACTGGGTTTTCAGTTGCTGTTTCTCTTATTTCAAAATGTAGATGAGGCGCTGTTGAACTTCCTGAATTTCCTGAAAAGGCAAATACTTCTCCTTTTTTTACTTTCAATTCGTTAGGGCCTGGATATACTTGAATGGTTTCCGATTGTTTCGAATATTGTTTTTTTCTAATATAATCCAATACTTCTTTGGGAAAAGTACTTAAATGTGCGTAAACTGAGGTGTAACCATTAGGATGTGTAATGTAAATAGCATTCCCGTAGCCATAATGAGAAACATTGATTCTAGAAATATAACCAGAATCAATAGCGTAAATTTTATAACCTTCTCTTCCGTTTGTTTTGATATCCAATCCAGTATGAAAATGATTCGACCTCATTTCCGCAAAATTTCCAGCCAAAACCAAATCAATTCCTAGTGGTGCTTGAAAATTTGTCTGCTCATAAGGAACTTGACCGAATGAGAAGTGTGATATTAAAAACACGAAAAATATAATATAATATTTCATTTTAATTTTAATTGAATTATAATGTTAGATGATGCAAAAAAAACTTTCAATTACAAAAGTACTGCCAAAGCGTATTATAAAAATTAATTATCTGAAACATCTATCAACAAAAACAAGTGCAAACAGAGTTTTGAATAATTGGTATTAAAAAATAACATTAGTTATTTAAATGGCATTTAAATCTTATTTTTGTAAAAATTTGTTTTAAAAACCAAAAATGAGTTATCATAAATCCAACATAGTAGAAGAAATTCAAGGTAAAAAACCTTGTTTTACAAGAGACGTACTCAAAAATAAAAGCGTTGAGTGAGGCTGTTCAGTCTATGGAGCAACAACTTTTGGAGAAAAGTAATTCTTTAATGGAATTAGAGCAAAAATACAAAGTGATGAAAATGGCAAAATCTTTAGAAGGTGGTGAAGTGGATAATAACAAAGACCTAAAATTTAAAGATAAGCAGATGGTTAGAGAAATTGACAAGTGCATTGCATTATTGAATAAGTAATTTAAAAATGGATAGTTTATCTATAAAAGTAAATATTGGAGGTAGAGTTTACCCGCTGACTATTGACCCTAAAGAAGAGGGAGTCCATCAGAAAAGCCGCTGAGTCTATCAATAACAATACTCAAGAAAGTAAGACAATTATGCAGTAGAGATACACAAGATTTATTAGCAATGACAGCATTTATTATGCGACCACTGTTACCAAGGAGAAAAAAGATGTAGAATACTCAAAACTACAAGAAGACTTGGAAAAGTAAATCAATCAATTCCCAACACCTTTAGTTTATTCATTTTTCAATTTGTGTCAAAATTAATTTTCACATGAAGTGAAGGTTAAATATTTAATTATTTTATAAAATATATACAAAATGGAGTATGCTAATAGGTGCAGTAATAGGTTTTGGTAGCAGGAATCCTCATTGGGTTTTGATATTCAACAACTATTGAAATCTAAAAAAGGCAGGGATTATAAAAAAGCCGAATTAGAAGGAAGACAATCAAGAAAGACAAATTATTCAAACAAGGAAAAGTTTTTACAACAAGAAAGAGCATGAAAATGTGATTAATGGTAAAAACCAAAAATGCAAGAACGTGAAAATAAGGTTCAATCAGAAAGAAAAGACGCTTAATCAGAAAATTGAAGAATACAACAGAAGAGAAACAAGTAAACACTTGGGAAAACCTCAGAAAGACAACTTGAAATCACTTCAATATAATCCAGGTGGATAAATGCATCAAAAACAAGTTTCTGAACTTGAAAAATTGAGCAGTTATTCTGTGGAGGAAGCAAAAACAGTTGGTTCAAACTTTGAAAGATGAAGCAAGAACAGATGCAATGGCATATAACATCAAGAAATTCAGGACGAAAACAAAAATTGACTGCACAACAAGATGCCAAAAAGATTATCATCAACACCATTCAACGTATTGGAACTGAAGAAGCTATTGACAATTGCGTTTCTGTATTCAATATTGAGTCTGATGATGTGAAAGGTCGTATCATAGGACGTGAAGGTAGAAATATTAGAGCGATTGAAGCCGCAACTGGTGTTGAGATTATAGTTGATGATACTCCAGAAGCAATCATTTTATCTTGTTTTGACCCTATTCGTAGAGAGATTGCAAGACTTTCTTTACACCAATTGGTAAGTGATGGAAGAATTCACCCGGCAAGAATTGAAGAAGTGGTTGCTAAAACCAAGAAATCACTAACAGAAGAAATTATTGAAACAGGGAAAAGAACTTGTATCGATCTTGGGATTCATGGATTACATCCAGAATTGATTAAAATGGTAGGAAGAATGAAATACCGTTCTTCTTATGGACAAAATTTACTTCAACACTCGAGAGAAGTTGCCAATCTGTGTGCTACAATGGCATCTGAATTAGGACTTAATCCAAAGGTTGCTAAAAGAGCAGGTCTTTTACATGATATAGGAAAAGTTCCTGAAGATGAGCCAGAATTGCCACACGCTATTTTGGGAATGAAATTAGCAGAAAAGTATGGTGAAAAACCAGATATTTGTAATGCTATTGGAGCCCACCACGATGAGATTGAAATGACAACAATGATTTCTCCAATTGTACAAGTTTGTGATGCTATTTCGGGAGCAAGACCAGGAGCCAGAAGAGAGATTGTGGATGCTTACATTCAGAGAATTAAGGATTTAGAGAATCTTGCTTTGAGTTATGAAGGTGTAAATACCGCTTATGCAATTCAAGCCGGAAGAGAATTGAGAGTATTAGTAGAAGCAGATAAAATTAGTGACCAAAGATCTGAAGAATTATCTTTTGAAATTTCTCATAAAATTCAAACAGAAATGACCTATCCAGGTCAAGTGAAAGTAACTGTGATTAGAGAGAAAAGGTCTGTAGCATATGCTAAATAAAATTTGATTTGATAATCCTTACTACCCATACAATTAAGAATATCCATATAAAGAAAGATATATTTCAATGGGATATTTACAATTGGTCAAAAACACTTCCTATATGGGAAGAAATTGTCCAAAAAGTAAAACCTCAAAAAACTGTAGCTTTCGGTGAAAGAGAAGGAGGACTTTCTTTATGGTTGGCTTTACAAGGTATAAATGTGATTTGTACAGATTACAATGAGTTTCCCGAAGCAATTCCTCTTAAACTCCATGTTAAACACAAGGCTGAGAGTTTTATATCGTATGAAAAACAGGATGTCACGAACACTAGTTATAAGAATGGTGAGTTCGATTTAGTTATTTTTAAATCAGTAATAGGCGCTTTAGGAAATATAGAGTATCAGAAAAATGCGCTAACTGAACTTTATAGAATTTTAAAACCAGGAGGAGTTTTACTTTTTGCAGAAAATGCTCGCGCAACAAAAATGCATCAATTTGCAAGAAGAAAATTTACTAATTGGGGAGAAAGATGGTATTACCCTAGTCATTTAGAATTCAAAACCTTACTTCAAGATTTTTCAAAGTATGAATTAAAGTCTTTTGGTTTTTTTGGAACATTTGGTAGAACTGAAAAGCAAAGATCATTTTTAGGCAAAATAGATACATTAATTCATCCAATTATACCAAATTCATGGAAATACATTAAGTATGGATATGCGATTAAATAAGAGTAGAGTACTTATCGTAATTGTTGTAGAAACTATAAATAAAGTCTGTTGATCTTAAGATTTTAATTTTTCCGTTTGATTTTCTTTCAATTTCTTTCATCAAATTTGAATCATTATAGAAGGATGGGTAGGTATTACTATAAGACTTTATTAAAGTTGCCGATTTTGAAATCAACTTTTGTTTTTTTAAGAAATTCATGACATAATCTTCTTGCTCTGAAGTATTCATTTTTTCATATTGTTCTTGAAATATTCCAACGCAAATCACAATTTCATTTTTGCTAAGTTGATTTTTTACTTGAGAAGTCATATCGCTTAGCCTATGAATTACTTTATCGGAAACACATCTGATGTAATTAAATTTTGGTTTTTTATTATCTTTAATTAATAAATGTCTGTGAATGTATTGAATTTCTTTTTTTGGCAATTTAATTTCTTCACCATTTTCGAGAATAATTTGTTCAATTTCAGAAAGAGAGGTTAAAATCAAGTGTTTTGAACAATAATATTTCCCACCATCAAACATCAATACTTCTATAGATTCCCTTGAAATCGAAATACTTTTGACTTTTTTATTTAAATCAATTTTAAGTTCTTGCTTTTTAATAAAAGTTTCTAAAGCATTTTTAATATCTATAGCCCCATTCTTGGGATACATATATGCTGAAGTTAAAATACTAAATCTTATATCGGGATATGTTTTAATACTTTTGAAGAACTTAAAATTAAATTTAAAAAGATTTGAATAAATTGATTTTATAGACAATAAATTCATTTTCCAATCATAAGGAATCAATAGGTTTTTGAATAAAATTTTAGGTTGATAATCTAATTTTACAAGAGGAATCTCAAATAAATTTTGAATTAACAAATAAGTCTTTTTGTTATAACTCCATATGTGACTGCCAATTTCTATTTCAGGAAAATCTTCATATTTGATAGTTGTCCAAGCTCCGCCAATCTCACTTTTGCCTTCGATATTTAGGCAGTTGTATCCATTGTTGTTTAAATATGCCGCTTCAGCGAGCGCCAAAGGACTTGTTCCTATGATAATACAATCTTTCAATAAATTAAATTTTTTTCAAAAATAAGTTTTTTTAGATAATATCTAAGTTTATTACATTAATAACACTTTTTTAAAATCAAATAATTAATTTTGAAAACTTATTAAAGTGAATCAATTGGAAATTAAGAATAAAAATATACTCATTACAGGAGGAGCAGGATTTATAGGTTCCAATCTTGTGGAAAAACTTATTCGACAAGAGAATCAAATTACAGTGCTTGATAATTTTGCAACTGGAAAAAGAGAAAATCTTAATCCTTATATTGGTTTGAGTAATTTTAAATTGATTGAAGGAGACATTCGAAATCTAGAAACTTGCAAATTAGCAACCAAAGATATTGATATTGTTTTGCATCAAGCGGCTTTAGGTTCTGTACCACGTTCTATTAAAGACCCTATTACAACTAACGAAGTAAATATTAATGGGTTTTTGAACATGTTAGTAGCATCTGTAGAGAATAAAGTGGCTAGATTTGTTTATGCAGCAAGTTCATCTACATATGGAGACAGTAAAGAACTTCCAAAAATTGAAGCGCGAATTGGAGCACCACTTTCGCCTTATGCAGTTACCAAATATGTAAACGAACTCTATGCAAAAGTATTCTCAGACTTGCATGGCATAGAGATTATTGGATTGAGATATTTTAATGTTTTTGGAAGAAGACAAGACCCAGATGGAGCATATGCTGCCGCAATTCCCAAATTTGTTAAGAGTTATATGGAATTAAAGTCACCTTTGATTCATGGGGATGGGTC